>NZ_BAAHAA010000064.1:0-503 GCF_054777915.1 Nocardioides marmoraquaticus | reverse complement strand
CTATCAAATAAGGTAGAATAATAGAAAAAGATAGCAGGAGCAATGACGGTGAATCATTTTAAAGGAAAGCAATTTCAGTAGGATGTGATTATTGTAGCCGTGGGCTACTATCTTCGTTATAACCTTAGCTATCGTGAAGTTCAAGAAATCTTATATGATCGTGGCATTAACGTTTCTCATACGACGATTTATCGTTGGGTGCAAGAATATGGCAAACTACTCTATCAAATTTGGAAAAAGAAAAATAAAAAATCCTTTTATTCATGGAAAATGGATGAAACGTACATCAAAATTAAAGGAAAATGGCATTATTTGTATCGAGCCATCGATGCAGATGGTTTAACCTTAGATATCTGGTTACGGAAAAAGCGCGACACATAGGCTGCGTATGCTTTTCTAAAACGACTGAAGAACCAGTTTGGAGAACCAAAGGTTCTAGTAACGGATAAAGCACCCTCTATTAAGAGTGCCTTCAGAAAGCTTCAGAAAAATGGACTGTATAT
>NZ_BAAHAA010000063.1:0-530 GCF_054777915.1 Nocardioides marmoraquaticus | reverse complement strand
CCACAAGTCATTGGGGAGGTAGAGGGAATTGAAAAATAAACAATATCTTATTGGCTGGGTGTGTTTCTTACTCTTTTTCGTTTTTTGTGGCTTTGCCAAACCGGCGCTGGCTGCACCAAGTAAACATGTCTTACTTGTCTATGACAGCTTGAATATTGCTGAGAAAAAAGAAAATGATGTGGATGCTTTACAACGAGTGTTGACGAGTTTTGGAGTAGAAGTTCAGAGTGTGGCGGTATCAGATTATGTACCTGGCGAATTGCTAAATGATGGCTATGACAGTTTGATTTCTATGGTGAATTGGCCTGAACAAGCCGGCGTTATTGCCTCTGATTTTCTAGCAGATCGAGTTCATTTTAAAGGTAAACAATTACACATTGGTCGAAACATGCGTGACGATGAAAAACAATATTTTAGCGGTACGTGGAAAGAATTAAGTCATCGTCAATATCGGTTAGAAGATGAAAAAAACCGCTTTTCTCAAGTATTGCCTTTTCAAGATCAATCAGTTGTGCTGGAAAATACGCAAG
>NZ_BAAHAA010000062.1:0-584 GCF_054777915.1 Nocardioides marmoraquaticus | reverse complement strand
TCGAGCCTCACCTACGCGTGGGACTTCGGTGACGGCACGTCGGGAACGGGCCGGACGGCGCAGCACACGTACGCTGCTTCGGGGACGTACACGGTCACGTTGACGGTGACGGACGAGGGTGGTGCTACGGACACCGAGACCGCGCAGGTCTCCGTGGTGAAGGCCAACGTCGCGCCGATGGCTGCGTTCACGCAGACGGCGTCGGATCTCGAGGTGGCCTTCGACGGTCAGGCGTCGAGTGACTCCGACGGGTCGGTGGTGTCGTACGAGTGGGACTTCGGTGACGACAGCGTCACTGGTTCGGGGGTGGCTCCGACTCACACGTACGCCGCGACCGGGACCTACGCGGTGAAGCTGACGGTCACCGACGACCGGGGTGGGAAGAACACCCTGACCAAGAACGTGAGCGTGCAGGCGGCGAACGTCGCTCCTACGGCGTCGTTCACGACGACGTCGAGCAGTCTCGACGTGGCGGTGGACGCCTCGGCGTCGAGCGACTCGGACGGCACGATCGCGTCGTACTCGTGGAGCTGGGGTGACGGCACGGCCGCAGGGTCGGGCAGGAACGCCACGCACACCTACGC
>NZ_BAAHAA010000061.1:0-609 GCF_054777915.1 Nocardioides marmoraquaticus | reverse complement strand
CGTCGAGCGACTCGGACGGCACGATCGCGTCGTACTCGTGGAGCTGGGGTGACGGCACGGCCGCAGGGTCGGGCAGGAACGCCACGCACACCTACGCCACGGCTGGGTCGAAGACGATCA
The DNA here is from genome assembly GCF_054777915.1 of Nocardioides marmoraquaticus. Lineage (NCBI taxonomy): Bacteria > Bacillati > Actinomycetota > Actinomycetes > Propionibacteriales > Nocardioidaceae > Nocardioides > Nocardioides marmoraquaticus. Next base: position 489 of record NZ_BAAHAA010000061.1, on the reverse strand, counting down.
CGCTGACGGTGACGGACAACCGTGGTGGCACCGCGACCACGACTCGCACGGTGACGGTGACGCGGACCAACGCGGCTCCGACGGCGTCCTTCACGGTGTCCTCCGACGCGCTGGGTGTGGCGGTGGACGGGTCGGGGTCGGCTGACTCCGACGGGTCGGTCGCGTCGTACTCGTGGAGCTGGGGTGACGGCACGGCCGCCGGGTCGGGCAGGAACGCCACGCACACCTATGCCACGGCTGGGTCGAAGACGATCACGCTGACGGTGACGGACAACGACGGTGCCACGGCGAGCGCGACTCGCACGGTCACGGTCTCGGCTCCGGCGGTGGACGTGGTCGCGCTGGACGGGTTCGACCGGTCGCTGGCCAGTGGTTGGGGTTCCGCGGAGACTGGTGGGGTCTGGACGTTGCTGGGTGGGACGTCGCGGTTCAGCGTGAGTGGGAGCGCGGGTCGGATCTCGGTGGCTTCTGACCAGTCTCGTCAGGCCT
>NZ_BAAHAA010000060.1:0-636 GCF_054777915.1 Nocardioides marmoraquaticus | reverse complement strand
CGCGGTGCCGTTGATGCGGCCTTGTTGGCGTCCGAGGTAGCGGTGGCCGCCGCCGTCGGGGATGTTGGCGAACTTGGTGACGTCGACGTGGATCATCGATCCCGGATGTGGGTGTTCGTAGCGGCGCAGCGGTTCACCGGTGACCCGGTCGATGGCGCTGAGCCGGTTGACCCGACACCGCCGAAGCACGGCGTGGACGGTCGAGGCCGGCACGCCGAGCTGGCCGCCGATCTGGACCGGGCCCAGGCGTTGGCGCCACCGCAGCCGCACGATGCGACGCACCACCTCGGGGCTGGTGCGGGTGGGCGAGCGGTGCGGACGGCTGGAGCGGTCGACCATCCCGGCTGGGCCCTCGGCGAGATAGCGGTGGACCCACTTGCGGGCCGTGGGCGCGCTGACCATGAACATCTTCGCGACGTAACCGACCGGATAACCGTCCTCGACGACCTTGCGGGCCAACGCCAGCCGAGCGCGCGGGGTCAGAGCAGCATTGGGATGGGTAGCGTGGGACACGAAGGCCTCCTGGTTCGTGAAGCGGTTCCTTAGACAGCTCCACTTCACAACCGGAGGCCTTCACCTCTCCAGCACCATCAGGTCCGTGTCACGAAACAACGTCCCCGGACATCACAGCTAGCC
>NZ_BAAHAA010000059.1:0-705 GCF_054777915.1 Nocardioides marmoraquaticus | reverse complement strand
CGGGGTGACGGGGTCGCCGCGCAGGTGGGGCTCGCCACGAGACAGTCGCCGTTCAAGGCACGCCGGTTCGTGGGGTTCGCCCACGCGCTGGCCGAGCTGCCCCACACCCACGACGCCCTCGCCGCCGGCGACACCTCGGAGTTCCGGGCGTTCTCCATCGCGAGGGAGACGATGCTGCTCTCGCGTGAGGACCGCGCGGCGGTCGACCGGGAGCTCAACCGACGCCCCGGCGGCATCGGCGCCCTCTCGGACCGGGGCGCGGAGGCCGAGGCCCGGCTGATCGGGCAGCGTCTCGACCCCGCCAGTGCGGTCCGTCGCAACGCCGCCGCGGTGAAGCAACGACGGGTGTCGCTGCGGCCCGCGCCCGACGGCATGACCCGGCTGTCTGCGGTCCTGCCCGTCGTCGATGGGATCAACGTGTGGGCCGAGCTGTGCCGCACCGCCGACACCGCCCGAGCAGCTGGCGAGGAACGAGCCCGCGGGGAGGTGATGGCCGACGAGCTCGTCGCCCGTCTGCTCGGCCGGAAGCCGACGGAGTCGACGGTCGAGGTTGCCCTCGTCATGACCGACAGCGCGCTGCTCGGCTCCGACGACACCGAGTCGCACCGCGAGCCCGCGCAGGTCGTCACCGACACCGGCCTGCAGGCCACCATCCCCGCCGACCACGCCCGCGCCCTCGTCCGCGACGCCACCGACGTGTTCGTC
>NZ_BAAHAA010000058.1:0-791 GCF_054777915.1 Nocardioides marmoraquaticus | reverse complement strand
ACGCGGCCGCCGTGAGCGGCGCGCCTGCGGATCCAGGCGGCGAGCTGTGGGGCAGAGACGGCGCCGCGGGTCTCCTCGGCGAAGGTGCCGTGCTCGGCTGTGACGTCAGTGGGGGTGAGGTGCACGACGAGATCGACGTCGCCGGGTGCGCCAGGGTCACGGTTGGTGGTGCGGCCCGACATGAGGTCGAGAGCGTGCTGCGGGTCGGCCAGGATCCCCACGGCGGTCGCCCGCCGGATGTCGCGGCTGCTGGTGTCGCCGAGGTCGCGAAGGTCGGCGGCGACGCGGTTCAGGGTGGCGTCGAGGAGGTCAGCGTCGTCGGCGTCGAGGGTCATGTTCACGTCGACCACCCCGGGTGCGCGGCGGTCCCGGCGCAGCCACACCCCACGACGGCAGGCGGCCGCTTCGGCGTCCGCTACAGCGCGGTCGGGGTCGGCGGTGAGCCGGGCCTCGTGGATCAGCCGCACGGCGTCGACGCGGTGGATCTTGTCGGGCACGGCGGTGATGAGCCGGTCGGCGTGCAGCGCGGCGTCGTAGGTCAGGTCGTGGGTCTCGCGGCTGATCTGACGTGCGAGCCACACCGGCACCCGCCCTTCCTGGGTCAGCGCCCACAGCCGGGGCAGCCGGAAGGCCAGCTCGAGGGCGTCGCCGAGCAGGTGGCGGGCGTGGTCGTGCGACCGGTCGAGCGCCGCACCGAGCTCGAGCGGCGCGAGCGGGTGCACCAGTGGTGCACCGGGGCCGGCGATCGGGATGAGCACTCGCGACTCGTCGGTGGCCAGCAGGCCCGGCTC
>NZ_BAAHAA010000057.1:0-864 GCF_054777915.1 Nocardioides marmoraquaticus | reverse complement strand
AGGCCTGACGAGACTGGTCAGAAGCCACCGAGATCCGACCCGCGCTCCCACTCACGCTGAACCGCGACGTCCCACCCAGCAACGTCCAGACCCCACCTGTCTCCGCGGAACCCCAACCACTGGCCAGCGACCGGTCGAACCCGTCCAGCGCGACCACGTCCACCGCCGGAGCCGAGACCGTCACCGTGCGAGTCGTGCTCGCCGTGGCACCGTCGTTGTCCGTCACCGTCAGCGTGATCGTCTTCGACCCAGCCGTGGCATAAGTGTGCGTGGCGTTCCTGCCCGACCCTGCAGCCGTGCCGTCACCCCAGCTCCACGAGTACGACGCAACCGACCCGTCGGAGTCAGCCGACCCCGACCCGTCCACCGCCACGCCCAAGCCGCTCGGGCTAGCCGTGAACGACGCCGTCGGAGCCACGTTGCTCGCCGAGACCGTGACCGTGCGAGTCGTGCTCGCCGTGGCACCGTCGTTGTCCGTCACCGTCAGCGTGATCGTCTTCGACCCAGCCGTGGCATAGGTGTGCGTGGCGTTCCTGCCCGACCCTGCAGCCGTGCCGTCACCCCAGCTCCACGAGTACGACGCAACCGACCCGTCGGAGTCAGCCGACCCCGACCCATCCACCGCCACACCCAGCGCGTCGGAGGACACCGTGAAGGACGCCGTCGGAGCCGCATTGGTCCGCGTCACCGTCACCGTGCGAGTCGTGGTCGCGGTGCCACCACGGTTGTCGGTCACCGTGAGGGTGATCGTCTTCTCGCCGCCCGACGCGTAGGTGTGCGTGGCGTTCCTGCCCGACCCTGCGGCCGTGCCGTCACCCCAGCTCCACGAGTACGACGCGATCGTGCCGTCCGAGTCGCTCGACG
>NZ_BAAHAA010000056.1:0-953 GCF_054777915.1 Nocardioides marmoraquaticus | reverse complement strand
GACCGAAGGTCCTCAATGACTCACGCTAACGCTCCACTGACCCCTGTCGGCCGGCAACGCCTCGCCGAGCTCATCGTCGTGCAGGGGTGGCCCGTGCGACGAGCAGCCGAACGGTTCCAGGTCTCACCAGCCACCGCCTCGAAGTGGGCACGCCGATACCAAGCCGGGTTGCCGATGAGCGACCTGCCGTCACGTCCGCGATCGACCCCGACGCGTGTCCCGGTCCGCCTGGAGCATCGGATCGTGAACCTGCGGTACCGGCGACGGTGGGGGCCGCACCGGATCAGCTATCACCTCGGAGTGCCCAGGTCGACGGTCGGCAGGGTCCTGACGCGCTACCAGATGCCGCTGCTGGCCAACATCGACCAGGCCACCGGTCTGCCGGTCCGCAAGCCCCCACCAGTGCGCTACGAAGCCAGCGCACCGGGCGACCTGGTCCACGTCGACATCAAGAAGCTGGGCCGCATCCCCGACGGCGGTGGCTGGCGGGTCCACGGCCGCGGATCGGCCCAGGACCGGGTTGCTGGCACCGCGCGCGATCGGGCCGCTCGTCGCGGGGCACCGCCCTCGCGTGGCTACGTCTACCTGCACCACGCCGTCGACGACCACACCCGCCTGGCCTACTCCGAACAACTCCGCGACGAGCGCAAGGAGACCGCCGCCGGTTTCTGGAAACGAGCCCAGGCGTTCTTCACCCACGCCGGCATCACCGTGCACGCAGTCATGACCGACAACGGCGCCTGCTATCGATCCCGCGACTTCGCCGCGGCGCTGGGCACCATCAAGCACCGCTGGACCCGGCCCTACCGCCCACAGACCAACGGCAAGGTCGAACGCTTCAACCGCACCCTGATGAGCGAGTGGGCCTACGCCCAGATCTACCTGTCCGACCAGGCCCGATCAGCGACCTACGCCGACTGGGTCCACTTCTACAATCACCACCGACCCCACAC
>NZ_BAAHAA010000055.1:0-1217 GCF_054777915.1 Nocardioides marmoraquaticus | reverse complement strand
TCCTTAGACAGCTCCACTTCACAACCGGAGGCCTTCACCTCTCCAGCACCATCAGGTCCGTGTCACGAAACAACGTCCCCGGACATCACAGCTAGCCCGCCCCCAGCCCGAAGGGCTCCGGTCGAGCTCGTCGAGGCCATCGGGTGTGCCCGAGCAGTACGCCGCTCCCTGAGGTGCGAGCGCAGCGAGCCTGCCGGTCCCTGAGGTGCGAGCGGAGCGAGCCTGCCGGTCCCTGAGGTGCGAGCGGAGCGAGCCTGCCGGTCCCTGAGGTGCGAGCGGAGCGAGCCTCGAAGGGGCGGCTCGGCCTCGAAAAGCTCGACCAGCGGTTGGGTGGGCGTCCGTCGTTGTACGGGCTCTGGCGAGCTGACGCCTCACTGGGTGCGGGTGGGTCGAGCTCGCCGCTCCCTGAGGTGCGAGCGGAGTGAGCCTCGAAGGGGCGGGGCGGTGGTCTCGGCGGGCTCGACCAGCGGGTGGGCGTCCGTCGTTGTGCGGGTTCTGGCGAGCTGCCGCCTCACTGGGTGCGGGTGGGTCGAGCGTGCTGGTCCCTGAGGTGCGAGCGGAGCGAGCCTCGAAGGGGCGGCGCTGGGCGCGCCGGTGGCCCGGCCGCCGGGTGGGTGGCCGGGTCAGCGGGGCTCAGTGGCTGAGGGGTGCTCGGCTGTGGGGGATGACGCTGTAGGTGTGTCCGGTGGGGCTGGTCCAGCGGTAGCTGCCGTCGCGCTGGCGTCGGTAGGTCCAGTCGTGGTGGGTCTTGGCGTTGTGGTGTCGCCGGCACAGCGGGGCGAGGTTGGCGGCGTTGGTCTGGCCGGGTGGTCCGCCGTCGTCCGGTGACTGGTAGGCCTCGATGTGGTCGAGGTCGCAGGCCCTCGAGTCGCGGCGGCAGCCGGGAAAGACGCAGTGGGCGTCACGGGTCACGACCTGCCCGTGCATGAGCGGTGTCGGGTCGTGGGTGTCGACGGCCGCGTCACTGTCGAGATCGATGGGTCGCAGGTCGATCACGGGTGTGTCGATGCCGTGCCGTGCGAGCCAGGCCCGGACGTCGGCCCCGGTGGTCGGTCCGGTGGTCGAGGAGGTTGCGCAGCAACCGTCTCGAGACCCCTGGATCAGCACTTCTCTGACCCGGACGCGGCCGCCGTGAGCGGCGCGCCTGCGGATCCAGGCGGCGAGCTGTGGGGCAGAGACGGCGCCGCGGGTCTCCTCGGCGAAGGTGCCGTGCTCGG
>NZ_BAAHAA010000054.1:0-1244 GCF_054777915.1 Nocardioides marmoraquaticus | reverse complement strand
GAGCCTCGAGACTGTGAGTCTTGGCATCGGCCCCGGGATCGTGTGGGGTCGGGTCGACGGCTGGTGGTGTGACCCACCTCGAGACTGACCCCAGCGTCAGCTGGGTGTCTTCATCGGGACTTGTCCGCCGCTGGTCGTCGGCCCCGGTCCGACGGAGCAGATGGCCTGATCAGGAGCTTGACCGTTCCGGTGTTCGCGCACCGTTCGTGTCCCATCACAGTCCTGCCTGCGCTCCGCCGGGACCGGAACCTTCCACGTCCCATCCCAACAATGGAGAACGCATGACGAGTGTGACCAAGCTCAGCGATGTTGTCGATCTCGTGATCGGCGTCGACACCCACGTCGCGACCCACAGCGCCGCGATCGTGGACGCCCGCACCGGCGGGGTGATCGCCGAGATCACGGTGTCAGCTGATCACGAGGGCTACCTCGAGCTGCTCGACTTCGCCCAGCAGCACGAGGCTCACGGGGCGCTGCGGGCGTGGGCGTTGGAGGGCACCGGCAGCCACGGCCGAGGCCTGGCCCACTACCTGCACGCCATGAACGAGGTCGTGGTCGAGGTCGAGCGACCCGACCGGCCCCGCCGGGCCGGGGGCGCGAAGTCCGACCCCCTCGACGCGATCCGGGCCGCCCGCGACGCCCTGGCCCGCGCCCGGGTGGGAACCCCGCGAGGCGCCGGCGAGGACCAGGGCGTTGCCCGGACCCGCCAGGCGCTCAGCGTGCGTCTGGCTGCACGACGCTCCGCGGTCCAGGCCGCGGGCGACGCCCGCCGGCAGCTGTTCTCCGCGATCGTGACCGCCCCCGAGCCCCTGCGCGCCCGGCTACGCGGGCTGCGAGCCGGTGCGCTGCTCGACCGGATCCTCACCCTGGACCCCCGCACCGCCTGGGCCAGCGCCGACGTCGAGATCGCCGGCACCGTGGCCTGCCTACGCGCCTTGGCGCGCCGCATCCGTGGCCTCGACGCCGAAGCCACCGCCCACGAACACCACATCAAGACCCTGATCAGCTCCTGGCGCCCCGACCTGCTCGCCCAGTTCGGCGTCGGCCCTGTCACCGCCGCCACCGTGCTCTGCGCGTGGTCCCACCCCGGCCGGGTCCACTCCGAAGCCGCCTTCGCCAAGCTCGCCGGCACCAGCCCCATCGAGGCCACCAGCGGCGCCATCGCCACCCGCCACCGCCTCAACCGCCACGGCGACCGACGCCTCAACGCCGCCCTGCACACCATCGTCCTGGTCCGACAACGC
>NZ_BAAHAA010000053.1:0-1263 GCF_054777915.1 Nocardioides marmoraquaticus | reverse complement strand
GGGACTGCTGAAGGTCTGGTTGTCACTTGGGGTGTGTGGTTTCAGGCCGCGTCAGCGGCCGTGTAGATGGTCTCAAACTCGATCGGGGTGAGCTTGCCGAGACCGCGCTGGCGGCGTCGGCGGTGGTAGGTCCGTTCGGTCCAGGTGACGATCGCGAGCCGGAGCTCTTCGCGGGTGCGCCAGCGTTGGCGGTCCAGAACGTTCTTCTGCAGTAGCGCGAAGAACGACTCCATCGCGGCGTTGTCCCCGGCGGCTCCGACGCGGCCCATCGACCCGGTCAGGCCGTGGTGCTTGAGCTCTTCGACGAAGCGCCGCGACCTGAACTGACTGCCCCGGTCCGAGTGGACGGTGCAGCCGGTGACCGCGGCAGGTCCGCCGCGACGAGCCACGGCGCTGGCGAGGGCGTTGACCGCGATGCGGGTCTTCATCCTGGAGTCGATCGAGTAGCCCACGATGCGTGCCGAGTAGACGTCCTTGATCGCGCAGAGGTAGAGCTTGCCCTCGTCGGTGTGATGCTCAGTGATGTCGGTCAGCCATAGCTCGTTCGGCGCGTCCGCGGTGAAGTCACGCTCGACGAGGTCGTCGTGGACCGGCGGCCCAGGGCGCTTCGCAGCGCCTCGCTTGCGGCTGTGGGCGGAGAAGATCCGGGCTTGTGAGCACAGTCGCCAGACCCGTCGCTCGGAGGCGACGTGGCCGGCAGCGGCGAGCTCGTCGGCCACGAACCGGTAGCCGAACTCGGGGTCGTCGGCGTGGACGTCGAGTGCGGCGTTGGTCAGGTAGGCATCAGCCAGGTCGCGGTCGCTGACTGGGTTGCGGTCCCAGGCGTAGAAGGCTTGGCGGGAGAAGCCCAGCACCCGGCAGGTCACCGCGACAGGAATCTTGTCGGCGGCAAGGTCACGGACCAGCGGGAATGTCATTTTGGGGACTGCCCCAGCTTCAGATTCGCTTGTGAGAGATACGCCGCTGCACGTCGCAGGACCTCGTTCTCCTGTTCGAGGAGTCGCACCCTCTTCCTCAGCTCACGGTTCTCGGCGTTCTCGGCCGTCGTGACGCCCGGCTTCAGGCCGTCATCGACGTCGGCCTTCGTCAGCCAGTTGCGCAGACACGACTCGCTGATGCCGAAGTCCTTGGCGATCTGCGCGACCGGGGCTTCGCCTCGCCGGGCGACCGCGACGACGTCGTCGCGGAACTCCTTGGGGTGGGGAGCGGGCATGGTCGACATCCTTCCAGCGGCGACAGATGTCGCCACAGATCAGATGACAA
>NZ_BAAHAA010000052.1:0-1281 GCF_054777915.1 Nocardioides marmoraquaticus | reverse complement strand
TGACCTGTAACCGGTTCTCCGGACACCAATGCTGAGCCGATGATCGTCTCGGAGAGGAGTCCGCCATGCCGGCACCGAAAGACCCGGAGTTCCGTCGTCGAGCTGTTGAGCTCGCGCGGTTGCGGGAGAAGCCGATCGCGCAGATCGCGAAGGATCTCGGGATCGCTGAGTCAGGACTGCGGCGGTGGATGGCGCAGGCCGACATCGACGAGGGCAACAAGCCCGGCCTGAGCACGGAGGAGCGGGCCGAGCTGGCCCGGTTGCGGCGCGAGAACCGGGTCCAGGCGATGGAGATCGAGATCCTGAAGCGGGCCAGTGCCTACTTCGCTCGGGAGAACGTGCTCCCAAAATAGGGTTCCGGCTCGTCTGTGAGCTCGCCGCGGACGGGTTCCCCGTCGCGGTGACGTGCCGGATCCTCGGCGTCTCCCGCTCGGGCTACTACGAGTGGGCCACTCGTGGTCCCTCCAAGCGTGACGTGGCTGACGCCTACCTGCTCGACACGATCATCAAGGTCCACGCCGCGGCCCGCTCGACCTACGGCGTCCGCCGGGTCCACGCCGAGCTGGTCCTCGGCATGGACCACCACGTCGGGCGCCGGCGGGTCGCACGACTGATGCGCTGCCAGCGCCTGGCCGGGGTCCACCGACGACGCTGGCGCCACCACCACCGCTCCGAAGCGGCCCACGATCATGGCTGGCCCGATCACGTGAACCGCCAGTTCGTCGCTGACGCACCGGACCGGCTCTGGGTCACTGACATCACCCAGCACCGCAGCAGCGAGGGCTGGGTCTACTGCGCCGTCGTGCTCGACGTGTTCTCTCGTCGGGTAGTGGGCTGGTCGATCGCGGACCACCTGCGCACCGAGCTGGTCGTCGACGCCCTCGAGATGGCCCGCATGCGCCGCCGTCCGACACCTGGTGGCGGCACGGTCCTGCATTCGGATCGCGGCAGTCAGTACACCTCGTGGCTCTTCGGCCACCGGCTGCGCGAAGCGGGCCTACTGGGGTCGATGGGCAAGGTCGCCTGCGCCTATGACAACGCGCTCATGGAGTCGTTCTGGGGATCGATGCAGATCGAGCTCCTCGACCGACGCCTCTGGTCGACCCGCGCCGAGCTCGCCTCGGCGATGTTCGAATGGATCGAAGCGTTCTACAACCCGGTCCGAAGGCACTCCGGACTCGACTACCGATCACCCATCGAGTTCGAGCGTTCACACCGCCGCCGTCCCGGCGGCATAATCACCACACCAGAACCGTCCGGGAAACCGGTTACAGGTCAACG
>NZ_BAAHAA010000051.1:0-1306 GCF_054777915.1 Nocardioides marmoraquaticus | reverse complement strand
GGGTCTGCTGCACTGATCGGTGACATCTGATCTGCGTCGATGTGTGTCGGCGCTGGAAGGATGTACACCATGCCGAAGGCGTTCCCGAGAGAGTTCCGCGAGGACGTGATCCGGGTCTTCAAGACCTCGGACTCGTCCATCGCCCAGGTCGCGAAGGACTTCGGGATCTCGCCGTCGTGCCTCAAGCGGTGGCTCACGATCGATGACCGGAACTCGACTAGCCCGTCGCCGACCGCTCAGGCCGCGAACGAGTCCGATGCGCTGCGTGAGGCGAACAAGCGGATCAAGCTGCTCGAGCAGGAGAACGAGGTCCTACGCCGCGCGGCGGCCTACCTCTCGCAGGCCAACCTGCCGGGAAAATGATGTACCCGCTCGTCCGCGAGCTGGCCGCCGACGGGATCCCCGTCGCGGTGACGTGCCGGGTGCTGAAGATCGCCCGCCAGCCCTACTACCGCTGGCTCGCGTGCCCGATCACCGACGCCGACCTCACTGCCGCCTACCGGGCCAACGCGCTGTTCGACGCCCACCGTGACGACCCCGAGTTCGGCTACCGGTTCCTCCTCGACGAAGCCCGGCACGCTGGCCAACCGATGGCCGAACGGACAGCGTGGCGGATCTGCTCACAACTGTGCTGGTGGTCGGCGTTCGGGAAGAAGCGCGGCCGCAACGGCAAGAAGCCCGGCCCGCCGGTCCACGACGACCTCTGCGCCGTGGTCGACAAGCACGGCGTGACCCGCCACGAGTTCACCGCCAACCGCCCGAACCAGCTATGGCTCTCCGACATCACCGAGCACTGGACCAGTGAGGGCAAGCTCTACCTCTGCGCGATCAAGGACGTGTTCTCCAACCGGATCGTGGGCTACTCCATCGACTCACGCATGAAGTCCCGCATCGCTGTCGCTGCGCTCGACAACGCCGTCGCCCGTCGCAATGCCGAGGGCGCAAGTGTGGCTGGTTGTGTCCTACACAGCGACCGCGGGTCGCAGTTCCGCAGCAGGAGACTGGTGCATGCGCTCAACCGTCACGGCATGGTCGGCTCGATGGGTCGCGTCGGTGCAGCCGGCGACAACGCGGCTATGGAGAGCTTCTTCTCCCTGCTGCAGAAGAACGTCCTGGACCGCCGCGCATGGGCGACCCGAGAAGACCTGCGGATCGCGATCGTGACCTGGATCGAGAAGACCTATCACCGCCGTCGCCGACAAGCCGCTCTCGACCGATTGACCCCGGTCGAATACGAGCTGATCATGCTCCCAACCGCCACCCAGGCGGCCTAACCGAACCTGTCACCGGATGGTGCAGCAGACCC
>NZ_BAAHAA010000050.1:0-1333 GCF_054777915.1 Nocardioides marmoraquaticus | reverse complement strand
TTGTCGCGTGCCGGGTTCAGTAGAGGCTCTGAAGTGACGCGCTGACGGTAGTGGGCGCGGGGCTGTGCCGGTAGTGCTCGTCCTCGAACTCGACCGGGGGGACGAGTCCGATCTCGCCGTGCAGGCGTCGGTGGTTGAACCAGTCGACGTACTCAGCGACCGCGATCTCGAGGTCGTCGATGCTGTTCCACGGCCCCTTGTTGCGAACCAGCTCGGCCTTGAACAACGAGTTGAACGCCTCGGCGAGGGCGTTGTCGTAGCTGTCGCCTGTCGATCCGACCGACGCGACCGCGCCGGCCTCGGCCAACCGCTGGGTGTAGCGCACCGCGAGGTACTGAACGCCCTTGTCCGAGTGCGCAATGACGCCGGTGGTGTCGTGACCGGCGTGCTCGCGGGTCCAGAGCCCCATCTCCAGAGCATCGAGGGCGAGGTCGGTGCGCAGGCTCTTCGACAACTGCCAGCCGACCACGCGGCGGGAGAAGACGTCGATGACGAACGCGGCGTAGACCCAGCCGGCGAAGGTGCGGCAGTAGGTGATGTCCGCGACCCACACCCGGTTCGGTGCTGGCGCCTGGAAGTCACGATCGAGCAGGTCTGGCCTGGTATCGGGGCCGCTTCCGGGGATGGTGGTCCGCGGTCCCTTGGCTCTGCTGATCCCACGCAGCCCGTCGGCGCGCATCAGCCGGTGCACGGTGCACCTGGCGATCCGGTGGCCGCGGCGGTTGAGCTCGGCGTGCATCTTGCGGACCCCGTAGACGCCGTAGTTGTCGGCGTGGACGCCCCGGATCACTGCCAACCGCTGCGCATCGGCGACCGCCCGCGCCGAGGGTGGCCTGTTCTTGGCGGCGTAGTAGCTGCTCGGGGCGATCTGCATGCCCGCCTGGCGCAGGACGGTGCAGATCGGCTCGACCCCGAACCGCTCGCGGTGCTGGTCGATGTAGTCGACCAGCACGCGCGTGGTCACTTCAGCTTGCGGTCGAGCTCCGCCGCGGCGAAAAACGCCGAGGCCGTCTTCAGGATCTCGTTGGCTCGCCGCAGCTCGCGGTTCTCTCGTTCGAGCTCGCGGATCCGCTGAGCCTCGGCGCTGGTCACGCCCGGACGGTGGCCCTCATCGATCTCGGCCTGACTGACCCAGTTGCGCAGCGTCTCGGGATTAATCCCCAGCTGCCCACCCACGCGCTTGAGCGCCCCGGCCCTGGTCGCAGGATCACGCCGCAGATCGACCGCCATCCGGATCGCCCGTTCCCGAAGCTCCTCGGGATACTTCCTCGGTGCTGCCATGACTCTCATCCTTCCGTGGAATGAGAGCCTCCATCAGACCCGGCACGCGACA
>NZ_BAAHAA010000049.1:0-3642 GCF_054777915.1 Nocardioides marmoraquaticus | reverse complement strand
TGAAGATGTCGGTGCGTGGGACGACTCCGACGGCGGTCTCGGCGAAGGTGTGGCCGTCTGCGGAGCAGGAGCCTGTTGCTTGGCAGCGCTCGACGACCGACAACACCGCGGGCTTCCAGGCCGCGGGGTCGGTGGGTCTCTTCAGCTGGCTGCCGGCCGCATCACAGGCCAACGCCCCCGTCATCACCTCCATCCACGGCTTCACCGCGACGAAGAACTGACGCGCGCCGGATGGAGCGAGCGGCTCGACACCTCCGGGTGTCGAGCCGCTTCGGCGTCCCGCTCGCCTGTCGTGCGGCCTAGACAGCCAGCACCTCAGATGGGGTGCCAACAGGCGTCTCGCCCTAATCTCGGGCCACTGCCTTGGCTTGGTGCCCGAGCTGTCAGAGGCGGATCCGTCAGGGGGAGTCATGGTGTCGCGCCTCAGGTCCATCGTCGTCCGAGTCGTGGTGGTCGGCCTCGCCGCCGCCATGACCACCGTCGTGTCCACGGCGACCGCAGCGGCTGCGGACGAGACGCAGGTCGCTACGGAGACTGTCAGTGCCGATGCGCTACCGACGGTGCAGATCGACGGGGTTGCCTGGAAGCAGGTCGTGTCCGGAGACGTCGTCTACGTGGGTGGGGAGTTCACGACGGCGAGGCCGGCAGGTGCTGCACCGGGCGTCGACACGACTCCTCGCTCCAACATGCTGGCTTACGACATCCGGACCGGTGAGCTGATCCAGGAGTTCGACCCTGTCTTCAACGGCAAGGTCTCTGACCTCGCCGTCACACCCGACGGCACCAAGCTGGTGGTCGTCGGCAGCTTCACCTCGGTCGATGGTCAAGGACGGTACCGGGTCGCGGTGCTCAACCTGCCGGACGGCTCGCTCAACAAGGTCGCAGCCGGCGTGGACGCACCGGCGATGGGCGTTGCGGTCACCGGCTCGACCGCGTTCGTCGGCGGCAACTTCAGCAGGATGAACGACGAGGTGAGGTCGAAGGTCGCAGCATTCGACCTCCGCACGGGTGCCGTCCAACCCTTTGCGGTGCCGATCGACAACGGTCGCGTGCAGTCGCTGGCCACTGACCCGAGCGGCAAGCAGGTCGTGATGAGCGGCAACTTCACCAGCGTGGCGGGCGCCTCGAGCCCGGGCTACGGCATGTTCCGGGCAGACGCAGTGACGGGCGCGGGGCTCCCCCTACCCGTCAACACGCGAATCCGGAACGCCGGGGCGAGCTCCTCGGTGCTACGTGTGGTCAACGACGGCGACACGTTCGTCGGCGTCGGCTACAACTACGGCAAGACCGGCACCACCGAGGGCATGTTCAGGGTCAGCTGGGCCGACGGCTCGCTGATCAACATGGAGGACTGCCACGGCGACACCTACGACGCGGCCCCGATCGGTGACGTCGTCTACACCGCCAGCCACAAGCACTACTGCGGCAACAGCGGTGGGTTCCCGCAGACCACGCCGTGGTCGTTCCGTCACTCGACTGCGTGGACCCGTGAGACGCAGGGGGTCAACCTCCCAGACATCTATGGATACCCCGCGCACCCGGGCACGCCGCGGCCAGGTCTGCTGAGCTGGTTCCCCCAGACCGACGTGGGCACTTTCACCGGCCAGTCGCAAGCCACCTGGTCGGTCGCGGGCAACTCGCAGTACGTCGTCTACGGCGGGGAGTTCCCGAAGGTCAACGGGACCCCTCAGCAGGGCCTGGTCCGGTATGCGGTCCGCTCCCTCGCACCGAACAAGCAGGGCCCGCGTCCAGTCACGGGTTCGGTCTTCACCCCGACCGTACGCAGCATGCGTCCTGGAGAGGTCCGCGTGACGTGGCCAGCGCTCTGGGACCGTGACGACGACACCCTGACCTACCGAGTTTCGCGCGACACCTCGTCGAACGTCGTCCACACGGAGGAGCAGACCAGCCGGTTCTGGGACGGACGCACGATGAGCTTCACCGACACCTCGGTCACGCCCGGGGTGGCGACTCGCTATCTCGTGCGGGCGACAGACCCGAGCGGGAACGTGAACTCGAGCGGTTGGATCACTGTCACGGTCGCTGGCAGCGGCGCCATCTCCGACTATGCAGATGCGGTCCTGGACGACGGTGCGCGTACCTTCTGGCCTTTGGACGAGCCCGCAGGCACGAGCGAGGTCGTGGACCTGGCTGGGGTCGACTCCACGACGGCCGGAGCCGGAGTGACGAGGGGCGCGACCGGTCCGGTAGCAGGATCAAACGCGTCGTCGTTCAACGCGACGGTCTCGGCCCTGGTGGCCGGCACTGAGTTCAAGGACGCCCCCGACGTATTCAGCCAGGAGGTCTGGTTCCGCACCAGCTCGAGCGCGGGTGGGAAGATCTCTGGTTTCGGCAGCTCGCGGACGAATGACTCCGGCTCCTACGACCGGCACATCTACATGGACACGTCGGGGCGGGTGCTCTTCGGTGTGAGCTCAGGTGGCTCGCAGACCGTCAGCTCCGGTACCGGCTACAACAACGGTCAGTGGCACCACGCGGTCGCGACTCTCGGTCGTGACGGGATGCAGCTCTTCCTCGACGGCAAGAGGGTGGGCAGGCGCACCAACGTGACCTCGGGTGCCCGCTACCCCGGGTGGTGGCGCGTGGGGGGAGACCGGACGTGGAGCGGTGCGAAGTACTTCAACGGTCAGATCGCGAACTTCGCCATCTACCCGATGGTCCTCTCACCCCAGCAGGTCGACGCGCACTGGACGATCAGCGGCCGGGGGTCGACCCTCCCGGCGAGGCCAGCCGACCGGCTTGGTCGCGCCATCCACGACAGTCGACCCGACCTCTACTGGCGTCTGAACGACGCCACGACCACCGCGACGGACTCGGCGCTCGGGGTGACCCCCGGTACGTACGCCGGCAACTACTCCCAGCGTCAGACGGGCGTCACGGCCGATGACACCTCCGCGCTGCTGCGTCCCACTTCACGGGTGGGCACCCGGACCACCCCGGCCGGCACGGTCACGCAGACCGCGGCCACGACCGCTCCCCAGCGCTTCAGCCAAGAGGTGTGGGTGCGTACGTCCAGCACCAACGGTGGCCGGATCTTCGGATTCGGCAACGCGCCGGGAACCACCACCTCGACCCAGTACGACCGCATGCTCTGGCTCAGCGACACCGGCAAGGCGCGGTTCGGCGTCGACGGCACGAGTCGCGTGGAGCTGCAGAGCACCTCGCACGTGAACGACGGCTCCTGGCACCAGCTCGTGGCGACGGTCGACCCGGAAGGCGGGGCGAAGCTGTACGTCGACGGTCGGCTGGAGGCATCGACGCCGTTCGTCGTTCCCCAGGTCTACTCCGGCTATTGGCGGGTCGGCTCGGACGCCACCTGGGGGGGCAACACTGCCGGCAACCTGCTGGGCCAGGTCGATGAGGCGGCGGTCTTCCACCGCGCACTGAGCGCGGACGACGTCAGGTCGCACTTCGTCGCTGGGGGCGGCGTCTTGCCCAACTCGTCGCCGAGTGCGGCGTTCGTCTCGCGGGTCAGTGACCTCGAGGTCGGGTTCGACGCCGGCGGTTCGTCGGATCCCGAGGGCTCGAGCCTCACCTACGCGTGGGACTTCGGTGACGGCACGTCGGGAACGGGCCGGACGGCGCAGCACACGTACGCTGCTTCGGGGACGTACACGGTCA
>NZ_BAAHAA010000048.1:0-5064 GCF_054777915.1 Nocardioides marmoraquaticus | reverse complement strand
CGCCCCGTCTCGGCGGGGGTGCTCGCGCTCGGTGCGGCGCTCGTGGCGACCGTACGGCGCCCGCGCTCGCGGCCGCAGCGGGTTTCGTGCTGGCGTGGTCGCCCGGTCGGGGCGGAGCTCTGCTGGCCCTCGCGGTCACGGGCCTGGCCGCCGCGGTGGTGGCAGCGCTCGCGCGCACCGGTGCCGACGACGAGGCCGGCGAGCAGGTCCTGCGCATCTGGATCACGTGCGGTGGCGGGCTCGCCGCCGTCGCGGTCGCCTGGCTGCTCGTCGGGGCCGCGCCCCTGGCGCTCGCCGTGGTCGCCCTGGCCGCCGTCGTCCTCGCGACCCGGTTGCTCCCGTCCTTCGTCGTCGACGTCGACGACGACGTGCTGCTCGACCTCGACCGGCTCGCCGTCACCGCCTGGTCGGCCCGTGACGTGCCGCAGGGAGGCCGCAAGCGTCACCAGGTGCGGCGCTCGATGGTCGACGACGTGGTCGCGCACAGCCGACGGGCCGTCGTCGCGGGCGTCGTCGTCACGAGCATCACCGCGGCCGTGGCCGCTCCGGTCGTGCTGCTGCGCGGCGGGCCGCTGGGCGGCGACGCCACCACGTGGGCGGGCATCGGGTGCCTCGCCCTGGTCGGCCTCGCCGGGGCGGCGCTCGGGCTGGCGGGACGGAGCTTCCGCTCCCGGCTCCCGCGGCGGCTGCTCGGCCTGAGCAGCTGCTGGCTCGTCCTGCTCGCGGGTGGTGCGCTGGCGGCGCGGCTCGACGGCAGCTGGGTGTGGTGGTCACTGGCCGTCCTGGTCCTCGTCGTGCCCGGCGTCGTCATGGCGGCGGTGCGGCTCGGCCACGGCTGGCGCTCGGTCTGGTGGGCCCGCGCGGGGGAGGTCGTCGAGACGCTCTGCGGGGTGCTCGTCGTGGCGCTCGTGCCGCTCGCCTCCGGGCTCTTCGACGTCATCCGCACGTCGTTCGGCTGAACCAGCCGGGGTCGGATGCGCGAGCCGTCGGGGGATTCCCGCCAATTTGTGCATTGCCGGTTTAAGCGAGGTTGGCTGCGGATATCTTCGTCGTGATCCAACCCACGTGCTCCACAGGGGGGTGCGCGAGCAGGCGGGCCGGGAGATTCCCGGGCTGACGCAGGACAGAAGGGGGAAACCCGCCATGCAGGCAGGATTCCAAACAGCCGAGGGCGTGATCATCGATGGCGCCGAGGCGGTCGCCGAGGGTCGCCAGCGCATCATGAAGGACGCCAACGCGCTCGAGGACCGGCTCCAGGACCTCATCGCCAAGTGGCAGGGCCGCGGCGCCGTGTCGTTCCAGGGCACGATGGCCCGCTGGCGCGAGGCGGAGAACAAGCTGCGGCAGGCGCTCGAGCAGTTCGAGCAGAACCTGCGCGGCACCGACGACACCTACGTCACCACCGACCAGGGCGCGGCTGACGTGATGGCCAAGTTCGAGTCCCGGATGCCCTGAGAGGAACTGACATGACGCTGAAGGTAGATTTCGCCGCGCTCGACGCCGGCGCCGGAGACATCCGCACCGCTGCCCGCAACCTGCGCGGCAGCGTGTCCGACATGGACTCCGGCATCAAGAAGATGCAGGGCCAGTGGGACGGTGAGGCCAAGGCCGCCTACCAGGCCGCCCAGGAGAAGTGGAACTCCGCGATGGAGGACATCAACCAGCTCCTCGAGGAGGTCGGCGGCACCGTCGACCAGGCCCGCGCCGAGTACCACGCCGCGGAGCAGCGCAACGTCGCCCGCAACGGCGGCTGACCCGAGCGCGCACCCGTGACCGGGGTGGGTGCCACCGACCTGCTCGGTGGCACCCGCCTCGTCCGGCTCACCGGGCCGACCGGCCCGACCAGCACCACTCGACCAGGGGGACAGACGTGGCACACCCGAGCTCCGACGGCGCGGCAGCCGGAAACTCCGTGCAGATCGCGATCGACCGGATCCGTGAGATCGGCACCCGCACCGTCGGCGACATCGAGCAGGCCACGTCCGACGGCACCCAGACCTTCCGTGGCATCGACGCCACGAGCGGCCACTGGAGCCAGGTGCCGCAGGCGCAGGAGTTCTTCGCCATGCAGCAGGACGCCCGCCAGAACTTCCTCGACACCATCGACGCGATCGTCTCCGACCTCGAGAACCTCGGGTCCGAGCTCGTCGCCTCGGCCCGCAACCACGAGCAGGCCGACGACGCCATCGCCGCCGCCCTGAGCAGCTTCGGCCAGAGCTTCGACTCCACGCCGCTGCAGACCGACACGACGTACGACGAGGGCATCTCGCAGTCGGAGGTCGACGTCAGCGACCTCGACCTCGACGACACCGCGCAGGACGACGGCCCCGGTGCGGGCAACGAGGGTCCCGCGGGCTCCGAGCAGCCGTCCGGCGCCGAGGGCGGCGGCACGTCCGGGTCCTCGGGCTCCGAGGGCTCCGAGGGCTCGAGCGGCTTCGACGGCTGAGGACAGCGTCCCCGTGACCGCGCACGCCACCTCCTCCCGGGCCCGCCGCCTGGCGCTGGGCCTCGCCCTGGCCGCCTCGCTGGCGGCGCCCGCCTGCCTGGTGCCGCTCGGCGCGGTCGCGACGGCCTCGACAGTGTCTCGGCCGACGACCGCCGCGGCGGAGCCGCCTCACGTCGAGCAGTGGTGGTACGACGCCATGGGGCTCGACGAGGCTCACCGCGAGACGCGCGGCGAGGGTACGGTGGTCGCCGTCCTCGACGGCTACCTCGACACCTCCGTGCCCGACCTGCAGGGCGCCGACATCAAGATCAGGCGCGGCTGCGACGACGCCCGCATGGGCACCCCCGGCGGGTCCTTCGCCGACCACGGCACCGCCATGACGACCCTGATCGTCGGCCAGGGCACCGGCAACGCCGCCGGGGGTCGTGGCGTGCTCGGCGTCGCACCCGAGGCCACGCTCCGCTTCTACACCCTCGAGACCGAGCCCGACGGCAGCCGGGGCGTCTGCGACACCTACTCGGCCGGCCGCACGCTGGTCAAGGCGGCCAAGCAGGGCGCCGACGTCATCAGCATGTCGGTCAGCGGCTTCACCCAGGGCTTCGTCGAGTACGTCGACGAGGCCAACCGCCTCGGTGCCGTCGTCGTCATCGCGGCGGAGGCGGCAGACTCCGAGAAGGACACCTTCTACTTCCCCGCCGCCTCGCCGGGCGCGGTCGCCGTCCTCGCGGGCGGCGCCGACGGCGGGCTCTGGGAGCGCAACCCGATCACCTACGAGCAGCTGAGCGGGGGCCGGGAGAGCGGCGCCAGCTTCGAGGTCGGCGAGCCGACCCTGGTCGCCCCCGGCATCGCCACGCAGGCCGGCGGGTTCGACGACAGCGGCACCTGGGTCTCCGGCGCCGAGCGCACCGGCACCTCCGGCGCGACCGCGATCACCGCGGGCGCCTTCGCGCTGCTGGCGTCGAAGTACCCCGAGGCCACCAACAACCAGCTGATCCAGTCGGTCATCCGCAACAACGACGGCACCGGCAAGACGCAGCCCATCGAGTGGGCCTACGACCTGGGCTGGGGCAAGCTGCAGCTCAACAACGCGCTCGGGCAGGACCCGTCGGCCTACCCCGACGTCAACCCGCTCGCGATGAGCGTCGAGGAGGCGACGGAGCGCTTCGCCGCCGTCGACGGGACCGACGCCGAGGCACCCGCCGACGAGGACGCAGCGAGCGGCGAGCAGCCGGAGGGACAGGCCGCCACGACGCCCGACGACACGTCCGGCGACGCGACCGACGCGACAACCCCGGGACCGCCGATGACGGCGCTGCTGCTGGGCGCCCTCGTCGCCCTGGCCCTGCTCGGTGGGGTGGTCGTCGCCCTGCGCCGCCGCAACGCCCACGACCCGGGAGCACCGCCCGCTCCTGCCACGCACGACGTCAACGACGCGGCCGACGCCGGCCCGCACCACCAGGGGGAACGATGAGCGCAGGACCCAACGAGCAGAAGCTGCAGGAGGCGCTCGACGCCAACGTGACGATGATCGGTCTCACGGGCTTCGTCTGGGGCACCTCGGGCGAGCGTCTCGGCGACGTCGCCACGCAGCTGCGGAGCACCGGCAACGAGATCCTCGCGGCCTATCCCAGCGACGGCGGTGCCGCTGCCAAGGCGGCCTTCGACCGCATGGCCGCCTCGGTCGACGACCGGGCGAAGGCGATGAAGCAGTCAGGGACCGCCATCCAGCGCGCGGGCGGCGCCCTCTCCGACGCCAAGACCGCCTACGAGGCGCTGCCGCCGCCGGCCGACGACGTGCCGCCGATCACGGGCGAGCGCACGCCGGCCAAGCAGCAGGCGCACAGCACCGCTGTGGCCGCCGAGGCCGGCAAGGCCGCCGCGCGCGAGGCCGCGGCGGCCCAGGCCGTGCAGGCGATGAACCAGGAGCTGCGCGAGTCCCGCACCGACATGGCCAAGGCCATGGGCTACGAGGACAGCGGCGCCGACACCTCGACCACGGGCACCGACGTGTCCGGGTCGTCCGGCCCGGGCAGCGGCTACAGCAGCGCGGGCGGCGGCGGCCTCTACTCCACCAGCACCAGCGGTGTCTTCGTCGGCAAGACCGTCCGCTCCGCCCTCGTCGGCATGCCCCGACGCGGGGGCCGCGAGGTCGTCGAGGTCCGCGGCCCGGAGGAGGGTCGGCCCCAGGTGCTTCCCGGCGAGGTCGTGCCGGGTGGGACCGAGCCCGGCGGCAGCACCGAGCCCGGCGGATCGTCGGGACCGGTCCTCGGTGGCGGCGGGACGAGCAGCGGCCTCGCCGCCGGCGGTGCCGCCGGTGCCCTCGCCGGGGGCAAGGGCCTGCTCAACAAGCTCAGCGGCGGCCGGGGCAGCGCGACCGGCGCCACGGCACGCGGTGGCACCGCGTCGGCCCGCGGCGGCTCGGCAGGCGGTTCTCGACCTGTCATGGGCGGTCGCGCCGGTGGCGGCACCAACGGTGTGCTCGGCAAGGGCGGCCAGGCCGGCGGGGCGCGTGGCGCCACGGCGGGCGGTGCGCAGTCGGCCCGTGGCGGTTCGGCGGGCGGTGCTCAGTCGGCCCGTGGCGGTTCGGCGGGCGGTGCCCGCGGCGGTTCGGCGGGCGG
>NZ_BAAHAA010000047.1:0-5603 GCF_054777915.1 Nocardioides marmoraquaticus | reverse complement strand
CCGGTAAGTTTTGTCAGGTTGTCCCTGGCGGGGTCGTGAGGCTCGTCTGCTGGGTGTGCGCTTGATCCTTGAGAACTCAACAGTGTGCCAAAAGTCGACGAATTGATTTACCCGTCCGGCTTTCTGGGTCTTGGTTTCGGCTGGGGTCTGGTTGGTCGGCGGTTCCTTTGGTAAGGACAATGATTCTGACAGTTGATGTCAGGGTTTGTTCCCTTGCCGGGACATCTCTTGGCTGCCGTGCTGGTCTTCGTGGCTGGTGTGGTGGTCGTTGTTTTTCAACGGAGAGTTTGATCCTGGCTCAGGACGAACGCTGGCGGCGTGCTTAACACATGCAAGTCGAGCGGTAAGGCCCTTCGGGGTACACGAGCGGCGAACGGGTGAGTAACACGTGAGCAATCTGCCCTTCACTCTGGGATAACCCCCGGAAACGGGAGCTAATACCGGATATGACCACTACACGCATGTGTTGGTGGTGGAAAGTTCTGGCGGTGGAGGATGAGCTCGCGGCCTATCAGCTTGTTGGTGGGGTAATGGCCCACCAAGGCTTCGACGGGTAGCCGGCCTGAGAGGGTGACCGGCCACACTGGGACTGAGACACGGCCCAGACTCCTACGGGAGGCAGCAGTGGGGAATATTGGACAATGGGCGAAAGCCTGATCCAGCAACGCCGCGTGAGGGATGACGGCCTTCGGGTTGTAAACCTCTTTCAGCGCAGACGAAGCGAAAGTGACGGTATGCGCAGAAGAAGCACCGGCCAACTACGTGCCAGCAGCCGCGGTAATACGTAGGGTGCGAGCGTTGTCCGGAATTATTGGGCGTAAAGGGCTCGTAGGCGGTCTGTCGCGTCAGGAGTGAAAACTCGGGGCTCAACCCCGAGCCTGCTTCTGATACGGGCAGACTAGAGGTATGCAGGGGAGAACGGAATTCCTGGTGTAGCGGTGAAATGCGCAGATATCAGGAGGAACACCGGTGGCGAAGGCGGTTCTCTGGGCATTACCTGACGCTGAGGAGCGAAAGTGTGGGGAGCGAACAGGATTAGATACCCTGGTAGTCCACACCGTAAACGTTGGGCGCTAGGTGTGGGGCTCATTCCACGAGTTCCGTGCCGCAGCTAACGCATTAAGCGCCCCGCCTGGGGAGTACGGCCGCAAGGCTAAAACTCAAAGGAATTGACGGGGGCCCGCACAAGCGGCGGAGCATGCGGATTAATTCGATGCAACGCGAAGAACCTTACCTAGGTTTGACATAGGCGAGAAGCCGCTGGAGACAGCGGTCTCTTTGGACACTCGTTTACAGGTGGTGCATGGCTGTCGTCAGCTCGTGTCGTGAGATGTTGGGTTAAGTCCCGCAACGAGCGCAACCCTCGTCTTATGTTGCCAGCACGTCATGGTGGGGACTCATAAGAGACTGCCGGGGTCAACTCGGAGGAAGGTGGGGATGACGTCAAGTCATCATGCCCCTTATGCCTAGGGCTTCACGCATGCTACAATGGCCGGTACAAAGGGCTGCGATACCGCGAGGTGGAGCGAATCCCAAAAAGCCGGTCTCAGTTCGGATTGGGGTCTGCAACTCGACCCCATGAAGTCGGAGTCGCTAGTAATCGCAGATCAGCAACGCTGCGGTGAATACGTTCCCGGGCCTTGTACACACCGCCCGTCACGTCACGAAAGTTGGCAACACCCGAAGCCAGTGGCCCAACCCTTGTGGGGGGAGCTGTCGAAGGTGGGGCGAGCGATTGGGACGAAGTCGTAACAAGGTAGCCGTACCGGAAGGTGCGGCTGGATCACCTCCTTTCTAAGGAGCATCAGCTGGCCGCTCCCTCGCCTTGTGTGGGGGATGCGGTCCAGGGCGTCGGGTTTCGGAGGCGGATGTCCTCCGGTCCGGCACTGCTCACTAGTGGAACGTCGACTAGTTGGTGGTCGCCTCGCAGACGCGGGGCCGTCAGTACTGCTGCATCCCGTCAGGGGTGGGGCGTGGAACCTCGGTCTCACCGGTAGCGCAGGGATCGCTTGGCACACTGTTGGGTCCTGAGGGACCAAGCGCCAGGCCGTGAGGCCTGCTTGGTTTTTCACGGGTCTCCATCTCCTCGAACCATTCGGGTCGTGTCTCTCTTGAGAGGGTGTGGCTGGGTAGGCGGGGGTTGTGGTGGGGAGTGCCGGTTGTTGTTTGAGAACTACACAGTGGACGCGAGCATCTTTGTAGCAAGACAAGCTACTAAGGGCACATGGTGGATGCCTTGGCACCAAGAGCCGATGAAGGACGTAGGAGCCTGCGATAAGCCCCGGGAAGTTGGCAACCGAGCGTTGATCCGGGGATGTCCGAATGGGGAAACCCAGCTGGAGTCATGTCCAGTTACCTCTACCTGAACACATAGGGTAGTTGGAGGGAACGTCGGGAAGTGAAACATCTCAGTACCGACAGGAAGAGAAAACAACAGTGATTCCGAGAGTAGTGGCGAGCGAAATCGGATGAGGCCAAACTCATGTCGTGTGATAGCCGGCAGGCGTTGCGATGTGAGGGTTGTGGGGCCGTTTGGTCTGTACTGCCGTGCAGACACAGAGTGAGAAACCACAGATGAAGTCGAAGTGGGCTGGAAAGTCCCGGCACAGAGGGTGATACCCCCGTACACGTAAGTCTGTGGCTCTGAAGCGTGACCCCAAGTAACACGGAACCCCTGAAATTCCGTGTGAATCTGGCGGGACCACCCGTTAAGCCTAAATACTCCTTGGTGACCGATAGCGGACAAGTACCGTGAGGGAAAGGTGAAAAGTACCCCTGGCGGGGAGTGAAATAGTACCTGAAACCGTGTGCCTACAATCCGTCGGAGCGGGTCTTTCGAGATCTGTGACGGCGTGCCTTTTGAAGAATGAGCCTGCGAGTTTGCGTTGTGTCGCGAGGTTAACCCGTGTGGGGAAGCCGTAGCGAAAGCGAGTCCGAACAGGGCGTTGCAGTGGCACGATCAAGACCCGAAGCGAAGTGATCTATCCATGGGCAGGTTGAAGCGCGGGTAAGACCGCGTGGAGGACCGAACCCACTTAGGTTGAAAACTGAGGGGATGACCTGTGGATAGGGGTGAAAGGCCAATCAAACTTCGTGATAGCTGGTTCTCCCCGAAATGCATTTAGGTGCAGCGTCGCGTGTTTCTTCCCGGAGGTAGAGCACTGGATGGTCTAGGGGGCCCACAAGCTTACCGAAATCAACCAAACTCCGAATGCTGGGAAGTGAGAGCGCGGCAGTGAGACTGCGGGGGATAAGCTCCGTAGTCGAGAGGGAAACAGCCCAGACCATCAGCTAAGGCCCCTAAGCGGTGACTAAGTGGAAAAGGATGTGAAGTCGCAGAGACAACCAGGAGGTTGGCTTAGAAGCAGCCACCCTTGAAAGAGTGCGTAATAGCTCACTGGTCAAGTGATTTCGCGCCGACAATGTAGCGGGGCTCAAGTCATCCGCCGAAGCTATGGCATTCACACGTTCAAGTCCGGCCACTCCTTGAGGGTGGTCCAGGTGTGTGGATGGGTAGGGGAGCGTCGTGTGGCGAGTGAAGCGGCGGTGTGAACCAGTCGTGGATGCCACACGAGTGAGAATGCAGGCATGAGTAGCGAAAGAAGAGTGAGAAACTCTTCCGCCGAATGATCAAGGGTTCCAGGGTCAAGCTAATCTGCCCTGGGTAAGTCGGGACCTAAGGCGAGGCCGACAGGCGTAGTCGATGGACAACGGGTTGATATTCCCGTACCGGCAAAACAGCGCCCATGACGAACCCGGTGATGCTAAGTGCCCAAAGCCACCTGGATCCTTCGGGACGATGGTGGTGGAGCGCACGACCCGAACCGGTAGTAGTCAAGCGATGGGGTGACGCAGGAAGGTAGTCCAACCCGGGCAATGGTTGTTCCCGGGCCAAGGGTGTAGGGCGCATGATAGGCAAATCCGTCATGCACATGCCTGAGACCTGATGGGGAGCGTTATGTGAAGTGGATGATCCTATGCTGTCGAGAAAAACCTCTAGCGAGCTGTGCGCCGCCCGTACCCCAAACCGACTCAGGTGATCAGGTAGAGAATACCAAGGCGATCGAGTGAACCATGGTTAAGGAACTCGGCAAAATGCCCCCGTAACTTCGGGAGAAGGGGGGCCGGATTTGTCAGTGCACTTGCTGCATGAAGCAATGATGGCCGCAGAGACCAGGCCCAAGCGACTGTTTACTAAAAACACAGGTCCGTGCGAAGTCGAAAGACGATGTATACGGACTGACTCCTGCCCGGTGCTGGAAGGTTAAGGGGACGTGTTAGCACGCAAGTGCGAAGCGCAGAACTTAAGCCCCAGTAAACGGCGGTGGTAACTATAACCATCCTAAGGTAGCGAAATTCCTTGTCGGGTAAGTTCCGACCTGCACGAATGGAGTAACGACTTGGGCGCTGTCTCAACCGTGGACTCGGCGAAATTGCACTACGAGTAAAGATGCTCGTTACGCGCGGCAGGACGGAAAGACCCCGGGACCTTTACTATAGTTTGGTATTGGTGTTTGGTTCAGTTTGTGTAGGATAGGTGGGAGACTGTGAAACCTTCACGCCAGTGGGGGTGGAGTCAACGTTGAAATACCACTCTGACTGTATTAGACATCTAACCTAGGTCCGTGATCCGGATCAGGGACAGTGCCTGATGGGTAGTTTAACTGGGGCGGTTGCCTCCTAAAATGTAACGGAGGCGCTCAAAGGTTCCCTCAGCCTGGTTGGCAATCAGGTTTCGAGTGTAAGTGCACAAGGGAGCTTGACTGTGAGAGTGACAGCTCGAGCAGGGACGAAAGTCGGAACTAGTGATCCGGCGCTGGCATGTGGAAGCGGCGTCGCTCAACGGATAAAAGGTACCCCGGGGATAACAGGCTGATCTTCCCCAAGAGTCCATATCGACGGGATGGTTTGGCACCTCGATGTCGGCTCGTCGCATCCTGGGGCCGGAGTAGGTCCCAAGGGTTGGGCTGTTCGCCCATTAAAGCGGCACGCGAGCTGGGTTTAGAACGTCGTGAGACAGTTCGGTCCCTATCCGCCGCGCGCGCAGGAAACTTGAGAAAGGCTGTCCCTAGTACGAGAGGACCGGGATGGACGGACCTCTGGTGTGCCAGTTGTTCTGCCAAGAGCACGGCTGGTTAGCTACGTTCGGAAGTGATAACCGCTGAAAGCATCTAAGCGGGAAGCACGTTTCAAGATGAGGTTTCCCACCGGGTAACCGGGTAAGGCCCCCAGTAGACGACTGGGTTGATAGGCCGGAGGTGTACAGCAGTGATGCCTAGCCGACCGGTACTAATAGGCCGAGGGCTTGTCCCTCAAAGATGTTGCGCGTCCACTGTGTGGTTCCCGAGTAATGACCGGGACCCGAGACCGATCCACTCCCTCGATGTGTCGACGGTGTGGTGGGGGTTTTGGTCCTTGGCACAACTCCATAGAGTTTCGGCGGCCATAGCGAAAGGGAAATACCCGGCTCCATTCCGAACCCGGAAGTCAAGCCTTTCAGCGCCGATGGTACTGCGACCGGGAGGTCGTGGGAGAGTAGGACGTCGCCGGACAATTCTTAGTGGCTGAAGGCCGTCCCCCGCGGGGGGCGGCCTTCAGTCGTT
>NZ_BAAHAA010000046.1:0-5611 GCF_054777915.1 Nocardioides marmoraquaticus | reverse complement strand
GCCCGTTCCCGAAGCTCCTCGGGATACTTCCTCGGTGCTGCCATGACTCTCATCCTTCCGTGGAATGAGAGCCTCCATCAGACCCGGCACGCGACACTTGTAGACGCCCGACTCGCTCATGCCGAGACGTTCAGCCGCCTCGGCACAGGTGAGCAGTTGCTCGCTCATAACCGGAGGCTAGAGCAGCGGTACTCAGCTTTGGCGACCGTTGGACGTCTTGGACGTGGGTGCCTTGGAGCCGCCGTTACCCGCGGCCGATTTTGCACGACGGCGGTAGGGCGCAAGCGAGCACTGACAAGCTACACGCGTGAGCCCAGCTAGCCGCGTCTGACCTCACGCGGTTCAGCGAGTGGCTCGAAAGCGCGGACTGTCAGGATGCGACCTACGGCTCGGAACTAAGCGACCTGCAATGTGCGGGCGTTCGGGTCGTTTCGGAGTTGGCGGCTCACCGCCATGACCTCTATGGTGCGTCTTATGGCCAGTCGAGTTATTACCCAGCTGATTAGTGACCTATCCGGAGAAGAGATCGGAGACGGCCAGGGCGAGTCGGTGCAGTTTGGCTACCGCGGCACGAACTATACGATCGACCTGACGGCCGACGAGGCCGCTGCCTTCGACGAGGCCATCGCGACGTACATCGAGAACGCCACGCAGCAGGGTCGAGCCCGTACGACTCGAAAGAGTGCTGGTCGGTCCCAGACCGGGGATGCCAAGGCAATTCGCGAGTGGGCGCAGGGCCAGGGCATCGACGTGCCCGCCCGTGGACGTATCCCGGCCGAGCTGCGCGAGCAGTACGAGGCAGCAAACTAGTCCTGGCGGGCGCCGCCGGGGTTACCAGGCGTTCGGCTGTGCTGAAAGTGCCGTCCGGCGTTCACACCACGACCGCTTCTCAGTCGACGGCGTTGGGCCGGGTGGCGAGTCCGGGCGACCTCCCAGGTAGTCACTTCCCTACTGAGTCGTAGCCGGCCCAGTCGGCCCGGGGTCCTTGCTGCCGCGTGTACGTCGTTGCCAGAGCTCGACCGTCTGGACGACCCAGAAGACGGCGAACAGAGCGATAAGCGCTGCCTCAACCCAAAAAATGGTGTGTTGGAAGACCTCCAGCACGGCGAGCCCAAGGCCGACCACGGCGACCGTTGCCATCGCCAGGAACGTGCTGCGATACCAGGCGCGGTAGGGCCCGCTGGCCGCTCGCCAGTTCAGCCCGACCACGGCAACGATGCCGGCGAACATGCCGAAGGCAGCGAGCAGGTGCGCTTTGCTGCGAAGGAAGTCGGGTGCTGCTAGGTAGAGCACCCAAAGAACGAGAACACCGACTGCCAAGATGGCTGTCGCCGCTGTTCCGTATAGGACGCGCTGGACACTTGGCTGCGCAGACTGCCGCGCCGCCAGTGCGCGGAAGAACCAGACTACGGCCAGCACTGCTGAGAAAGCGACCAGCAGAGCGAACAGATTGTTGGTGAGCGCACCGGTAAACTGGAGCTCCGACGGGACATTGCTGCGCTGACACGGTGGCTCGTTGCTGATCGGTGACTTTGTCACAGGGTTGATTAGCAGCGCCTTGAGTGGCGTCGGGACCAGTGCCACTACAAAAGCTAGGAAGCCTGAGATATTCAGGAGCAGATCTTCCATGGCTGCGTCGCCTTTGTAGATGATCAAGCTCGCGCCCATCGTGCAGAGTGCGGCTACGAATACTGCGCGCACCGAGGGACCTACGTCCCGGGGTTGGACCTGCTGCAGGCGCTGCTCAGTCTCCCGATCTCTCAAGGCGATAAGCAGGAGTCCGGCCGTCCGGCGAAGGCGTTTGATGCTTGGATCGCGCAGGAGCTCCGCCGCGCGGGCTTCCCACCGGATGCGGTTTGGCCTCGACTGCGTCGCCCCCGGGTAGGCGTCGAGGGCAACGGGCCTCTCGAAGATGCCGTCGAGGAGCTACGCGTGCAGCTCGAGACAGTTGAGTTAGCCAGTGGCAAGCGCTTACAGCCGGCGCGGCTGCGAAAGGCAGTGACGGACGTGCTCCGGGCCGTTCCTGGATCGGCGAACGCTTATGTGCTCGGTGACTTTTACTCCAAGCAGATCGATGTCGGTCTGTCATCGTGGAAGCGCGGCCCAGACATCCTGATCTCGACAAAGACAATGTTCTCGGCGTACGGGAAGAATCTCAAGAACCGGCATGAGGAAGCCGTGGGCGAAGTCTTAAGTCTCCGGCGACGTCACCCAATGGCGACAATGGGTTACGCATACCTCGTACGCCAAGACATTCTCGGTCAGCCAAGCAGCTTGGCCACGTTGTATGACATTCTGCGCCGTCTACGACGGCCGGGCGAAACCTTCGACGCAACGATGTTGCTTGTCATCGACTGGGACGAGAGCGACCTCGAACGGGGTCTCACGCACTTAGAGCAACCGGCCGATGACCTGGCTGCGTCCGCGTTCTTCCAGGACATCGTCGAGGCCACGCTCGACAGAACGCCTAGTCGCGAGCACACCGTCGCACGCCTACGCCACGGCGCACTCCCGGTTGGTGGGCTCGAGCCCGAGGACGACGACTTCGATGTGTAGGAGGGTCTAGATGAGGCTGCAGCGGGTCGAGATGGACTTGGAGACCATCGTTCGGCGAATCAACCTCGGTGAGCTGGACCTGCAGCCGGAGTTCCAGCGCGGTGAGGTGTGGGATCAGAAGCGCCAACAGCGCCTGGTCGACACCATCCTTCGCGGTTGGTATGTACCCGCTGTGCACATCGTGCAAGAGGCCGACCGCGAACTGGTTCTCGATGGCCAGCAGCGACTGGCAACCATGCGTGACTTTCTCCGGGACGAGTTTAAAATCGACGGCACTATCGAGCCGTACTCCCAATACATTGGAGATCTACACGGGAGGCGGTTCTCGCAACTCCCGGACAACGTGCGCCGCTCCGTGAACCGATTCGCTGTCCCCGTTGTCTACCTGAGCGACCACCAACCCGGTGAACCCAACGAACTCTTCTTCCGACTCAACCAGTCCTACAATCTGACGCCGCCCGAGAAACGAAACGCCCTCCACGGCGCTGCGCGGAATCAAGTAAAAGACCTTGTGCGAGAGATGGAAAGCTGGGGTCTATTGGAGCGGACCGTGGTGGGTTTTAGCAATGCGCGCCTGGCGTACGATGACATTGTTGCCCGTACGTGCGTTGCCATCGAGCAAAACACGCTCCGGCGGCACATCAACAACACGGTCGTCGAGCAGTATTACCGGGAAGGTGAGTTCTCGGCAAGAACGATTGATGCTGTTCGACGCGCGGGCCATGAGCTCCACCATCAACTGCAAACCGCCGGGCGAGTCAAGTTCAACAAGGGATCGCTGCAGACATGGCTGGTGTACTGCGTCTGGGCGCCGATCGCAGTGGGACCGCTTCCTTCGCAGTTGCTGCTGAAGTTCGAGCGTGACCGTCGGCGCGCTAAGCAGGCCGCACGAGAGGGTTTGACGTGGCAAGACCAGCAGATCTTGGGCGTTCTGTCAGTCTACGACGACCGTGCGTCCTACCGGGTCACTGATGTGGCGTCAGTGGTTGCTCGTGACTTGACGGTTCACCTCTATCATCTTGCACTCTTTGGTGGCTCGGGTCTGCGGCGCTCAAACGAGATTGTGCAGCACCTACTGAGCGACTCGAAGGCGAATCCATCCACGCTTGTCTTTCAGTTCGCTGACATTGCCAACTGGGGCGAGCCGCTTCTCATGGACTGGCGGGCGTGATGCGTGAAGCTGCTGAGACCGCTGTTTGGAAGAAGTTGCGCCAGAGCCGGACCAAGCAGTCGTCGCGGGAGCACGCAGTCGGCGCCGGCACGGTACTCGATCTTGCCCAACCTTGCATCGTCCTCGGCGGTCGAAACGGCGCCGGCAAGACACGACTGTTGCGGCGGCTCGACAGCGAGCTGGGTAAGGATGCTCTTCTCATTGATCTGCACCAGCTGACCCAAGAGGCGCTAAGCCTGTACCGCTCGAGAGCTGACTTCGATGACATGACCGATGAAGTCGACCCGCTGGTGTTGGGCAACGACCGAATTCAGGACGTCCAGAAGATTGTTGGTCGCCGCTACGACTCCATCGAATGGTTCTCGCTCGAGATTGAGTTGAATGACCCGGACGTCGCGGAGCGCTTCCGTTGGATGGGCGATGCGGACGCTCAGCCGCTAGTGCCGTACTTTCGTGTGTCCTACAGGGGCCTAACCTATTCATCTCCGCAAATGGGGCTGGGCGAATTCTCGGTCCATCTCTTGTTCTGGATTGTCGAGCTTCTCCGGACCGAGCGTGGTCAGATTCTGCTCCTCGACGAGCCGGACGCGTATTTGCCTCCGATCGGCGTACGAAGTCTTCTAGCGCGCATGCTCCAGATCTGCTTGCACCGCGAGTGGTCGGTGGTCCTGTCCACGCATTCGGAGGAGATGATTGCCCTGGCCGTCGAGAACGACGGATTTACCTTGCTCGCCGTCGATGAGGCCGGCGAGACCAGCGCGGTTCACTCCGCAGACGACCCCATGGCCGCCTCGACACTCCTCACCCGCCCGCCCGTCGATCGTTTTGCGTTCGTTGAGGACGAGTCGGCCGCAGCAATGACCCGTGGTTTGATCGGCGCAGTGAACCCGTCGCTGGCGCAGAGAACTAGCCTCGTTTGGGGTGGCGGTGATGGTTATCTCAAAGAGCTTCGCAAGCACTTGCCCAAGCCGCCACAGCCCGCGGCCCGGTTCGCTTATGTACTCGACGGCGACCAACGCGGATCTGTACACGACACGCTTACCTCCCGCTGGGAGGCGGTTTTCTTACCGACAGGGAGTGATCCGGACGAACTGATGAGGGAACTCGCTGATGACGTGTATGCCATTGCGGGAATGCTGAACGTCCCTGCGGCGAGAGTGCAGCTTTACCTGGGGACGATTGAGGGCGACGATGCGCACGACTGGGTGAACAAAATGGGCGAAGAGTTTGGGCGGCCGGAAGTGCTGCGCGCACTGCCTGCATTGTGGGCTGAGCGCTACCCCGAGGAAGCTCAGCAGTTCGTTGCGGAACTATCACGAGCCTGGGGATGACCGTAGAGCTAGTTCGAACCGCCCGAACGTCGCCGCAGCCAGGCCACGCCGCCCCCGACCGCCGCCGCGCCACCCGTTGCGGCGTACAGGAGCGGAGCAGCGACGCTAGGGTCGACAGTCATAAGCAACCACAGCGCAGCCAGGTAGGTCATCAGGGCTGCGACACACGTGCCAACGACTGCCCATCTCACGCAGACAACGACGGTGGTGCTGGCCCTGATCTGCGCCATCTCCATTGCGTGGCGTGCGTCGAGTAGCTCTTGCTCCTGCTCGGGCGTGTACTGCCCGCGCGCTTGAGTACCAACGATGTGAATTGACTTGCCCGCTTCATCGCCTGGGGCTGATGAACGGATCTGTGACATCTGAGATCGCTTGTCGAGTCGTCAGGCTGGAAGGATGTTGCTGTGCCCAAGCCCTACCCCCGCGAGTTCCGCGAGGACATCGTCCGGGTCGCCCGGGTCTGCTGCACCATCCGGTGACAGGTTCGGTTAGGCCGCCTGGGTGGCGGTTGGGAGCATGATCAGCTCGTATTCGACCGGGGTCAATCGGTCGA
>NZ_BAAHAA010000045.1:0-5627 GCF_054777915.1 Nocardioides marmoraquaticus | reverse complement strand
GGAACTCCTTGGGGTGGGGAGCGGGCATGGTCGACATCCTTCCAGCGGCGACAGATGTCGCCACAGATCAGATGACAATCGAACCTTCAGCAGTCCCACCGGTGCACCTGGCGACACCGACCTGGTCGTGCACCTCACCCCCGCCGACCTCACCAGCGAGCACGGCACCTACGTCGAGGAGACCCGCGGCGCCGTCTCCGCCCAGCAGCTCACGGCCTGGGTCCGGCGCCGCGCCAGCCACGGCGGCAGGGTCCGGGTCAGGGAGGTGGTGGTCCGGGCGGTCATGGTCGGGGGGTCTCGAGACGGTTGCTGCGCAACCTCCTCGACCACCAGGGACGACGTCCGGGCCTGGCTCGCCCGTCACGGCATCGACGCACCCGTCATCGACCTGCGACCCATCGACCTCCACAGCGACCAGGCCGTCGACACCCACGACCCGCCACCGCTGATGCACGAGCACGTCGTCCTCCGCGACGCCCACTGCGTCTTCCCCGGCTGCCACCGCGACTCACGCCGCTGCGACCTCGACCACATCGAGCCCTACGTCCCACCCGACGACGGCGGACCACCCGGCCAGACACACCCGGCCAACCTCGCCCCACTCTGCAGACGCCACCACAACGCCAAGACCCACCACGACTGGACCTACCGGCGAGACCGCGACGGCACCTACCGCTGGACCAGCCCCACCGGCCACACCTACAGCGTCGTCCCCCACAGCCGAGCACCACTCGGCCACTGAGGCCCGCTGACCCGGCCACCCACCCGCTGACCCGGCCACCCACCCGGTGGCCGGGCCACCGGCACGCCCAGCGCCGCCCCTTCGAGGCTCGCTCCGCTCGCACCTCAGGGACCGGCCTACTCGCTCCGCTCGCTCCTCAGGGGACGGTGAGCAGCTCCGTCCGCACCTCGAGGAACGGTGGGCGGCTGACCTCGTGCCTCAGGTCACGCGGGGGAAGGACTCGTTGAGCCGGCCGTCGAGGGGTTCGTAGGCCGAGGGCTCGTCGACGGCGCGGGTGAGCAGGGGGACGGCGCCCGCCTTCACCTCGTACGACGAGAGCGCGCGGCGGTAGCTGCCGACGTCGCGCCACCACGTGACCAACGTCCACAGCGTCGGGTCGTCGACGTTGCGGCCGGCGCGACCGCCCTCGTAGCCGGGGCGCGCGGCCAGGACGCCGTGCGCCTGCTCGAGGTCGCGACGGAAGTCGTCGGCCTCGTCGTCGGGCACGCGGAACCTCGTCACGACCAGCACGGGGCGACCCTAGACCGGACCACCCGTCGGACTGATTTGACAACGGTTCCCAGTGGCAGAGAATGGTTCCCATGCTCCACGCCTCGCCCCGCCGCCGCACCCTGGCCGCCGTCGCCTGCACCGCCGCCCTGGCCGTCACCGCGAGCGGCTGCGCCGCCTTCTCCGACGACACCGGCACCGGGGGCGCCGGCGCGGCCACCGCCGACGGCGAGCTGTCCGTGGTCACCTCGTTCTACCCGCTGCAGTACCTGACCGAGCAGGTGGCGGGCGACGACGCCACCGTCACCAACCTGACCCAGCCCGGCTCCGAGCCGCACGACCTCGAGCTGACGCCGGCCCTGACCGCCGAGATCGTCGACGCCGACCTGGTCGTCCACGAGTCGGCGCTGCAGCCCAGCGTGGCCGACAGCATCGACCAGAACGCCGGCGGCACCGCCCTCGACGTCGGCGAGGCGGCCGACCTGGTCCCGTTCTCCGAGGAGGAGCAGGGCCACGAGCACGAGGGCGAGCACGAGGGCGAGGACCACGCGCACGAGGAGGGTCACGACGAGCACGAGGACGGCCACGACCACGGCGACCTCGACCCGCACTTCTGGCTCGACGCGGCGCGCATGGCCGACGTGGCCGACGCGATCGCCGACCAGCTCGCCGAGGTCGACCCCGACAACGCCGACACCTACCGGCAGAACGCCGCGGCCGTGCGTGACGACCTCGGCTCCCTCGACGGCGAGTACGACCAGCGCCTCGCCTCCTGCGACCGCGACACGATCGTGGTCAGCCACGACGCCTTCGGCTACCTGGAGAAGTACGGCGTGGAGGTCGCGCCGATCGCGGGCCTGTCGCCCGACGCCGAGCCGACACCGGCCGACCTCGCCTCGCTGCAGGACCTCATCGCCGACGACGGCATCACCACCGTCTTCTACGAGCGGCTGGTCAGCCCGCGCTTCAGCCGGGCGCTGGCCGACGACGCCGGGGTGGAGACCGCGGTGCTCGACCCGATCGAGGGCCTGAGCGACGAGACCTCGTCGGAGGACTACGTTTCCCTGATGGAGAGCAACCTGCAGGCCCTCGTCCGCGCCAACGGGTGCTCGTGACGACCCACCCCATCGAGCTCCGGCGCGGGGCGGTCGCCATCGGCGGCCGCCCTGTGGTGCGTGGCGTCGACCTCGTGGTCCCGGCCGGGCAGTTCCTCACCGTGCTGGGGCCCAACGGCTCCGGCAAGTCGACGCTGGTGCGGGCCCTGACCGGGCTGCTGCCGCTGGTCGGCGGCCGGCTCGAGCTGTTCGGCACCCCGAGCACCCGCTTCCGCGACTGGCGCCGTGTCGGCTACGTGCCGCAGCGCGCCGGCGCCGTCTCCGGCGTGCCCGCGTCGGTCTGGGAGGTCGTCGCGTCCGGCCGGCTGACGCACCGGCGGCTGTTCACGCCGCTGCGTCGCGCCGACCGGGTGGCCATCGACGACGCCCTCGAGGTGGTGGGGCTGGCCGACCGCTCGCGCGAGAGCGTCGCCAACCTCTCGGGCGGGCAGCAGCAGCGCGTGCTCATCGCCCGCGCCCTCGCGGGACAGCCCGAGCTGTTCTTCCTCGACGAGCCCACGGCCGGCGTCGACGCGGCCAACCAGGTCGCGCTCGCCGCCGCCCTCGGCACCCTGAAGTCGCGCGGCGCCACGCTGGTGCTGGTGGCCCACGAGCTCGGCCCGCTGGCTCCCCTGGTCGACCGCGCCGTGGTGCTGCGCGACGGCCGGGTCGTGCACGACGGCGCCGTGCCGGGCGACCCGACGTACGGCGCCCACGGCCACGAGGTGGGCCACCACCACGCGCACGACCACGCCGCTGCGCCGGCCGTGGGCGCGTCGCGTCGTCCTCTCGACCACGCGCCCGACGTGGCCGCCCCCCTCGAGGAGCGCTGATGGACCTCTTCACCTACGGCTTCATGCAGCGCGCGCTCATCGCCGCGCTCGTCGTCGGCCTGGCCGCCCCCGCGATCGGCACCTTCCTGGTGCAGCGCCGCATGGCCCTGATGGGCGACGGCCTCGGTCACGTCGCGGTCACCGGGGTCGCGCTCGGCCTCGTCACCGGCACCTCGCCGCTGTGGACCGCCGTCGGCGTGGCCGTGGTCGGCGCGGTGCTGATCGAGCTGCTCCGCGCCCAGGGCCGCACGAGCGGCGACGTCGCGCTGGCGCTGCTGTTCTACGGCGGCCTGGCCGGCGGCGTGCTCATCACCGGGCTGGGGGGACAGAGCGCGGCGCGGCTCCAGGAGTACCTCTTCGGCGCGATCACGACGCTGTCGGTCGGCGACCTGTGGCTGACGATGGCGTTCGCGGCGTTCATCGTCGCGGCCTGCCTCGGGCTCTCGCCCCAGCTGTTCGCCCTGGCGCACGACCAGGACTTCGCCCGGGTCGCCGGGCTGCGGGTGGGGGTCTACAACGTGCTCGTCGCCGTGCTGGCCGCCTTCACCGTGTCCGTCGCGATGCGCACGGTCGGCCTGCTGCTCGTCGCCGCCCTCATGGTCGTCCCGGTGGCGACCGCCCAGCAGCTGAGCCGGTCGTTCCGCGCGACGCTGCTCGGCGCGATGGCGCTCGGCACGGCGTCGTCGGTGGGCGGGCTCACGATCTCGGCCGTGCTGAGCGCGCAGGCCAACGTCGCACCGGGCCCGGCGATCGTGCTCCTCGCGCTGGCCTTCTTCGCCGCCACCTGGCCGGTCGGCATGCTGCTGCGCCGCCGCGCTCGGCTCCGGGCGCCGTTCCCGGGCGGCGTCGAGGGTGACCTCGAGCCGCACACCGGGCACCACGACCACCGGCACGGTCCCGACTGCGGTCACGTCGCCGTCCCGCACGACGACCACGTGGACTATGTTCACGACGGTCATCGGCACGCGGTCCACGGAGGGCACTATGACGAGCACTGACGCCGCCGGCGTCCGGCCGACCAAGCAGCGACGTGCCGTCGCCGCGGCCCTCGACGCCTTCGACGACTTCCGCTCGGCCCAGGAGATCCACGCCCTGCTCCGCGAGCGGGGCGAGTCGGTCGGCCTCTCGACCGTCTACCGCACGCTGCAGACGCTGGCCGACGCCGACGAGATCGACTCGCTGCGCACCGAGAACGGCGAGAGCATCTACCGCCGGTGCAGCGCGACGCACCACCACCACCTGGTCTGCCGCTCCTGCGGCGCCACCGTCGAGGTCGAGGGTCCGGCCGTCGAGCGCTGGACCGGCGCCATCGCCTCCGAGCACGGCTACACCGACGTCTCGCACACCCTCGAGCTGTTCGGCACCTGCGGGGCCTGCCGCCGGGCCTGAGCCCCGCTCAGCCGTCCTGCGGCACCGGCATCCGGGCGACGCCGCCGAGCCGCTTGGTGAAGCGCACCCGATCGGCGTACGTCGCGAGCAGGTGCCACAACGCCTCGTGCGCGGCCCACGGCAGCGGGTCGCCCACGGCGCCGCGCTGCCACGAGGGACCGAAGCCGATCCAGACCGGCGTCCACTGCGCCGCGCAGTCCCAGGCACCGCGCTTGGCCTCGACCAGGCGGCGGCGCACCTGGAACGCCGTGCGCGGGCCGTCGACGACGATGGGCGCACTGACGACGGGCCACAGCCGGAGGTCCAGCAGGATGCACTCGAGCTCGAGCTCGGCCAGCACGACAGGGTCGACCAGCACCGTGGCGACGTTCTCGTGCGGCTCCCGCCTCATCCGGGCAACCTAGTCCGGCGACCCCGCCGACACCAGCACCTCGCGCAGCGCCCCGATCGCCGGCACCTGCTCCGCCCCGGCGCGGTGCACCAGCCCGACGTGGCGGGTGCCGAGGTCGGCGTCGTCGCGCACCACCACCGCCGGGTGCCGGTACGCCGCCAGCGCCGACGCCGGCAGCGAGGTGACGCCGAGCCCCTGCGCGACCAGCGCCTGCACCATGACGTAGTCGTCGCTTTCGTAGCGCACCCGCGGCACGAAGCCCGCGGCCGCGCACCGCGCGACCAGGTGCGAGCGGCAGCGCGGGCACCCGGCGATCCAGGGCTCGTCGGCCAGCTCGTCGAGCCGGGCGCCGGCGTGCCCGGTCGGCAGCACGAGCCGCACCGGCTCCTCCAGCACGGGCGTCCAGGCGAGCTCGCGCAGGTCGGCGGGGGGTCCGTCGTGGCCGAAGACGAGCGCGAGGTCGGCCTCGTCGGCCCGCACCGCCGCCATCGCCTCGGGCGGCTCGGCCTCGGTCATCGACACCTCGAGCCCCGGGAACCGGGCCGTCAGCCGCGCGATCCCCTGCGGCGCGAGCACGGCGGCCGCCGAGGGGAACGCCGCGAGGCGCACCCGGCCGGCCCGCAGCCCGGCGATCGCCGCCACCTCCTCCTCGGCCAGCCGCAGCTCGCCCGCCACGGCGTCGGCGCGCG
>NZ_BAAHAA010000044.1:0-7149 GCF_054777915.1 Nocardioides marmoraquaticus | reverse complement strand
CGGGCGGCGTCGGCGCGGCGCCACGCCAGGCCGGCGAGGTGGGCGAGCCGTCGGGCCAGGCCGCGCAGGTGGCGCTGGGCGGCGTCGCCGTCGGGCAGGTCGAGCGCGGTGGCGAGGTCGGGCCAGTACTCGGGCACCACGCGGTCGGTGGCGCGGCCCGCCACGGTCTGGAGCGCGTCGCGCACGTCGAGCAGCCCGAGACGGGTGCGCTCGACGTCGGCGTGGGGCACGTCGACGAGCCAGCTGGCGACCAGGGCGCGCAGCAGCGTGGCGTCGCGCAGCCCGCCGGTGGACTGCTTGAGGTCGGGCACGGAGGCGTGCGCCAGCTCGGGGTGCTCGCGGCGCCGCTCGGCGACGAGGTGCTGCAGCTCGGCCAGGCGCAGCCGGGCGTCACGACGCCACTGCGTCAGCACCGCGGTGCGCAGCCGCAACGTCAGGTGGGCGTCGCCGGCGAGGTGACGGCAGTCGAGCATGCCGGTCGCGACCCGGAGGTCGGCGGAGGCCTGCTCGAGCACCTCCTCGACGGTGCGCACGGCGTGGTCGACCGCCGCACCGGAGTCCCACAGCGGGTACCAGACCAGCCCGGCCCACTCCCCCACCTCGACGTCGGCGTCGTGCACCAGCACCACGTCGAGGTCGCTGAAGGGGGCGAGCTCGCCCCGGCCGTAGCCACCGACCGCGACCAGCGCGACGCCCTGGGACGGACACTCCGCCTTGGCGAACGCCGTCGCGCACAGCTCGTCGGCCGCCCGCGCGCGCTCGGCCCGCTCGGTGGCGGTCACGGTCCCTACAGCGCCTCGGCGTCGCGCTCGCCCGTGCGGACCCGCACGACCGCCTCGACCGGCGCGACCCAGACCTTGCCGTCGCCGATGCGACCGGTGCGGGCCGCGCCCACGAGGGCGTCGACCACGGGCTCGACCCGGGCGTCGTCGAGGACGACCTCGACGCGCAGCTTGGAGACCAGCGAGACGTCGTACTCGGCGCCCCGGTAGACCTCGGTGTGACCCTTCTGGCGGCCGTAGCCGCTGACCTCGCTGACCGTCATGCCGGTGACGCCGACGGCCTCGAGGGCCGCTCGCACGGCCTCCCACGTGTGCGGCTTGACCACCGCGGTGACGAGCTTCATCGCCCGGATCCTCCTCTGGGTGTGCCCTGGTCTCGAGCTGTCCCCGCGCAGCCTGCCAGGTGAGGGCCGGCGCGGGTACGCCGCGACGCCCGCGGCGGCACCGGGCAGGGGCCCGGCGCCGTCACGGGCGTCGTGGTCGGTCCGCGCGCCGCGCAGCAGGCGACGCGCGGACCGGGTCTGCGGACCACAGACCGGTGGTTCAGATCGCGGCCTCGTCGCGGTCGCCGGTGCGGACCCGGACCACCGAATCGACCGGGGAGACCCAGACCTTGCCGTCGCCGATCCGGCCGGTCTGCGCCGCCTTGACGACGATCCCGCTGACGTCCTCGACGTCGGCGTCCTCGACGAGGATCTCCACGCGGATCTTCGGCACCAGCGCGATGTCGTACTCCGCGCCCCGGTAGACCTCGGTGTGGCCCTTCTGCCGGCCGTAGCCGCTGACCTCGCTGACGGTCATGCCGGTGACGCCGAAGGCCTCGAGCGCCGAGCGGACCTCTTCCCACTTGTGCGGCTTGATGACCGCGGTCACGAGCTTCATGCGCTGACCCCCTTCGCCTCGGCGTCGGCCTGGGCGCGAGCGCTCGGCGACGGGGCCGAGAGCACACCTCCGGAGCGCGACACGAACTCGTACGCCGTCTCGGAGTGCTCGACCGAGTCGATGCCCTCGACCTCGTCCTCCGCGTCGAGGCGGAAGCCGATGGTCTTCTGGATCGCGAAGCCGATCACGAGCGTCACCACGAACGAGTAGGCGAGCACGACCAGCGCGCCCACCGTCTGGCGCCACAGCTGGTCGACGCCGCCGCCGTAGAAGAGGCCGTCGATGCCGGCGGTGGCCGAGGCGGTGCCGAAGAACCCGACGGCGATGGTGCCCCAGAGGCCGCCGACGAGGTGCACGCCGACCACGTCGAGGGAGTCGTCGACGTTGAAGCGGTACTTCAGGCCGACGGCGAGGGCGCAGAGCACGCCGGCGATGGCGCCGATGGCGATGGCGCCCAGCGGCGAGACCGCGGTGCAGGACGGCGTGATGGCGACGAGGCCGGCGACCACGCCGGAGGCGGCACCCAGCGAGGTGGCGTGGCCGTCGCGGAGCTTCTCGACGGCAAGCCAGCCGAGGACGGCGGCGGCGGTGGCGACGATGGTGGTGACGAAGACCTCGGCCGCCTGGCCGTTGGCCGACAGCGCCGAGCCGGCGTTGAAGCCGAACCAGCCGAACCACAGCAGGCCCGCGCCGACCATGACGAGCGGCAGGTTGTGCGGCCGCATCGGGTCGCGCTTCCAGCCGACCCGCTTGCCGAGCACGAAGGCCAGGGCGAGGCCCGCGGCGCCGGCGTTGATGTGCACCGCGGTGCCACCGGCGAAGTCGACGGCCAGCAGGGTGTTGGCGATCCAGCCGCCGGTCTCGGAGACCGCGCCGTCGAAGGAGAACACCCAGTGGGCCACCGGGAAGTAGACCAGCGTCGCCCAGATGGCCGAGAAGACCAGCCACGGGCCGAACTTGGCGCGGTCGGCGATCGAGCCGGAGATCAGCGCGACGGTGATGATCGCGAAGACCGCCTGGAAGCCGACGAAGGCGGCCAGCGGGACGGTGAAGACGAGGTTGCTCGCCGCGAAGCCGTTGTCTATGCCCTCGGTGCCGAAGACGCCGGCCAGGCCGAAGAACTGCGTCGGGTCGCCGAGCAGGCCGCCCCCGATGTCGTCGCCGAAGGCGATCGAGAAGCCGTAGAGCGTCCAGAGCACGGTGATGAGAGCCAGCGCGCTGAAGCTCATCATCATCATGTTGAGCACGCTCTTGGCGCGGACCATGCCGCCGTAGAAGAGTGCGAGACCTGGCGTCATGAGCAGCACGAGAGCCGCCGACGTCAGGACCCAGGCGGTGTCGCCGGTGTCCATGGGACCTCCATGAGTGGTGAGAGTGACCGTCGGGCCCGGCGCAGGCGCGACGGCGTCGTCGCGACCACGGAGGGGGCCGGTTGGCGGACACTCTCCGTGCACGAGGTTTCACCGACGGCAGCGTCGTGTTTCGTGCGTGTGACGGCTGGGCGGGGCGCGTTACGGCGACGTGACAATCGTCGATTCGGACAAAAGCATCTTAAAGTACGTCGCCGCACCTAACCTTGCAGAGTGGAAGCCAGCCTGACCGACGCACCCGACGCCCTCGCCGGCGCCGGGCTCCCGGAGGTGCTCCCGGGGTTCGTCGACCCGCAGGTCGACCGCGCGCCGGGAGCGACCCCCACCGCACCGCCGCCGGCCGTGACGACGTACGCCGACGCGGTCGCGCTGGCCGGCTCGCTCGCGGACCAGCTGGCCGGTCAGCTGGCCGACCCGCCCGTGGCACCCGTGCGGCGCAAGCGCGGGCGGCCGCGCGACCCCCACGCCGACGGCCGCATCCTGGCCGCCGCGTCGTCGCTCATCCTGCTCCGCGGGTTCGACGCCATGACGGTCGACGAGGTCGCCGCCACCGCCGGTGTCGGCAAGGCCACCGTCTACCGCCGCTGGGCCCGCAAGGAGGACCTCGCGGTGGCGGCCATGGAGCGGCTCTACAACGACGAGATGCCGGTGCCCGACACCGGCACCCTGCGCGGCGACCTCGCCGAGGCCTACCGCGCACAGCTGGGCTTCGCCCGCTCCGCGGCCGGCGCCGACTACCTCCGCACGCTGGTCAAGGAGTCGATGCGCGACGACCGCATGGCTGCGCTCTACCGCGCCGCCCACGACCGCTCCGAGCGCAACGCCCAGGTCATCTTCGACCGCGCCAAGCAGCGCGGCGAGCTCGACGTCGACGTGCCGGTCGAGCTGCTGGTCAAGCTGCTCTCGGGCCTGGTCGTGCTCGCGACCGTGATGGGCAACGACACCCCGAGCCCCGACGAGGTCGACGCGCTGGTGGACCTCGTGGTCCGCGGCATCAGCAGCTGAGGACCACCCGGTCGGCCGCCGCTCTCAGTCGCTCAGCAGGGCCTCGACGAAGGTCGCGGGGTCGAACGGCGCCAGGTCGTCGGCCCCCTCCCCGACGCCGACCAGCTTGACCGGCACGCCCAGCTCGCGCTGGACCGCCACCACGATGCCGCCCTTGGCGGAGCCGTCGAGCTTGGTCAGCACGATGCCGCTGACGTCGACCGCCTCGCGGAAGACCCGGGCCTGGACCAGGCCGTTCTGGCCCGTCGTGGCGTCGAGGACCAGCAGCACCTCGGTGACGGCCGCCTGCTTCTCCACGACCCGCTTGACCTTGCCGAGCTCGTCCATCAGCCCGGCCTTGTTCTGCAGCCGGCCCGCGGTGTCGACGACGACGACGTCGGCCTGCTGCTCGACCCCGGTGCGCACGGCGTCGAAGGCCACGCTCGCCGGGTCACCGCCCTCGGGACCGCTGACGACGTCGACGCCGACGCGCTCGCCCCACGTGGTCAGCTGCTCGGTGGCCGCGGCGCGGAAGGTGTCGGCCGCGCCGAGCACGACCGACTTGTCCTGGGCGACCAGGACGCGCGCGAGCTTGCCCACCGACGTGGTCTTGCCGGCGCCGTTGACGCCCACGACGAGCACGACGCCCGGCTTGCCGTCGGCGCCGGTGACCGCGATGCGGCGGTCCATGGTGGGGTCGACCAGCGCCAGCAGCTCCTCGCGCAGGACCGTGCGGGGGTCGGCCGCGGCGCCCTCGACCCGCAGCCGGGTGCGCAGCTTCTCGACCAGCTCCTGGGTGGGGCCGACGCCGACGTCGGCGGTGATGAGGGTGTCCTCGAGCTCCTCCCAGGTGTCCTCGTCGAGCCGGTCGCGCGACAGCAGCGCGAGCAGGCCGCGACCGAAGCCACCCTGCGAGCGCGCGAGCCGCTGGCGCAGCCGGACCAGCCGGCCGGCCGTGCCCTCCGGACGCTCCAGGACCGGCGCCTGCTCCTCGACCGGCGCGGGCGGCGCCTCGACGGTCTCCGGCGGCGCCTCGGTCGGCGGCGGTTCGGTGATGACACCGCCGCGCGGCGCCTCGGTGGGCGCCTCGGGCGGCGCCTTCGGCTGCTTGCGGCCGTTGACGAAGGCGACGAGGCCGACGACGACGCCGACGAGCAGCAGGGCGACGCCGAGGACGACGTACAGGGTCACACCGGTCATGACCCGATCCAACCAAACCGCGCTGGGCGGCCCGGTCGGCAGGTGGGTCGGTCAGCGGCGGCTGGACTCCTCGACCGGCCGGTCGGCGCGCTCGATGTGGGGCGCCACGGTGGGCAGCGACTCGACGCCCCGGCGCAGGGCGCGGCCGAGACCGGGCGCGCCCGGGACCTCCTCGCCGCGGTAGGGGTAGGCGGCGTACACGATGACGACGGCGGCGGCGGCCAGGGCGAGCAGCAGCACGACCACGAGGGCACCCATGGGGGACTCCTGGGACGACAGGGACTGACGGGGGAAGGTGTCGCCGAGCGACAGGGGCGGCGTACCCGGATCTGGAGCGAGCGACGCGCCCCAGGTTAGGACAGACCGGGAGGGACCAGCACCTCGACCACCGACCGCACCTCGTCGGGGACGGGGCGGACCTCCCGACCGGCGCCGGTGTTGTCGACGTAGACGTGGACGAAGCGGCCCTCGGCGTTGGCGTCCGGGCCCTCGCCCTGGAAGAGCCCGATCCGGTAGGTCACCGACGACGAGCCCAACCGCTCGACGGCGAGGCCGA
This sequence comes from Nocardioides marmoraquaticus, assembly GCF_054777915.1. Lineage (NCBI taxonomy): Bacteria > Bacillati > Actinomycetota > Actinomycetes > Propionibacteriales > Nocardioidaceae > Nocardioides > Nocardioides marmoraquaticus. The sequence continues at coordinate 1,375 of NZ_BAAHAA010000044.1, read as the reverse complement.
GCTCGACGGGCTCGGGGTAGCCGACCTCGGCGAAGTAGCGGCACGACACCTCGGCCACCACGCCGACGGCGGGCAGGGTGCGGATGTCGGTGCCGCTGGCCTCGGCGAGGTGGGCGTTGACCGCGGTGTCGATGAGCTCGAAGTAGCGCGCGTTGTTCATGTGGCCGTAGACGTCGACGTCGGCCCAGCGCGTCGTGGCGGTGCGCCAGACGGCGTAGTCGGCCCGGGTGGGGCGCGGGGGGCGCTCGGCCATCAGGCGGCCCTCATGCGGAGGCCGGCTCGCGCAGCCGCTGGCTGATGACCGTGGTCACGCCGTCGCCGCGCATCGTCACGCCGTAGAGGGCGTCGCCGACCTCCATGGTGCGCTTCTGGTGGGTGATCACGAGCAGCTGCGAGCTCTCGCGGAGCTCCTCGTAGATGTCGAGCAGCCGGCCGAGGTTGGTGTCGTCGAGCGCGGCCTCGACCTCGTCGAGGATGTAGAACGGCGACGGCCGGGCCTTGAAGAGCGCGACCAGGAACGCGACCGCCACCAGCGAGCGCTCACCACCCGAGAGCAGCGAGAGCCGCTTGACCTTCTTGCCGGGCGGCCGCGCCTCGACCTCGACGCCGGTGGTGAGCATGTCGCCGGGGTCGGTCAGCACCAGCCGGCCCTCGCCGCCGGGGAAGAGCCGGGCGAAGGTGGCGTCGAAGGCGCGCTGCACGTCGGCGTAGGCCTCGGTGAAGACCTGCTCGACGCGGGCGTCGACCTCGCGCACGATGTCGAGCAGGTCGCCCCGCGTGGTGCGGAGGTCCTCGAGCTGCTCGGTGAGGAACTTGTGGCGCTCCTCGAGCGCCGAGAACTCCTCCAGCGCCAGCGGGTTGATCCGACCGAGCTGGGCCAGGGCACGCTCGGCGAGCTTGAGCCGGGCGGTCTGCTCGGTGCGGTCGTACGCCGTGGGGTCGGGGGCCTCCTCGCCGTCGCCGACGGGGCCGACGAAGGGCACCAGCTGGTCGGGGCCGTACTCGGCGACCAGGGCGTCGGGGTCGAGGCCCAGCTCCTCGAGGGCGCGCTCCTGGAGCTGCTCGAGACGCATCTTCTGCTGGGCGCGGGCCATCTCGTCGCGGTGGCTCTCGCTGACCAGCTCGTCGAGCGCCCGGCCGAGGTCGCGCAGCGCCGTGCGGGTCTCGCGCAGCGCGGTCTCGCGGCCCGCACGCGCCTGCTCGACCTCGGTACGACGCTCCGCCGCCACCGCGAGCGACCGCTCGAGGCGCTCGAGCACTGCTGCGGCGGCCCGCGCGACCAGCTCGCCGCGCCGGCCCTCGGCGAGCAGCTTCTCGCGGCGGGCCAGCGCCTGGGCGCGGGCCTCGCGCTCCTGGCGGGCGGCACGACGCAGGC
>NZ_BAAHAA010000043.1:0-9314 GCF_054777915.1 Nocardioides marmoraquaticus | reverse complement strand
CAGTGGAGCGTTAGCGTGAGTCATTGAGGACCTTCGGTCAGAGGTTGGTGTGGTAACCCCTCCGTACCGAAGGTCCTCGCTATTCGTCTACGCCTCGCCGTTCACAACCTGCCGGGGAACTACAGCTAGGTCAGCTCTCGCTCGGCGACGGGCTCGGGCTCTCGCCCGCGCCGCCACCGAGGTCGATGTCGCACTCCGACTGGGCGTGCTCCTGGATCTTCTGGCCCGCCTCGGCGAACTCCGGGTTCGCCAGGCCCTGCAGGTCGGCGGCGACCTTCTGCAGGTCCTGCTGCGTGACACCCTCGGGAACCTGTCCCTGCTGCAGCGTGGTCAGGTCGCCGATCTCGAGGCCGATGGAGTCGAGCGACGTCTCGAGGGTCTCGACGGCACCGCTGATCGTCTGCCACTCCGGCTCGACCTCGGCCGGGGCGTCGTCGGCGAGCTGCTTGAAGGTGTCGAACGCCTCCTGCAGCTGCTCGGGCTGCGGGTCGGCGCTGTCGAACGCGGCGAAGGAGTCCTGGGCCTGCTCCAGCTCCTGGCAGTAGGACGAGTCGCCCGAGGCCTCGGGCGAGGCGTCGTCGGACGAGCCCGAGCTGCTCGAGCCGCTGTCGCCGCCGCCGCAGGCGACGAGCAGGGTCGCGGCGAGGGGGAGGGCGGCGATGCGGGCGAGGCGCGTGGTGGTTCGCATGCCCACGAGCCTGGCACGGCGCACCACACGCCACCAGCACCGGGGCGGGGGCGGCGTACGATCGGGTCAGTGACCGCCCCCACCCGCCGCCGTCGGCGCAGTGCCTGGACGGTCTGGTCGGTCGCCATCGCCGTCTACGTGCTCGCGGTCTTCCACCGCTCCTCCCTCGGCGTCGCCGGCCTCGTCGCGACCGAGCGCTTCGGCGTCAGCGCCGCGCAGCTGGCGACCTTCACCATGCTCCAGCTCCTGGTCTACGCGGTGATGCAGGTGCCGGTGGGCCTGCTGCTCGACCGCTACGGGTCGCGCTCGGTCATGCTCGGCGGTCTGGTGCTGCTGACAGCCGGCCAGACCGGCTTCGCGCTCGCCTCGAGCTACCCGGCGGCGCTGCTGGCCCGCGGCCTCGTCGGGGTGGGCGACGCGATGACCTTCATCTGCGTGCTGCGCCTCGTCAGCAGCTGGTTCCCCCGCCGGCGGATCCCGCTGGTCACCCAGCTGACGGCGACCGCCGGCCAGCTCGGCGCGGTCGTCGCGGCGATCCCGATGACCTGGGCGCTGGCCCAGCTCGGCTGGACCCGCGCCTACCTGCTCGCGGCCGCGGTCGGTGTGGTGCTGGCCGTCGCGCTGCTCGTGGTGCTGCACGACACCCCCGACGGCCGCAACCTGCGGGGGCAGCGGCTCTCGCTCACCGTGGTCCGGCAGAGCCTGGCGGCGTCGTGGGCGCACCCGGGCACCCGGCTCGGGTTCTGGATGCACTTCAGTACGCAGTTCAGCGCCACCACGGTCACGTTGCTGTGGGGCTACCCGTTCTTCGTGCGCGGCGAGGAGCAGTCGTCCGCCGCCGCGGGCCTGCTGCTCACGCTCATGGTGCTGACGATGATGGCGTCAGGACCGGTCCTCGGGGTGCTCGTGGGGGCGCGACCGTGGCACCGCTCGACGATGGTGCTGTGGATCGTCGCGGCGATCGTCGCCGCGTGGACGCTGGTGCTCGTCTGGCCCGGCCCCGCGCCGTACGCCGTGCTGGTGCTGCTCGTGGTCGTGACCGGCATCGGCGGCCCGGCGTCGGCGATCGGCTTCGACGTCGGCCGCACCTCCAACCCCGTCTCGCGGCTCGGCAGCGCGACCGGGATCATCAACCAGGGCGGCTTCTACGCCAGCCTGGTGCTGGTGGTCGTGATCGGCCTGGTCCTCGACTGGCGCACCCCCGGCACCAGCACGGCGTACACGCCGGAGTCGTTCCGCTGGGCGATGGCGGCGCAGTACCCCCTGTGGGCGCTCGGGCTGGTGCAGGTGTGGCGCTACCGGCGCCGGGCGCGCGCCCGGATCCTGGCCGACCCGCGCGAGCGCGAGGCCATCGGGCTGGACGCCTGAGCCGAGCGGCGCGAGGGTGGGTCGATGGCGACCACCCGTGAGCTCCAGGTGACCTTCGACTGCGCGGATCCCGCCGCCCTGGCGGACTTCTGGGCGGACGTGCTCGGCTACGCCAAGGAGCCTCCCCCGCCGGGCCACGACAGCTGGGACGACTTCCTGCGGGGTGCGGGGGTGCCCGAGGAGATGTGGAACTCGCGCTCGGCCATCCGTCCGGTCGAGGGATCGGGGCCGCGGATCTTCTTCCAGCAGGTGCCGGAGGGCAAGACCCTCAAGAACCGGGTGCACCTCGACGTGCGCGCGGCTCCCGGCCTGACGGGGCAGGAGCGCCTGGCCGCGCTCGACGCCGAGGCCGAGCGGCTGGTCGACCTCGGCGCCAGCGTGGTGCTGCGCCAGGAGCCCGACGGGTTCGACGAGGCCTGCATCTGGATGAACGACCCCGAGGGCAACGACTTCTGCCTCGACTAGCGAGGTCTACCGCCGCCGCACCGTCAGGGCCACGAGGCGAGAGATCACCATCGCGACGTAGAGCACGCCCGAGACCTGCTCGAGGATCACGACGGACCGGGCCACGTCGGCCACGGGCAGGATGTCGGAGAGCCCCACGCTGGTGAGGTTGGTGAAGGAGAAGAAGAGCAGGTCGAAGAACCGCGGCGCTCCCTGGTCGCTGACCGGCTCGATCGCCCCCGGCACCAGGACGTCGACCGCGACGTAGAAGTGGGCGAACATCCACGCCACGACGGTGAACGTCGCCGCGATCGCGTAGAGCTCGTCGGTGCTGACGTGCTCGTCGTGGAAGAGGTAGCGCAGCAGGCTGTAGGTCACGTAGGCGTAGAACGCCGCGTGCAGCACCGCGCTGGCGACCACCACGCCGTCCGAGGCCGGCCAGACCGCCTCCGCGACGGTGAGCGCGACAGCGGGGATGCCCACGGCGACGGCCGCCACCGAGAGTGCCGGGGTGTCGCGCACCACCCTGATCGCCAGGCCCACGGCCACCATCGAGATGACGCCGAGCACGGCCGAGCCGACCGTGCTCTGCTGCAGGAAGGGGTAGAGGACCACGGCCAGGAGCTGGGCGGCGAGCAGCTGCGCCGAGGGTTGGAACAGCCCGATGCGACGCATCTCCTCGACCGGCGACCCGGGGGAGGAGTCTGCCGAGGATCCCGACGCTTCCACGGCGCGCAGTCTAGGCTCGCGGGCGTGAGGAGGTGGGTGGTCGTCGACCTGGCCCTCGTGGCCCTGGCCGTGGCGCTCGTGGTCGCCGTCGTGCTGACCTGGCGTTCCGGGCCCGCCACCCCCACCGACCGCGGGGCCGCGGACGGGCCCGGTGCGGCGGCCGGCGCCGAGGTGGTGGCCTTCCTGGAGGTCGACCACACCGACATGGACGCCGTCACCGGTCGCGTGCTCGACGGGGCGACCGGCGGGTTCCGCGAGGAGTACGGCGCCGGCCGCGACCGGCTCGTCGCCCGGGTCGAGCAGCGCCGGGCCGTCGTGGACGCCTCGCTGCGGGCCGTCGGTGTCGTCGAGCAGTCGTCGTCCGACGCCGTGGTGCTGGTGGCGGCCGACAGCCGGGTGGTCGACCGCGACACGGGCGACGGGACCGGCGACGACCCCGTCCAGCGGCGCGACCGGCTCCGGGTCGGGCTCGAGCGGGTCGACGGCCGCTGGCTGGTCTCGCGGCTGGAGTACGTCCGGTGAGGCGCGGTCTCGGCTGGACCGGGCCCGGCGCCACCTTCGTCCTCGGCCTGCTCTGCGTCGTGCTCGCGCTGGTGCTCTCCGCCGGGCTGTGGTGGCGCCAGCAGAGCGACGCCCGCGCCGCCGACCGGCCCACCGTCGCCGTGCCGGTCACCTCGCCGGAGGCCGCCCGCGAGGGACGCGAGGCCGCCGGACCCCTGGTCGAGCGGGTGCTGTCCTACACCTGGCGCGACTTCGACGCCCGGGTCGAGCGGACCCTCGAGGTGCTGGGCGCCAGCTACCGCCGGCAGTACGTCGAGGAGATGGCCGGGCTGCGCCGCAGCGTCGTCGGCCCCCGGGTCACGGTCCGAGCGACCGCGACCGACGTCGGGGTCGTCAGCGCCTCGCGCGAGCGTGTGGTCGCGCTGGTGTTCGTCGACCAGGTCAGCTCGGCCGAGGGGTCGCCGGCGCGACGAGCCGACCAGGTCCGGGTGCTGGTCACGGTGGTGCCGACCGGGTCAGGATGGCGCGTGGCCCTCCTGGACTCCTTCTGATCGGCGCAGGCTGATGATCGACACCGACCTCCTCGTCGTCGGGGCCGGCCCGGCCGGCCTCTTCGGGGCCTACTACGCGGGCTTCCGCGGCATGCGGGTCGTGGTGGTCGACTCGCTGCCCGAGCTGGGCGGCCAGGTCTCGGCGATGTATCCCGAGAAGACGATCCTCGACGTGGCCGGCTTCCCGGCCATCAAGGGCCGCGAGCTGGTCGAGCAGCTGGTCACACAGGCTGCGAGCGCGGAGGCGACGTACCTCCTGGGCCGCACGGCGTCCGGGCTCGACGTGGGCGAGGACGGCGTGGTGATGCACCTCGACGACGGCACCGACGTCACGGCGTCGGTCGTGGTGGTGACCGCCGGGATGGGCAAGTTCACCCCGCGGCCACTGCCGGCGGCCGAGGGCTGGGAGGACCGCGGGCTCGTCTACTTCGTGCCGTCCTTCGTCGAGCACGCCGGTCGCGACGTGGTGATCGTGGGCGGCGGTGACAGCGCCTTCGACTGGGCGCTGCACCTCGAGCCGATCGCGCGCTCGGTGACGCTGGTGCACCGGCGCGAGGCGTTCCGGGCGCACCGGGCGACGGTCGACAAGGTGCTGGCCGGGCGCACCGAGGTCGTCACCTCGGCCCAGGTGACGCGGCTCGTGGGGGAGCACCACGTCGAGCAGGTCGAGATCACCACCGGCGACGGCGAGGTGCTGGAGCGCCCCGCCCAGACGGTCGTCGCGGCCCTCGGGTTCGTCGCCGACCTGACCGCGATGAAGGCGTGGGGGCTGGAGTTCGACCACCGCCACGTCCGCGTCGACACCCAGATGCGCACCAACCTCCCGCGCGTGTTCGCCGCGGGCGACATCACCGACTACCCGGGCAAGGTCCGGCTGATCGCCGTCGGCTTCGGCGAGGTCGCGACCGCGGTCAACAACGCCGCGGTGCTGGTCGACCCGAGCGCCCACGTCTTCCCGGGGCACTCCAGCGAAGCCAGTTGAACTCGGTTCAGTAGAGTCCGGCCCGTGCGCATCGCCCTGCTGTCCTACCGGAGCAAGCCGCACTGCGGGGGCCAGGGCGTCTACGTGCGGCACCTCTCGCGCGAGCTGGTCGCGCTGGGCCACGACGTCGAGGTCTTCAGCGGCGCGCCGTACCCCGAGCTCGACCCCGGCGTGCGGCTGACGCGGGTGCCGAGCCTCGACCTCTACCGCGAGCCCGACCCCTTCCGCACCCCACGACCCTCCGAGCTGCGCGACCTGCTCGACGTCACCGAGGTGCTGGAGATGTGGGCCGGGGGCTTCCCCGAGCCGCGCACCTTCAGCCGCCGCGTGGCCCGGCTGCTGGAGGCCAGGCGCGAGGAGTTCGACGTCGCGCACGACAACCAGGTGCTCGGCTTCGGCATGACCGACGTGCAGCGCCTGCTGCCCCTGGTCACGACCATCCACCACCCCATCACCGTCGACCGGGCCACCGACCTCGCGCAGGCCGGCTCCTGGCTGCGGCGCCTGTCGCTGCGGCGCTGGTACTCCTTCCTGTGGATGCAGGCCCGCGTCGCCCGGGCCGCCGAGCGGGTCCTCACGGTCTCGGAGTCGAGCCGGCGCGACATGGTGCGCGACTTCGGTGTCGACCCCGAGCGGGTGCAGGTCGTGCCCCTAGGCGTCGACGAGGGGTTCGTGCCGCCGAGCGAGGCACGTGTGCCCGGCCGGCTGCTCGCGATGGCGAGCGCCGACGCCCCGATGAAGGGGGTCGCCACGCTGCTCGAGGCCGTGGCCAAGCTCCGCACCGAGCGCGACGTGCACCTGGTCCTGGTGAGCAGGCCCACGCCCGGCGGCCGCACCGAGCGGCTCGTCGACCGGCTCGGTCTCGCCGACGCCGTCACCTTCGTGCACGGCATCGACGACGCCGAGCTGGTGCGGCTGATGGGCTCCGCCGAGGTCGCCTGCGTGCCGTCGCTCTACGAGGGCTTCTCGCTGCCGACGGCCGAGCTGATGGCCTGCGAGACCCCGCTCGTCGTCAGCCGGGCGGGTGCCATCCCCGAGGTGGTCGGTCCCGACGGCGAGTGCGCCGACCTGGTCACCCCCGGTGACGTCGGCGAGCTCACCCAGGCCCTGGCCGCACTGCTCGACGACCCGGCCCGGCGCGCCGAGATGGGCCGCCGCGGGCGCCAGCGGGTGCTCGCTCGCTTCAGCTGGCGCGCGGTCGCCGAGGCGACCGCCGCGGCGTACGACGACGTGGTGCGGGCCCGCACCACCAGGAGGTAGCACCCAGATGTTGACCGTCGACTTCGACCGGCTCGGGCTGCGCCCGGGCGACCGCGTCATCGACATGGGCTGCGGGGCCGGGCGCCACGCCTACGAGATGTATCGCCGCGGCGCCGACGTCATCGCCTTCGACCAGGACGCCGACGAGCTGTCGGGCGTCTCCGACGTCTTCGCGGGGATGCGCGAGGCGGGGGAGGTGCCCGAGGGCGCGGAGGCCGACACCAAGCAGGGCGACGCGCTGTCGCTGCCCTTCGCCGACGGCGAGTTCGACCGCGTCGTCGCCTCCGAGGTGCTCGAGCACATCCCCGACGACGCCGGGGCCATCTCCGAGCTGGTGCGGGTGCTCGCCCCCGGCGGCACCATGGCCGTCACGGTGCCGCGCTGGCTGCCCGAGCGCATCTGCTGGGCGCTGTCCGACGAGTACCACGCCAACGAGGGCGGCCACGTCCGCATCTACCGCGGCGACGCGCTCGTCGCGCGGCTCGAGGAGGCCGGGCTGGAGCACGTGGGCACGTCGTGGGCCCACGCCCTGCACTCGCCGTACTGGTGGATCAAGTGCGCGGTCGGGGTCGAGAAGGACCGCCACCCGCTGGTGCGGGGCTACCATCAGCTGCTCGTGTGGGACATCATGCGCACCCGCGGCATCTCGCGCCTGACCCGCACGGCCGAGCGGCTGCTCGACCCGCTCATCGGCAAGAGCCTCGTGCTCTACCTGCGCAAGCCCGCATGAGCCCGCTGCCCGTGACGCTGCCCGAGCTGCCGGGCCTGCTCTGCGCCGCCGACGTCGCGGCGACGGCGCGCACCATCGCCGACACCCAGCAGCCCGACGGCTCCATCCCGTGGAGCCCGTGGGACAAGGTCGACGTCTGGAACCACGTCGAGGCCGCCATGGGGGCGCTGGTCGGCGGTGAGGTGGCCGCGGCCGAGGCGGCGTACGACTGGTGCGCGCGGACCCAGCGCGACGACGGCTCCTGGCCGATGCGCTGGCAGCAGGGCGAGGTCGTCGACGACAGCACCGAGACCAACATGTGCGCCTACCTCGCGGTCGGCGTGTGGCACCACTGGCGGGTCAGGCGCGACCTGGCCTTCGTCGAGCGGCTGTGGCCCGTCGTACGCCGCGGCCTCGACGTGGTGGTGGACCTGCAGCTGCCGTTCGGGGGCGTCGCCTGGTCGCGGGAGTGGCGGGGCGGCGAGCCCGGGCGCACCAACGCGCAGGCGCTGCTGTCGGGCTCCTCGTCGATCTACCAGGCGCTGCGCGCCGGGGTCGCGCTCGCGACGCTGCTCGAGGAGCCGCAGCCCGAGTGGGAGCTGGCCGGCGGCAGGCTCGGGCACGCGCTGCGCCAGCACCGCGACCGCTTCCTCGACAAGCGCAGCTTCGCGATGGACTGGTACTACCCGGTGCTCGGCGGCGCCGTCCGCGGGCGGGCGGGCCACGACCTGGTCGCGTCGCGGTGGGACGACTTCGTGGTGCCGGGCCTCGGCATCCGCTGCGTCGACACCAACCCGTGGGTGACCGGCGCCGAGACCTGCGAGCTCGTGCTCGCCCTCGACTGCCTCGACGACCGGGACCGGGCGCTGCGCCTGCTCGCCGACGTGCAGCACCTGCGCAACGAGGCCGGCGGCTACTGGACGGGCTACGTGTGGCCAGACGACGCGGTGTGGCCGCGCGAGCAGACGACGTACACCGCGGCCGCCGTGGTGCTCGCGGTCGACGCGCTCTCGCGCACCACGCCGGGCTCGGGGATCATGCGCGGCGACGACCTCGCCCCGCACTTCGCTGAGATCGGTCTGGAGTGCGGCTGCTCCCCGCGCGACCTCTCAGCCGACGTCCTCGCCCGCTGAGCCGGCGCTGCGGACCAGCACCCGCATCGACCCCACGGTGGTCGTCGGGGTGAAGGCGCCGCTCGCGACCGCCCGCTGCCAGACGTGGAACGGCGCCTGCCCACCGTCCTCTGGTCGCTCGAAGACGTCGTGGACGACGAGCGCCCCGCCCGGCCGCACCCAGCGCGCGAACCCCGTGTAGTCGGCCTGCGCGTGCTCCTCGGCGTGGCCGCCGTCGACGAACAGCAGCGCCAGCGGCGTGCGCCAGTGGCGGGCGACCGTCGTGTTGCGCCCGACCACCATGACCACGACGTCCTCGAGCGCCGCGCGCTCGAGGGTGCGCCGGGCGTGCGGCAGCGTGTCCATCCGGCCGCTCCCGGGGTCGACCAGCGAGGCGTCGTGGTGCTCCCAGCCCGCCTGGTTCTCCTCCGAGCCACGGTGGTGGTCGACGGTGAAGACCACGCTGTCGCGCTCGCGGGCAGCCGCACCGAGGTAGACCGCCGACTTGCCGCAGTAGGTGCCCACCTCCAGGCCCGGCCCGTCGCCGAGGTGGGCGAGCCCCGTCTCGTGCAGCAGCGCCCCCTCGTCGTCCGGCATGAACCCCTTCGCCGCCCGGGCGACCTCCAGCAGCTCCGCGTCCACGCCCGCGAGCCTAGAGCCGGCCCCGCGGTACCGCTCCCTGAGGAGCCCCGCGAGGGACGGGCGGCTCTGTGCCGCTCCCTGTGGAGCGCCGCGAGGGACGGGCGGCTGTGTGCCGCTCCCTGAGGAGCGCCGTGAGGGACGAGCGGGGCGTCACGAAGGGGCGGGGCGCCCTTCGTGGCTCGCTCCGCTCGCACCTCAGGGACCGGGGACCGCTCCGCTCTTCGAGGAGTTCGGGACTGCTGAAGGTTCGATTGTCATCTGATCTGTGGCGACATCTGTCGCCGCTGGAAGGATGTCGACCATGCCCGCTCCCCACCCCAAGGAGTTC
>NZ_BAAHAA010000042.1:0-12266 GCF_054777915.1 Nocardioides marmoraquaticus | reverse complement strand
CCAGGTGGTGCACGCCGCCACCGATGCGGCCCGCGCCGCGCTCGCGCGCACGCCCGAGCAGCTGCCCGTGCTCGCGCAGGCGGGTGTGGTCGACGCCGGCGGTCGCGCGCTCACGCTGCTGCTCGGCACCCTCGAGACGGTGCTCACCGGCTCCGCGCCCGACCCCGGCCTCGCCGCGCGGGTGCCGCAGCCGAAGGCCCACGTCACGTCGCGCGCGGGTGCGGCCGGCGACCTGACGGCGGAGGGGCCGGCGTACGAGGTGATGTACCTCCTCTCCGCCGAGGACGACGCCGTGGCGGTGCTGCGCCAGGAGCTCGCGCCCCTCGGCGACTCGCTCGTCGTGGTGGGCGGCGACGGCCTGTGGAACGTCCACGTACACGTCGACGACGTCGGTGCCGCCGTCGAGGCGGGCGTGCGGGCGGGCCGACCGCACCGCATCCGTGTCACGCACTTCGCCGAGCAGGTGGCCCGGCAGCCGACGCGCACCGGTCGCGGCGTGGTCGCGGTGGCCGCGGGGCCGGGCCTCGCGACGCTGTTCTCCGAGGACCGCGCCGTGGTGCTGCGCGACGGCCGGGTCGTGCGCCCGAGCACCGCGCAGGTGCTCGCCGCGATCGAGGAGACCGGCGCCGCCGAGGTGGTCGTGCTGCCCAACGACCGCGACTCGGTCGCGGTGGCCGAGGCGGCCGCCCACGAGGCGGAGGCCCTCGGGGTGCACGCCGTCGTCGTGCCGACCCGGGCCCAGGTGCAGGGCATCGCCGCGCTCGCCGTGCACGACCCGGGCCGCCCGCTCGACAGCGACGTCGTGCACATGACCGACGCCGCCCGCGGCGCCCGCCACGGGGCGGTCACGCTGGCCGCCAAGGACGCCATCACCATGGCCGGGCCGTGCCGCACCGGCGATGCCCTCGGCGTCGTCGACGGCGACTTCGTGGTCGTCGGCACCGACCTGGAGGAGGTCGCCCAGCAGGTGCTGGCGCGGCTGCTCGGCTCCGGCGGCGAGCTCGTCACGCTCGTGCCGGGCGAGGCGGGTGACGGCCTCGTCGAGGCGTGCTCGACCTGGGTGCGCGAGACCGCGCCCGGCGTCGACGTCGTGGTCCACGAGGGCGGCCAGCCGCGCTACCCGCTGCTGCTGGCCGTCGAGTGAGCGGTCCGGCAGGGGTGCGGTAGACGTGCACGAGGTCGTCCACTGGGACAGCCCGGTCTCGGCCGTGGAGGGCAAGCGGGCCAAGGGCGCCTCCCTGGCCGAGGAGCTGTCGGAGCGCAAGGGCCGCACGCCCGTGCGCACGGTCGGCGACCTGCTGATGACGCTGCCGCGCACGCACGTGCGCAAGGGCTCGCTCAGCGAGCTCGACAGCCTGGCGCCCGGCGACATGGTCTCCTTCGTCGGCCGCATCACCCGCAGTGCGCAGCGCGAGTGGCTCGACAAGCGCACCCGTCGCACCGCCTGGCGCCAGGAGGTCCAGGTCGCCCACGACAGCGGCACCTTCGACCTCGTCTACTTCGACCGCAACCGCGGCACCGCCGCCTTCCGCGCCCGCGAGACCGCGGTCGGTCGCTACGGCCTGTTCAGCGGCAAGCTGCGGTGGTTCCGTGACGGCTGGCAGCTGGCCAACCCCGACTCCCGCATGTTCGGCGAGGAGGGCACCCCCGAGGAGATGCCGCCGCTGATCCCGATCTATCCCGAGAGCGGCAAGGTGACGACCTGGCAGCTCGAGGAGACCATCGCCTTCGCGCTCTCCGTCGTCGACCGGGTGCCCGACGTGCTGCCCGAGGAGGTCCGCGCCGCGGAGGACCTCATCGACACCGAGCAGGCCCTGCGCTGGATCCACCGGCCCGAGACCTACGCCCAGCTCACCAAGGCCCGGGCCCGGCTGACCTACGACGAGGCCTTCGTCGCGCAGACGGTGCTGGCCCGCCGCCGCGCGGTCCTCGCGGAGCGGCGTACGACGCCCCGGCCGCGGGTCGGTGGCGCGCTGCTCGACGACTTCGACGCCCAGCTGCCCTTCACGCTGACCGACGGGCAGCGCGCCGTGGGCGAGGAGCTCGGCGAGGAGCTCGCGCTCGACACCCCGATGCACCGGTTGCTCCAGGGCGAGGTCGGGTCGGGCAAGACGCTGGTGGCGCTGCGGGCGATGCTCCAGGTCGTCGACGCCGGCGGCCAGGCCGCGCTGCTGGCCCCGACCGAGGTGCTGGCGCAGCAGCACGAGCGCTCCCTGCGGCTCGCGCTCGGCGACCTGGCCCGCGGCGGCGAGCTCGGTGCGCCGGGACACGCCACCCGCGTCACGCTGCTGACCGGCTCCGCGACGGCGGCCCAGCGACGCCGCGCCCTGGCCGAGGCGGCCGGCGGCGAGGCCGGCATCGTCGTCGGCACCCACGCGCTGCTCGAGGACCGCGTGCAGTTCGCCGACCTCGGCCTGGTCGTGGTCGACGAGCAGCACCGCTTCGGTGTCGAGCAGCGCTCGGCGCTGTCGTCGAAGGCCGAGCACCCGCCCCACGTGCTCGTCATGACCGCGACGCCGATCCCACGCACGGTCGCGATGACGGTCTTCGGCGACCTCGACACCTCGACGCTCTCCGAGCTGCCCGCCGGTCGCGGCGAGGTGCAGACGACCGTCGTGCCCGTGAAGGCGCGCCCCGAGTGGCTGGAGCGGGCCTGGGAGCGGGTGCGCGAGGAGGTCGTCCGTGGCCGGCAGGCCTACGTCGTGTGCTCGCGCATCACGCCCGACCTCGAGGGCGGTGAGGTCGTGGTCGACCCCGGTGCCGCCGACGGGGGAGAGGAGGAGGTCGCGCTGCACTCGGTCGAGGAGCTCGCGCCCGACCTCGCCGAGGGCGCGCTCAGCGGCCTGCGGTCCGCCGCCCTGCACGGCCGGATGACGCCCGAGGAGAAGGACGCCGTGATGTCGGCCTTCGCCGCCGGCGACGTCGACGTGCTGGTCGCCACCACGGTCATCGAGGTCGGCGTCGACGTGCCCAACGCCTCGGTGATGGTCATCCTCGACGCCGACCGCTTCGGCGTCTCGCAGCTGCACCAGCTGCGCGGCCGCATCGGTCGCGGCGGCCACGACGGGCTGTGCCTGCTGGTCAGCGCCGCCGACCCGGCCGGGCCGTCGATGCCGCGGCTGCTGGCGGTCGCCGGCACCCGCGACGGCTTCGAGCTCTCCCGCGTCGACCTCGAGCTGCGCCGCGAGGGCAACGTGCTGGGAGCGCAGCAGAGCGGTGGTCGCGCCGGCGGGTTCCGGCTGCTGTCGGTGCTGCGCGACGAGGAGGTCATCGTGCGCGCCCGCCAGGCCGCGGTCGACCACCTCGCCGCCGACCCCGACCTCGCCGGCGACCCCGACCTAGCCGCGGCCGTGGCCGAGCTCGAGGAGTCCGAGCGCGCGGCCTTCCTGGACAAGACGTGACCCGCCTGATCGGAGGCACCGCCGGCGGCCGCCGCCTGCGCACCCCGCCCGGTGCGGCCACCCGTCCGACCACCGACCGCGTGCGGGAGGCGCTGTTCTCCTCGCTCGAGTCGAGCCTCGGGGGGCTCGACGGCCTGCGCGTGCTCGACCTGTACGCCGGCTCCGGCGCGCTGGGCCTCGAGGCCCTGTCGCGGGGCGCCGCCCTGCTCACGGCCGTCGAGCACGACCGTCGCACCGCCCGGCTCGTCGAGGCCAACGCCCGCGACGTCGGCCTCGGCCCGGTCGAGGTCCTGGCGCAGCCCGTCGGCCGCGCGCTGGCGGCGCCGCCCCGAGCGGCGTACGACCTGGTGCTGGCCGACCCGCCCTACGACGTGCCCGACGTCGAGCTGGCCCAGGCGCTGGCGCTGCTGGTGGGTCAGGGGTGGGTCGCTCCGGGCGGCACGCTCGTCGTGGAGCGCTCCGCCCGGTCGCCCGAGCCCGCGTGGCCCGACGGCCTGGAGCCGCAGCGCCGCAAGGCGTACGGCGAGACCGCGCTCTGGTACGTTCGCGCCGCCTTGCCGACCCCTCGAGAGGACGACCGCTGATGCGTCGCGCGGTGTGCCCCGGCTCCTTCGACCCCGTGACCAACGGCCACGTCGACATCGTCTCGCGGGCCTCGCGGCTCTTCGACGAGGTCGTCGTCGCGGTCGGCGTCAACGCCTCGAAGTCGCGCAGCCGGCTCTTCAGCGCCGAGGAGCGCATGGAGATGCTGCGCGAGGTGTGCGCGGCGTACGACAACGTCACGGTGGCCGGGTTCGAGGGCCTGCTCACCGACTTCTGCGTCGAGCACGACGTCCAGGCCATCGTCAAGGGGCTGCGGGCGGTCACCGACTTCGACTACGAGCTCCAGATGGCGCAGATGAACTCCTCGCTGACGGAGGTCGACACGGTCTTCGTGCCGTGCAGCCCCGAGTACTCCTTCCTCGCCTCCTCGCTGGTCAAGGAGGTCGCGACCTTCGGCGGCGACGTCTCCGGACTGGTGCCGCCGCTGGTGCTCGAGCGGCTGCGGCGTCGCCTGGCCGAGCGCGCTGCCGAGGACGCCTGAGCGACCTCGTTCCTCGGTCGCCGGGGCACCAAATTGGTGGGGGAGAGGGCTCGCCGGTAGCATCTTGCAGGTTCTGCTGGAACTTCCACGGAGATCTCCCTTGCGCACCCTCGACCCGAGAGCGCCGTTCGTGCTCGACACGCGCGAGCTCGGCCGCCGTCCCGGGACGCAGCGCGAGAAGAGCTTCTCCGAGGAGGCGCCGGCAGGACTCGGCATCGACGTCCTGGGCGTCCCCGAGGGCAGCACGGTCGACATCGACGTGCGCCTCGAGGCGGTCATGGAGGGGGTGCTCGTGACCGGCACGGCCTCGGCCGCGCTGGCCGGCGAGTGCTCGCGGTGCCTGGAGCCGCTCGAGGACCACCTGGTCGTCGACCTCCAGGAGCTGTACGTCTACGACGCCCCCGAGACCAGCGGGGACGACGAGGACGCCGATGTCAGCCGGCTCGAGGACGACCTGCTCGACCTCGAGCCACTGCTGCGGGACGCGGTGGTGCTCGCACTGCCGTACCAGCCGCTGTGCCGGGACGACTGCCCGGGCTTGTGCGCCGAGTGCGGTGCGCGGCTCGCCGACGACCCGGACCACGGCCACGAGGAGCCCGTCGACCCCCGGTGGGCGGCCCTCCAGCAGCTGCAGCACCCGCAGTCCTGAACCACCCAGACCTGATCACCAGCACCACCCGAATCCCAAGGAGCACATCGTGGCTGTCCCGAAGCGGAAGACGTCCCGCAGCAACACGCGGCACCGCCGCTCGGCCTGGAAGACCACCGCGCCGTCGCTGGTCGCCTGCGCCAACCCGGCCTGCGACTCCAAGCACCTCCCGCACCGCGCCTGCCCCGAGTGCGGCCAGTACGGCGCCCGCGGCGCCCGTCGCCAGGTCCTCTGAGACCGACGTCAGAGCTGAACCCCTGAGCTCCGGCGACGCGACGCGCACGGCCACCGGCGTGGACCTCACGTCGGTGCCGTTGCCGTCCCCTGCGCCGGAGCCCGGCCCCGGCCGCGACGACCTGCGCGACGCCCTGGGCGACCCGGAGCTCAAGCCCGAGCTGCTGCAGCTCGCGCTGACCCACCGCTCGTACGCCTACGAGAACGGCAACCTGCCGACCAACGAGCGCCTGGAGTTCCTCGGCGACTCCGTGCTCGGCGTCGTCGTCACCGAGACGCTCTACCTGCGCCACCCCGACCTCTCCGAGGGACGGCTGGCCAAGCTGCGCGCGGCTTGCGTCAACGCCCGCGCGCTCGCCGAGGTCGCCCGCACCATCGGCGTCGGCGAGCACCTCCTGCTCGGCAAGGGCGAGGAGTCGACCGGAGGCCGCCACAAGTCGTCGATCCTCTCCGACACCGTCGAGGCGCTGATCGGGGCGGTCTACCTCTCCGGCGGCTTCGAGGAGGCCACCCGCGTGGTGCACCTGCTCTTCGACCCGATGCTCGAGGCCGCCGCCGCGCTCGGCGCCGGGCTCGACTGGAAGACCAGCCTGCAGGAGCTGTGCGCCGAGCACGAGCTGGGCGTGCCCGAGTACGTCATCGAGGCCGAGGGCCCCGACCACATGAAGACCTTCACCGCCCGGGTCAGGGTGGGCGAGCGGCTGCACGGCCACGGCGTGGGTCGCTCCAAGAAGGAAGCCGAGCAGCAGGCGGCCGAGTCGGCGTACCGCACCCTGCACGAGGAGCACACCGCTCCCGCTGCTGCTGCCGATCCCGGCGACGCCTGAGCCGTGCCGGAGCTGCCCGAGGTGGAGGTCGTCCGCCGCGGCCTCGAGCGTCATGCGCTCGACCGGCAGGTCGAGGCCGTCGAGGTGCTGCACCCGCGGCCCGTGCGCCGCCACCTCGCCGGGCCCGACGACTTCGCGGCCCGGCTGACCGGCACGACCTTCACCGCCGCCCGACGCCGCGGGAAGTTCTGGTGGCTCGCCGCCGACTCCGGCGACGCGCTGCTCGGCCACCTCGGCATGTCCGGGCAGATGCTGGTGCAGCCGCCCGGAGCCCCGGACGAACGTCACCTGCGGGTGCGGTTCACCCTCGCCGGCGGCGGCGAGCTGCGGTTCGTCGACCAGCGCATGTTCGGCGGGCTGCTCGTCTCGACCGGCGGCGCCGACGTGCCCGGCGAGATCGCCCACATCGCCCTCGACCCCCTCGACCCCGCCTTCGACGACGCCGCCTTCGTACGCCGCGTCCGGCGCAGCCGCAGCGGCGTCAAGCGGCTGCTGCTGCACCAGGAGGTCGTCTCCGGCGTCGGCAACATCTACGCCGACGAGGCGCTGTGGCGTGCTCAGGTGCACGGCGAGCGCCCCGGCGACCGGCTCCGGGTCCGCGATGTCCAGGCCGTCCTCGACGGCGCCCGCGAGGTGATGGGGGCCGCCCTCGAGCAGGGCGGCACCTCCTTCGACGCCCTCTACGTCAACGTCAACGGCGAGTCCGGCTACTTCGACCGCTCCCTGCACGCCTACGGCCAGGAGGGGCGCCCGTGCGCCCGCTGTGGCACACCGATCGTCCGGGTCGCGTTCACCAACCGCTCGTCGTTCTTCTGCCCGGTGTGCCAGCCCGCCCCTCGGCGGCGGCGTACGGGCTGAGGGCTGCTCGGCGAGTCCGGCCCTGTGCTCCTCGTGGCGACCGCTTCCTGCACGCCTACGGCCAGGAGGGGCGCCCGTGCGCCCGCTGTGGCACACCGATCGTCCGGGTCGCGTTCACCAACCGCTCGTCGTTCTTCTGCCCGGTGTGCCAGCCCGCCCCTCGGCGGCGGCGTACGGGCTGAGGGCGGCTCGGCGAGTCCGGCCCTGTGCTCCTCGTGGCGACCGCTCCCTGCACGCCTACGGCCAGGAGGGCCGCCCGTGCGCCCGCTGTGGCACCCCGATCGTCCGGGTCGCGTTCACCAACCGCTCGTCGTTCTTCTGCCCGGTCTGTCAGCCCGCCCCTCGGCGGCGGCGTACGGGCTGAGGCGAGACTGTTGCACCTCGTTCTGACTGGATCGGCCCTGATCAAGGCCGATCCAGTCAGAAGTCCCCGGTTGACCGGGGAGTTCACCGGCCCGCTGGTCGGTGGTTCACCGGCCCGCCACCCGCGCGAAGTTGCCGGGGGAGCGGGCTGCGTGAGAACCTTCTAGACGGCCTGGTCGCGCCGATCGGGCCTGGTTCCCACGGAAGGCACGACACCTCATGGCCAAGGCGCTTCTCGGCTACGCGACCGGTACCGACCCCCGCGTGGCACACCGCCTGGCAGGGGAGAACCGCGTGCTGCGGCAGCGCATCGCCGACCTCGAGGAGATGGTGCTGCGGCTGCAGCACGAGAACGACGCGCTCGCGTCGGTCGCCTCCGCCACGGTCGACGAGGCGGTGGCGCGCGACACCTCCCTCGCCCACTCCTGAGCCCCCGGCACGCCCGCGGGCGCGTCGCGGAGCGGCTGCTGCCCGCGCGCCTCGGCGTCCCGTTCCGCTGGCTGGTCGGGTCGTCCTGGACGTCCAACCTCGCTGACGGCATCGCGCTGGCCGCGGGGCCGCTGCTGGTCGCCTCGCAGACCCGCGACCCCGCGCTCGTCTCGCTGGCCGTGGTGCTGCAGCAGCTGCCCGCGCTCGTCTTCGCCCTGCACGCCGGCGTGGTCGCCGACCGCGTCGACCGCCGCCACCTGCTGCTCGCCGCCAACGCCTTCCGCGTCGCGCTGCTGGGCGTGCTGGTCACGGCGATCGCGACCGACCGGGTCTCGATCGGCGTGGTGCTGGTCGCGCTGTTCCTGTTCGGGATCGGCGAGACCTTCGCCGACACCGGCGCCGGCACGCTGCTGCCGATGCTGGTACGACGGCGCGACCTCGGCACAGCGAACGCCCGCATCATGGGCGGCTTGGTGGTGGGCAACCAGATGGTGGGTCCGCCGCTCGGCGCCGCCCTCTTCACGATGGGGGCGGTGTGGCCCTGGGTGGCGCAGGCCGTGCTGCTGTCGCTCGCGGCCCTGCTGGTCACGCGGCTGCGGCTGCCGCCCCGCGAGGGCGCGGCGCGGAGCGGCGTTTCGGTGCGGGCCGACATCCGCGAGGGGCTGTCGTTCGTGCGCCACCACCCGCCGGTGCGGGTGCTGGTCCTGACCATCCTCGCCTTCAACGTCACCTTCGGGGCGGCGTACTCGGTGCTCGTGCTCTACGCCCTGCAGCGCCTCGACCTGGGCGAGGTGGGCTTCGGGCTGATGACGACGGCCTTCGCCGCGGGCGGTCTGCTCGGCACGGCCGTCTTCGGGTGGCTGGAGCGGCGGCTGCCGCTCGGGGTGCTGCTGCGCGCGGGGCTGGTGGTCGAGACGCTCTACCACCTGGTGCTGGCGCTGACGACGGTGCCGGCCGTGGCGTTCGTGACGCAGTTCCTCTTCGGCACCCACGCCTTCGTGTGGGGCACCATCTCGCAGACGGTGCGCCAGCGCGCCGTGCCCCTGGAGATGCAGGGGCGCGTCAACAGCGTCAACCGGCTGTGCTCCAACGGCGGCATCATGGTCGGCGCCCTGGTCGGTGGCGCGATCGCGTCAGCGGGCGGGGTGACGGCGCCGTTCTGGTTCGGCTTCGTCGGCTCGGCGGTGCTGCTCGTGCTGCTGTGGCGGCGGCTGCTCGACGTGGCCCACGCCGACGAGCGGCTGCTCGAGGACGCCGAGCACGCCTAGGCTGACCGACGTGTGGGACGTCCTGGGTCTCCTCGCCGGGGCCGGCGCGCTGGTGTCGGCCGGTGCCCTGCTGACCTACTCCGGCTTCACCATGGTGGCCATCGGCCGCCTCGCCGCCGACGACGGCGTGCACGTGATGCGGCAGGTCAACCTCGCGGCCCCGCGCTCGCCGAGCTTCATGGTCGCGTTGTTCGGCACGGGCGTGCTGGCGGCGGTCGTCGCCGGGCACGACCTGCTCGCCCGCGACGGCGACCTGCTCCGCGTCGCCGGCGCCGCGGCGTACCTCGTGGGGGTGGTCGGCACGACGGTCGTCTTCCACGTGCCCCGCAACACCGCGTTGCAGGTGATGCCCGACGAGCAGGCCCACGACGCCTGGCGCCGCTGGGCGCGGTCGTGGGTGGGCGGCAACCACGTCCGGGTCGTCTCCGGGCTGCTCGCGGGCGGGCTGCTGCTCGCCGGCAGCGTGCGCTGAGGCGGCGTACGGCGAGACTGGTCGGCCTCGTTCTGACTGGATCGGCCTCGATCAAGGCCGATCCAGTCAGAAGTCCCCGGTTCACCGGGGACTTCTCACCAGGCGGCTCCGGAGCGCCTCCCCGGCAGCAGGCGGCGGCGTGGGTAGGGTCCGACGACGCGCGCCCTTCCCCTGCGTGCGGACGCACCTGTGACGCCGACCGTGACCGGGGAGAGCCGTGTACCTCAAGAGCCTCACGCTCAAGGGCTTCAAGTCCTTCGCCTCGGCGACCACGCTCCAGCTCGAGCCGGGCATCACCTGCATCGTCGGCCCCAACGGCTCGGGCAAGTCCAACGTCGTCGACGCCCTCGCCTGGGTGATGGGCGAGCAGGGCGCCAAGTCGCTGCGCGGCGGCAAGATGGAGGACGTCATCTTCGCCGGCACCGCCGGCCGCGCGCCGCTGGGTCGTGCCGAGGTGGCGCTGACGATCGACAACACCGACGGGGCGCTGCCGATCGAGTACTCCGAGGTGACGATCAGCCGCACCATGTTCCGCAACGGCGGGTCCGAGTACGCCATCAACGGCCACTCCTGCCGGCTGCTCGACGTCCAGGAGCTGCTGAGCGACTCGGGCATCGGCCGCGAGATGCACGTCATCGTCGGCCAGGGCCAGCTCGACTCGATCCTGCGCGCGACGCCGGAGGAGCGGCGCGGCTTCATCGAGGAGGCCGCGGGGGTCCTGAAGCACCGCAAGCGCAAGGAGAAGGCGCTGCGCAAGCTCGAGGCGACGGAGGGCAACCTGACCCGCCTCGCCGACCTGCTGACCGAGATCCGCCGCCAGCTCAAGCCGCTGGGTCGCCAGGCCGAGGTCGCGCGGCGGGCGCAGGTGGTGCAGGCCGAGGTGCGCGACGCCCGTGCCCGGTTGCTCGCCGACGACGTCGCGACCGCGCGCGTGCAGCTCGAGCAGGAGCTCGCCGACGAGTCGGCGCTGCAGGCCCGTCGCCTCGAGGTCGAGCAACAGCTGCGGGAGACCCGCGAGCGCGAGACGGGGCTCGAGGAGGCGCTGCGCGGCGACCTGCCCGAGCTGGCGGCCGCGCAGGAGACCTGGTTCGCCCTGTCGGGCCTGCGCGAGCGGCTCCACGGCACGGCGAGCCTCGCCGCGGAGCGCGTCCGCAACGCGACGTCGCTGCCGCCCGTCCCGCAGGGCCGCGACCCCGAGGAGCTCGAGGCCGAGGCCACCCGCACGGCCGAGCGCGAGCAGGCGGCGGTCGACGAGGTCGCCGGGAGCCGTACGACGCTCGACCTCGCCGTGGGCGCCCGCACGGAGGCCGAGCAGGCCGCGGAGGCCGAGCAGCGTCGCGTCGCCGACCTGCTGCGCGCCGTCGCCGACCGCCGCGAGGGCCTCGCGCGGCTCAGTGGCCAGCTGGGCGGCCTGCGCAGCCGCGCGGCGGCCGCCGAGGAGGAGATCGGCCGGCTCGGAGAAGCGCGCGAGCAGGCACTGGCCCGCGCCGAGCGCGCGCAGCGCTCGTTCACCTCGCTCGAGTCGCAGGTGGCGGGCCTCGACGCCGGCGAGCAGGGCCTCGACGCCGAGCACGAGGCGGCCACCGCGGCACTGGAGGACGTCGAGTCGCGCTGGACGAAGCTGGTCGAGGAGCGCAGCCGGCTCGAGCGCGACCGCGCCGGCCTCGAGGCCCGTCGTGAGGCGCTCGAGCTGGGCCTGTCGCGCAAGGACGGCGCCGGCTCGCTGCTGGCCGCGAGCGACGAGGTCAGCGGCCTGCTGGGCTCGGTGACCACCGTGCTGACCGTGCGGGCCGGCTACGAGGCCGCCGTCGCGGCCGCGCTGGGCGCCGCCGCCGACGCCGTCGCGGTGCGCGACCTCGACAGCGCCGAGCAGGCGCTCGACCACCTCAAGCAGGGCGACATGGGTCGCGCCGGGCTGCTCGTCGGCGGGGGAGCGCCCCGGGAGCGTGCCTCCCGGGCACCGGTCGGCACGCTGGTCCACGCCGCGACCTGGGTGCTGGACGTCGTCGAGGTCCCGGCCGACGCCCCCGGTCTCGACGCAGCGCTCGCCGCGCTGCTCGACGGCATCGCGGTGGTCGACGACCTGGCCTCGGCCCGCGCCCTGGTGCGCGACCGGCCCGACGTCACCGCGGTGACCCGTGACGGCGACGTGCTGGGTGCCTACTTCGCCTCGGGCGGCTCCCGTGACGGCCAGAGCCTGCTCGAGGTGCAGGCCGCGGTCGACGAGACCGCCGAGGCCGTCGAGCGCGTGACCCACGAGCTGGAGCGGCTCGGCTTCGACGCCGCAACTTTGGAGCGCGAGCGCGAGGAGGCCGCGCGTCGCGCCGACGTGGCGCTCGCCAGGCTCCACGAGTCCGACGCCACCCTGGCCGCGGTCGCCGAGGAGCTGGGGCAGCACGGCACGCAGGCCCGCAACGCCCGGGCCGAGGCCGAGCGGCTCGCCGAGGCCGTCGCCGCCGCCGAGACCGCTCGCGACCGCGACCTCGCCGGCCTCGCCGACCTCGAGGAGCGCCTGGCCCAGGCCGAGCAGGCCCCCGACGAGGAGCCCGACACCGCCGAGCGCGACCGGCTGGCCGACGCGGCGCGAGCCGCCCGGGCGGCCGAGACCGAGGCCCGGCTGGCCCTGCGCACGTCCGAGGAGCGGGCCCGCGCGCTCCAGGGACGGGCCGGCGGCCTGCGTC
>NZ_BAAHAA010000041.1:0-13015 GCF_054777915.1 Nocardioides marmoraquaticus | reverse complement strand
CTGCGTCCGCTGCGCCGGCTGCTCGACGCCGACGCCGACCCGGCGACGGTCGACGAGGCCCTGGCCGAGGACGCCGCGGTGGCGCCGCTGGTGCGGGCCCGGCCGGGGCTGCGGGTGCCGGGCGTGCTCGACGGCGCGGAGTGCGCCGTGCAGACGGTGCTCGGGCAGCAGGTCTCGCTGGCGTCCGCCCGCACCGCGACGGCGCGGCTCGTCGCGGCGTACGGCGACCCGCTCCCGCTCGACGGCGACCACGAGGTGACCGCGTTGTTCCCGACGCCCGGCGTGCTGGCCGGCCTCGACCCGGAGGACCCCGACGTCCTGCGGATGCCGCGGGCCCGCGCCCGAGCACTCGTCGGGCTCGCCCGCGCGCTTGACGACGGCGTGGTGCCGCTCGACCGGAGCCTGTCCGCGCAGGAGGTGCGGGCCCGGCTGGTGGCGCTGCGGGGCATCGGCCCCTGGACGGCCGACTACGTCGCCATGCGCGCCCTCGGCGACCCCGACGCCTTCCTGCCCACCGACATCGGCGTGCGCAACGCCGCCCGCGAGCTCGGGCTCGACCTCGACGAGGCCCGCACCTCGTCGTGGCGACCGTGGCGCTCCTACGCCCTGATGCGGCTCTGGTCGGTCGTCATCGACCGGATGCCGCTCCCCACGACCCCCGGGAGGACCCCGTGACACCCACCGACATCACACCTGGGACCACGACCACCTGCTGGACGGCGACCGACTCGCCCGTCGGCCCGCTGCGGCTGGTGGCGCGCGACGGCGGGCTCACCCGCATCGAGTTCGACCCTTGGTCCGACGTCCTGGCGGTCGGCGTGCGGGCGGACGACGAGCCCGTCCTGCGCGAGGCGGTCGCGCAGCTGACGGCGTACTTCGCCGGCGAGCGCCGCGACTTCGACCTGCCCCTCGCGCCCCTGGGCACGGAGTTCCAGCAGCGGGTGTGGGGCGAGCTGCGGCGCATCCCCTACGGCGAGACCCGCACGTACGGCGAGGTGGCCCGCGCGCTCGGCCTCGTGCCGGGCGCCTCGCGCGCGGTCGGGCTGGCGAACGGTCGCAACCCGCTGCCGGTCGTCGTGCCGTGCCACCGCGTGATCGGGGCGAACGGCACCCTGACGGGCTACGCCGGCGGCCTCGAGCGCAAGCAGGTGCTGCTCGGCCTGGAGACCACCACGCTGTTCTGAGCCGGGCTGTCCCGAGCGGGCCTACTCGGCGGCGGCGCGGCGCAACGACTCGGACAGCCGCTCGGCCGCGGCGAGCACCGCGGGGGCGTGCATCCGGCCCGGCTGGCGGCTGAGCCGCTCGAGCGGGCCGGAGACGGAGACGGCCGCGATGATCTTGCCGCTCGGGGCGCGCACGGGCGCCGAGACCGAGGCGACCCCCTGCTCGCGCTCACCGACGGACTGCGCCCACCCGCGCCGGCGGATGCCGGCCAGGGCGGTGGCGGAGTAGGCGGCGTGCTGCAGGCCGCGGTGCATCCGCTCGGGCTCCTCCCAGGCGAGCAGCACCTGGGCGGCCGAGCCGGCGCGCATCGTCAGCTGCGAGCCGACCGGGATGGTGTCGCGCAGCCCACTGGGGCGCTCCGCGGCGGCGACGCACACGCGCGCCTCGCCCTGGCGTCGCCACAGCTGGGCGGACTCGCCGGTGATGTCGCGCAGCCGGGCCAGCACGGGCCCGGCGGTCGCGAGCAGCCGGTCCTCGCCGGCCGCGGCGGACAGCTCGGCCAGGCGGGGGCCGAGGACGAAGCGGCCCTGCATGTCGCGCGCCACCAGCCGGTGGTGCTCCAGGGCCACCGCCAGGCGGTGGGCGGTCGGGCGCGCCAGGCCGGTGCCGGCGACCAGGCCGGCCAGCGTGGCGGGCCCCGACTCCAGGGCGGTCAGGACCAGTGCCGCCTTGTCGAGGACGCCGACTCCGCTCGAAGTGTTGTCCATATGCTAATACTGCCGTCTCGTATTTCGGGATTCAACGTAGGGTGATTCCTACGTCCTGCCATCGGTGTCGCACCCTGGGTGGGACGGACCCCGGTTCGCCCCGGACGACGCGTGGAAGGCCCTCGAGGCCCCCGGCGACCGGGTGCGAAGGTGTTCAGCATGTGAAACGACGCAGGTGAGGATGGGTTATGCCTGGCTCCGGATCAATCGCGGACAACCGTCCGCGCACCCTCTCCGAGAAGGTCTGGGAGGAGCACGTCGTGCGTCGCGCCGACGGCGAGCCCGACCTGCTCTACATCGACCTCCACCTCGTGCACGAGGTCACCTCGCCGCAGGCGTTCGACGGCCTGCGGCTCGCCGGGCGCGGCGTACGACGCCCCGACCTCACCATCGCGACCGAGGACCACAACGTCCCGACCGTCGACCTCGACAAGCCGATCGCCGACCCCGTCTCCCGCACCCAGGTCGAGACGCTGCGTCGCAACGCCGAGGAGTTCGGCGTGCGGCTGCACCCGCTCGGCGACGCCGAGCAGGGCATCGTCCACATCATTGGCCCGCAGCTCGGCCTCACCCAGCCCGGCATGACGATCGTGTGCGGCGACAGCCACACCTCGACCCACGGCGCCTTCGGCGCGATCGCCTTCGGCATCGGCACCTCCGAGGTCGAGCACGTGCTCGCGACCCAGACGTTGCCGCAGACCCGGCCCAAGACCATGGCCGTCACGGTCAACGGCTCGCTGCCCGACGGCGTCACCGCCAAGGACCTCGTGCTGACCCTCATCGCCCACACCGGCACCGGCGGTGGCCAGGGCTACGTCGTGGAGTACCGCGGCCAGGCGATCGAGGAGCTCTCCATGGAGGGCCGCATGACGATCTGCAACATGTCGATCGAGTGGGGCGCCAAGGCCGGCATGATCGCGCCCGACCAGACGACCTTCGACTACATCCAGGGCCGTCCCGAGGCGCCCCAGGGTGCCGACTGGGACGCCGCGGTCGAGCACTGGCGCTCGCTGCGCACCGACGAGGGCGCCACCTTCGACGAGGAGGTCGTCCTCGACGCCTCGACGATGACCCCGTTCGTCACGTGGGGCACCAACCCCGGCCAGGGCGTGCCGCTGGGCGAGGCCGTGCCCGACCCCGCGTCGTACGACGACGCCGAGGACCGCACCGCCGCCGAGAAGGCGCTCGAGTACATGGCCCTCGAGGCCGGCACCCCGATGCGCGAGGTCAAGGTCGACACCGTCTTCGTCGGCTCCTGCACCAACGGCCGCATCGAGGACCTCCGCCTCGCCGCGGAGGTGCTGCGCGGCCGCACGGTCGACCCCGACACCCGGCTGCTCGTCGTGCCGGGCTCGGTGCGGGTGCGGCTGCAGGCCGAGGATGAGGGTCTCGACGTCGTGTTCAAGGAGGCCGGCGGCGAGTGGCGCGGGGCCGGGTGCTCGATGTGCCTGGGCATGAACCCCGACCAGCTCGCGCCCGGCGAGCGCAGCGCCTCGACCTCCAACCGCAACTTCGAGGGCCGGCAGGGCAAGGGTGGGCGCACCCACCTCGTCTCGGTGCCCGTCGCCGCCGCGACCGCCGTCCGCGGCACCCTGAGCAGTCCCGCCGACCTGCAGCCCGTGGAGGCCTGAGATGGACACGTTCAGCCAGCACACCGGCATCGGCGTGCCGCTGCGACGCAGCAACGTCGACACCGACCAGATCATCCCGGCGCACTACCTCAAGCGGGTCACGCGCACCGGCTTCGAGGACGGGCTGTTCGCCGCCTGGCGCAGCAATCCCGACTTCGTGCTCAACCGGTCACCGTACGACGAGGGCTCGGTGCTGGTGGCCGGCCCCGACTTCGGCACCGGCTCCTCGCGCGAGCACGCGGTGTGGGCGCTGCAGAACTTCGGCTTCAGGGCCGTCATCAGCCCCCGCTTCGCCGACATCTTCCGCGGCAACTCCGGCAAGGCCGGGCTCGTGGCCGCGCAGGTCGACGAGAAGGTCGTGCAGCGGCTGTGGGACCTGCTCGAGGCCGAGCCCGGCGCCACGGTCACGGTCGATCTCGAGGCGCGCACGGTGCGTGCGGGGGAGGGCCCCGACGCGATCGAGGACTCCTTCGACATCGACGACTACACCCGCTGGCGGCTGCTGGAGGGGCTCGACGACATCGGCATCACCCTCGGCCACGCCGACGCGATCGCCGAGTTCGAGGCGGCGCGGCCGTCGTACAAGCCGCTCACGCTGCACTGACGCGAGTCGTCGGCGCGTCCTGCGGGCCGCGCCGAGACGCAGGTCGTCCCGCGCGAGCTCGTTGTGGCGGACCCCCGGGTCCCCTACGTTGCAAGGGCTGCACCGGGCACCGGGCTCGGGGCCGGCGCACGAAAGGGACCACCCACCGTGAACAAGAGCCAGCTCGTCGACACCCTGGCCGCGCGCTTCGAGGGCAACCGCAAGGCCGCCGCCCACGCGCTCGACTCGGTCCTCGACACCATCACCCGTGAGGTCGCCAAGGGCGAGAAGGTGGCCATCACCGGATTCGGTTCGTTCGAGCGCCGCGTCCGCGAGGCGCGCTGGGTGCGCAACCCGCAGACCGGTGACCGGGTCAAGGCCAAGAAGAAGACTGTGCCGGCGTTCAAGCCCGGCGCGCAGCTGCGCGACGTCGTCTCCGGCGCCAAGAAGCTGCCCAAGCTGACCCTCGGCACCGTCGAGAAGGCCACTCCCAAGGTGGCCGCCGACGCGGCCCGTGCGGCGGCGTCGGTCGTGACCGGCAAGAAGTCGTCGCCCAAGAAGTCGTCGGCCAAGAAGTCGACCGCGAAGAGCATGCCCGCGAAGACGTCGACCGCCACGAAGTCGACCGCCAAGACGTCGACCGCGAAGAAGTCGACCGCGAAGAGCACGCCCGCGAAGACGTCGACCGCCAAGACGTCGACGGCGAAGACCACGCCCGCGAAGACGTCGACCGCCAAGAAGTCGACCGCCAAGCAGTCGACCGCGAAGAGCACGCCCGCGACGTCGTCGGCCGCCAAGAAGTCGACCGCCAAGAAGTCGACCGCGAGCAGCACGCCCGCGAAGAAGAGCCCGGCGAAGAAGAGCCCGGCGAAGAAGAGCACGGCCAAGAAGAGCACGGCCAAGAAGAGCACCGCGAAGAAGAGCACGACGAAGAAGAGCATCGCGAAGAAGGCGGCCCCCTCCGGCTCCTGACCGGGTGGGTCGCTAGTCGGTCACCGGCTGGTGCATCAGCGCCGCCCGGGTCCGGGGGCCGACGCCGAGCCGCACCGCCTCGGCCAGCGCGTCGGTGGTGTCGACGTCGCGACGCAGCGTCGGCACCTCCGCACGCAGCGGTCGTGCGCCCGAGGCCTCGTGGCGGGCGGACGAGCCGGCGCCGAAGCGCGGGTCGAGGTCGGTGCCAGCGGCGGCGGCGAGCAGCGTCGTACCGGTGCCGTCGGCGTCCTGCACGAACCACCGTCGCCCGAGCGCTCCCGCCAGGGTCGGGTCGAGCGCGCTGTCGAGGTCGGTGGTGACGAGCGACGGCAGGTCGGCGCACATGGCCGCGACACCGAGGTCGGGGTGCTGCAGGCGCACCGTGCGCTCGGCATGACGCAGCGCGGCGTTGAGGTCACCGTCGCCGGCGTCGGGCAGCAGCTCGGCGCCGTCCCAGGTCGACTCCCGGGCCCCGGGGTCGCCGGGCCCGTCGGTGACGACGTACAGCCGGGCCACCGCGCTGCACCCGCGCGCCGCTGCGATCGCGTCGCGCGCGAAGGCGAGGGCGAGCGCCCCCCGGTCGGCGGGGTCGCCCCCGAGGCGCGACTTCGCGCGGTCGAGGCGCTTGACGGGCACGAGCAGGCAGAACGACATCGCCGCCATCGTCCCAGCCCCGTGCGGCTGCGCTCCCACGGGCCACGTGCGCCGACGGGGCAGTAGGCTCACGCCGGTCACGGCGAGGGTGGTCACCAACGGGTCACGGGTCAGCGGGGAGGCGCGGGTGTCGCGAGTACGTCGGCTGCAGCAGCGGCGCGGCTGGGCCTACGGCCTCGTGGTCGGCATCGTGAAGCCGACGCTGCTGCTGACCACCAAGCGCGAGTGGATCGACGGGGAGAAGGTGCCCGCCACCGGCGGCTGCATCGTGGTGATGAACCACATCTCCCACATCGACCCCCTGGCCCTCGGTCACTTCCTCCACGACCACGGTCGGCTGGTGCGCTACCTGGCCAAGGACGCGTTGTGGCGCACCCCGGTGCTCAAGCACGTCGTCGGCAGCGCCGGGCAGATCCCGGTCTCGCGCGACACCGCGGCCGCCGGCGGCGCCTTCGACGCCGCGGTCGAGGCCGTGCTGGCGGGGGAGTGCGTCGGGGTCTACCCCGAGGGCACCATCACCAAGGACCCCGACGGCTGGCCGATGCGCGGCAAGACCGGTGCGGCCCGCATCGCGCTGCGCACCGGGGCACCGGTCGTCCCGATCGGGCAGTGGGGGGCGCAGGAGGTGCTGCCGGCCTACACGGCCCGACCGCACGTCGTGCCGCGGCGCACCACCCGCTACAAGGTGGGCGACCCCGTCGACCTGGCCGACCTCGTCGACGCCCCGCTCACCGCCGAGGTGCTGCGTGAGGCGACCGACCGCATCATGGCCGCGGTCACCGCACTCGTCGAGGACCTGCGCGGTGAGACCGCACCCCCCGAGCGCTTCGACCCGCGCACCGCGGGCGTGCACGAGACCGGCAAGCACCTCAAGAAGGACGACGCATGAGCCAGCGCACCAAGGTCGCGGTCTTCGGCGCGGGCTCGTGGGGCACGGCCTTCAGCCTCGTGCTCGCCGACGCAGGGCACCAGGTGACCCTCTGGGGCCGGCGTCCCGAGGTGTGCGAGGCCATCAACGCCAGCCGCGAGAACGCCGACTACTTCCCCGGCATCCCGCTCCCCGACACCGTGTGGGCCACCGCCGACCCGGGCGAGGCGGCCTGGGAGGCGTCGTACGTCGTCCTGGCCGTGCCGTCGCAGACGCTGCGCGACAACCTCTCCCAGTGGACCGCCGTGCTGCCGCCCGACGCCGTGTTCATCTCGCTGATGAAGGGCGTCGAGCTCGGCACCACCAAGCGGATGAGCGAGGTGGTGGCCGAGGTGACCGGCGCCGGTCCCGAGCGGCTCGCCGTCGTCAGCGGCCCCAACCTCGCCCGCGAGATCGCGATGCGCGAGCCCGCCGCCAGCGTCGTCGCCTGCGAGGACGAGGCGGTGGCGCGCCGGGTGCAGGCGCTGTGCCACAGCCAGGCGTTCCGGCCCTACTGGAGCCGTGACGTGCTGGGCTGCGAGCTCGGTGGCGCCTACAAGAACGTCATCGCGCTGTGCGTCGGCATGGCCGTCGGCCTCGGGTTCGGCGACAACACCACCGCCTCGCTCATCACCCGCGGCCTGGCCGAGACGGCGCGGCTCGCGACCCGGCTCGGCGCCGACCCGCTGACGCTGATGGGGCTCGCCGGGCTCGGCGACCTCGTCGCCACCTGCTCGTCGCCGCTCTCGCGCAACCGCACCTTCGGCGAGAAGCTCGGCCAGGGCATGACCACCGAGGAGATCGTCGCCTCCACCCGCCAGGTCGCCGAGGGCGCGAAGTCGTGCGCCTCGATCTACGACCTCGCCGCCCGCCACGACGTCGACGCCCCGATCGCCGAGCACGTCGACCGCGTCGTGCGCGGCGAGATCTCCGCCCGCGACATGATGGACGCCTTCATCGCCCGCGACACCAAGCACGAGCAGGACTAGCCACTGCCGCCTGGGGAGCCCGTGCGGGACTGCGGCCGTCCCCTCGTGGCTCGCTCCGCTCGCACCTCGGGGAGCGGGGCGAAAGCCCTCCGCACCTCGGGGAGCGGGGTCGTGGTCTCGACAGGCTCGACCGGCGACCGACGACCGGCTCGTCGAGGAGCCTGCGGAGTGGTTCCTGAGGAGGTCGCGCAGCGACCGTCTCGAAGGACGAGCGGGGGCGAGAGCGGCTCGCGCCGAGGGGTGGGCCGGACTCAGCCGGCGGCGAGGTCGAGGGCCTGGCTGAGGTCGTCCCAGAGGTCCTCGACGTCCTCGATGCCGACCGAGAGGCGCAGCAGGCCCTCGGGGATGGTGCCGGCCTCGGTCTTCCAGCGGCGCCGGCGCTCCAGCGTCGACTCGACGCCGCCGAGCGAGGTGGCGTAGACCCAGAGCCGCGTCGAGTGCTGCACCAGGTCGGCGAGGTCGCCGCTGCGCAGCACGATCGCGACCATGGCGCCGAACCCCGGGTGCAGCACCTGGTCGACCGCCGGGTGCTCGCGCAGCCGGCGCACCAGCTCGGCGGCGTTCGCGCTGGCGCGCTCGACGCGCAGGGGCAGCGTGCGCAGCCCGCGCAGCGCCAGCCACGCCTCGAAGGTGCCGGGGGTGGCGCCGACGAGGTCACGGCGCTGCTTGAGCACACCGTGCAGCTCGTCGTCGCGGGTCACGGTGGCGCCGAGGAGCAGGTCGGAGTGCCCGGCGAGGTACTTGGTGGCCGAGTGCAGCACCACGTCGGCGCCGAGGTCGAGCGGCTGCTGCAGCACGGGGGTGGCGAAGGTGTTGTCGACGACGCTGTAGGCGCCCGCCTCCGCGGCCGCCGCCGTGATGGTGGCGACGTCGGCCACCTCCATCATCGGGTTGGTCGGGCTCTCGAGCCACACCAGCGCCGCGTCGTCGCACGCGGCGACCACGGCGTCGGTGTCGGTGACGTCGACCAGCTGCGCGGTGAGCCGACCCCGCATCTGCAGGTCGGCCAGCTGGGTGATCGAGCCCTGGTAGGCGTGGCGTGGTGCGACCACCTTGGCGCCCGGTCCGACCAGGTCGAGCAGGGTCGCGACCGCGGCGAGGCCACTCGACCACGCGAGGCACCGCGCGCCCTGCTCGCCGCCCTCGAGGCCGGCGAGCGCCTCCTCGAACGCCGCCCAGGTGGGGTTGGCGTAGCGGCCGTACTCGCGGTCGCCGCCGGCGACGTACGTCGAGGCCATCGTGATGGGGGTGTTGAGCGGCTCGTCGGCCTCGTGGGGCGGGCGACCGAGGTGGACGGCACGGGTGGTGGGACGCACACGGCAACCCTAGGCGCGGGGTCCGGGGTGGCGACGCCGGGACGTCCTAGGGTCGGGTCGTGAGCAGCCGTCGTACGCGCGTGGCCGTCGTCTTCGGCGGCCGCTCCGAGGAGCACTCGATCTCCTGCATCTCCGCCGGCAGCGTCATCGCGGCGCTCGACCCCGAGCGCTACGACGTCGTGCCCGTCGGCATCGCCCGCGACGGCCGCTGGGTCCTCGAGGACACCGCCGGCGGCCGGCTGGCGCTCGGCCCGGGCGGCGAGCTGCCGACGGTCACCGGCACGACCGAGGTGACGTTGACGCCCGGCCAGGGCCTGGTGGTCGCCGAGGCGGGCGACGTGCCCGACGTGCTGGGTCAGGTCGACGTCGTGTTCCCGGTCATGCACGGCCCGTGGGGCCAGGACGGCACGCTGCAGGGCCTGCTCGAGATGGCCGGGGTGAGGTACGTCGGAGCCGGTGTCCTGGCCAGCGCCGTGGGCACCGACAAGCACTTCATGAAGCAGGTGTTCCGGGCGGCCGGCCTGGCCGTGCTGCCCTACGTGCTGGTGCGGCCGCGGCAGTGGGAGCGCGACCCGGCGCTGGTGCGCGAGGCCGTCGCGGCCCTCGGCTACCCGGTGTTCGTCAAGCCCGCCCGGGCCGGCTCGAGCTTCGGCATCAGCCGCGTCGACGGTCCTGGCGAGCTCGACGACGCAGTCGAGGCGGCGCGGCGCCACGACCCCAAGGTGCTCGTCGAGGCCGCCGCTCCCGCCGGGGCGCGCGAGCTCGAGATCGGGGTGCTCGAGGGCCTGGGGGGCGGTGCCCCCGAGACCAGCGTGCCGGCCGAGATCACGGTGCACGGCGACCACGCCTTCTACGACTTCGAGGCGAAGTACCTCGAGGAGAGCTACGTGCTCCCCGCGGAGGTCGACGACGACGTCCTCGAGCGGATGCGCGACCTCGCGGTTCAGGCCTTCACCGCGCTCGACGTCGAGGGCCTCGCCCGGGTCGACTTCTTCTGCACCGCCGCCGGCCAGCTGCTCGTCAACGAGGTCGAGACCATGCCTGGCTTCACCGCCACCTCGATGTTCCCGCTGATGTGGCGCCACACCGGCCTCGACTACCCGGCACTCGTCGAGCGGCTGGTGCGGCTCGCCCTCGAGCGGTCGACCGACCTGCGCTAGCGGCTCACCGGCAGGGATCGAGCTCGCGGGTCGTCTGCTTCACCGCGTCGGCGAGGTCGGTCAGCAGGCCGGCCGGAGGCCGACGCGACGCCGGCACGTAGAGCTCGACGCGTGGGTCGCGACCGACCGTGGTCAGCACGACGGCCGACGACTGGTCCTCCGACTGCGCCTCGGGGGCGAACCAGTCGACGTCGCCGACGCGCTCGCAGCGCGAGACCGGGGTGAGCTCGGCCGGCTCGGCCACGCCGCAGCGCAGCACGACGGGCGGGTCGCCCCAGGCAGCGGCGTACTCGTTGCCGGAGGTCGCGGCCCGCTCGAGGTCGTCGAGGCGCTCGGGGAGAGCCGCGACGAGGTCGCGGCACGCGGCCCGCGCGCGCGGGTCGTCGGGACCGTCGCCGTCGACGCGGATGCTGCCGCAGCCGGTGGCGAGGAGCAGCAGCACGGACGCGCCGACGCCCGCCACCAGGGGTGACGGGCGCCGGGGAGCGGTGCGCGACCGCACGCTCAGATGTGGACCACCGGGCAGGTGAGGGTGCGCGTGATGCCGTCGAGGGTCTGCACCTTGGCCACCACGAGCTTGCCGAGCTCGTCGACGTTGCGAGCCTCGGCACGCACGATGACGTCGTAGGGGCCGGTGACGTCCTCGGCCTGGATGACGCCGGTGATGTCGGCGATCTGGCGGGCCACCTCGGCGGCCTTGCCGACGTCGGTCTGGATCAGGATGTAGGCCTGCACGACCATGGTGCGCCTCCTCGTCATCTCCCCGCGACGGCCCCGAGGCCCGCGGTCGTGGTCCGGGCGGCACGGCGCGGGAGCGGCCGGTGCCGTGCCGCAACCTACCCGACGTGACGGCCGACACGGAACACGGCGGGGTGCGCCCGCGGTCGGGCCGGTCTGCTGGGATGGGCGCATGAGCCCGGCCGTCCCGTCGCCCACCGGACCCACCCTGCGCGAGACCGGTGAGCACGCCCTCGTCGGTGCCCTCGCGGCGCGCTTCCCCCAGGGCGATCACGTGTACGTCGGCCCGGGCGACGACGCCGCCGTGCTGCGCACCCCGCGCGGCCACGTGGTGGTCTCGACCGACGTCCTCGTCGAAGGCAGGCACTTCCGGCGCGACTGGTCACCCGCGACCGCCGTGGGTCGCAAGGCGGCGGCCGCCAACCTCTCCGACGTCAACGCCATGGGCGGGCGCGCGCACTCCCTCGTGGTCGGCATCGTGGCCCCCGACGACCTCGCGACCTCCTGGGTCGAGGAGCTCTCCGCCGGCATCGCCGAGGAGGCGGCGCTGGTGGGGGCCAGCATCGTCGGCGGCGACCTGACCGGCGGCACCGAGGTGGTCGTGTCGATCACCGTCATGGGCACCTGCGACCAGGCGCCCGTGCTGCGCTCGGGAGCCCGCCCGGGCGACGTGCTCGCTCTCGCCGGACGGCAGGGCTGGTCGGGGGCCGGGCTGGCCGTGCTGGCCCGCGGCTTCCGCTCGCCGCGCGTGCTGGTCGAGGCCTACCAGCGACCCGAGCCGCCGTACGACGCCGGCCCGGCGGGCGCCGCGGCTGGGGCCACGAGCATGATCGACGTCAGCGACGGCCTGCTCGCCGACCTCGCCCACCTCGCCGTCGGCTCCGGGGTCGCGATCGACGTGCGGACCGGCGCGGTGGAGCTCGCCGAGCCGATGCGCGCGGTCGGGGCCGCGCTCGGCGTCGACCCGATGACCTTCGTGCTCGGCGGCGGCGAGGACCACGCCATCGCCGCGACCTTCCCGCCCGACGTGGCGCTGCCCGAGGGGTTCGTCGCGATCGGCTCCGTCGGTCCGGCCGGCGACTCCGGCCCGACCGTCACCGTCGACGGCGCCGACCACGACGGCGAGCGCGGCTGGGACCACTACCAGCGCTGAGCGGGCGCCGCTGGCCGCTGCTGCTTCTCGAACGAGAAGCCGGGCTGGCCCGCCCCGGGACGCACGAACGCCCCCGACCGAGCGGTCGGAGGCGTCGGGCTGGTGCCGGGGTCAGGCGGTCAGCGGGTGACCTTGCCGGACTTGAGGCAGCCGGTGCAGACGTTGAGGCGCTTGGGCGCACCACCGACGGTGGCGCGGACGCGCTGGATGTTGGGGTTGAACCGCCGCTTGGTGATCTTGCGCGACCACGGGCGGTTGTTCCCGAAGCCGGGCTTCTTGGCGCAGATGTCGCAGACGGCAGCCACCGCGAACTCCTCGTGACAATGGGGCGTAACAGAACAGGTCGATCAAGCTGGGGGCCGGAGCGCAATCGCTCCAGGCAACCGCACGAGGGTATCCCAGGCACGGGGCACGGGCGAAATCGACGGTGCCAGCGACTACCGTGTGCCCGGTCACGAGCGCGGCCACGAGCCACCCAGGGGGACCCACCAGCATGACGGCAGGCCAGGCAGTGCCCGAGGGCGGCGTCGCCACGCTCGACCTCGCGGTGCTGGCCCGCTTCGCCGACGCGGCGGTGGCCCGGGCCGCCGCCACGCGCGAGGAGGTCGACGCGCTCAACGTCTACCCCGTCCCCGACGGCGACACCGGCACCAACGTCTTCCTCACCCTCGAGTCGGCCCGCGACGCGCTGCGCGAGGCGCGCGCCGAGGCGCCCGAGGACCTGCGGGGAGCCATGGCGGCGTACGCCCGGGGCGCGCTGCTGGGGGCGCGCGGCAACTCCGGGGTGATCCTCAGCCAGCTGCTCGGCGGGCTGGTGCGCCGGCTGCGCGACGCGGGGCCCGACGACCGCTCGGCCGAGGTCTTCGCCGACGGCATGCGTCGGGCGGCCGAGGCGGCGTACGGCGCCGAGCGCGAGCCGCAGGAGGGCACCATCCTCACCGTCGCCCGGGCCGTGGCCGACGCCGCGCTCGAGGCGGCCGC
>NZ_BAAHAA010000040.1:0-17939 GCF_054777915.1 Nocardioides marmoraquaticus | reverse complement strand
CGAGCTCGAGCGGCGCGAGCGGGTGCACCAGTGGTGCACCGGGGCCGGCGATCGGGATGAGCACTCGCGACTCGTCGGTGGCCAGCAGGCCCGGCTCGCCCCACCCGGCGTAGTCGGTGATGACGCCGTCGGCGTCGACCTCGGCCGGGTGGGCCAGCGCCCACTGCACCGCCATCCACACCTGCTTCGCCTCAGCCGCGTGGGCGTCGGCGCGTGCGGTCAGGAGCTCGTCGATGATCGCCGCCCGCACGTCGACGTGCGCCGCGTCGGCGGCCTCGTCGATGCGGGACAGGGGTGCGAGCTCCATGACTGGAGTCTACCGCCACGGACTGACAATCGAACAGGTGAGCGACAATATCCGGACGCATAGCGACCCAGGGTGCTGGGCGCCTCGCTGGGTCTCGAGGCTCGTCGCTTGCGCTCCTCGCGCCTCGACCAACCCAGTCCGGCAGGGGTGTGCGAGGGCCTCGAGACCCCGCAACCGGGATCGCAGCCAGGCCCTTCGAGACGGTTGACCTCGAACGGGTCGCCGCGCGACAACCTCAGCCCGGCGGCTGCGCAACCTCCTCGGGGAGCAGGTGCCCGTGCTGGCAACCTGTTGAGGGGCCAGGTGGCGGGCGCCTTGCTGGGCCTCGCGGCTCGTCGCTTGTGCTCCTCGCACCTCGACCAGCCCAGTCCGGCACGGGTGGGCGAGGGCCTCGAGACCCCCGCAACCGGGATCGCAGCCAGGCCCTTCGAGACGGTTGACCTCGAGAGGGTCGCTGCGCGACAACCTCAGCCCGGCGGCGGCCAAACCCCGGCAGGGAGAAGGGATGGGTGGGCCGGGTCTCGAGGCTCGTCGCTTGCGCTCCTCGCACCTCGAC
Organism: Nocardioides marmoraquaticus; assembly: GCF_054777915.1. Classification (NCBI taxonomy): domain Bacteria; kingdom Bacillati; phylum Actinomycetota; class Actinomycetes; order Propionibacteriales; family Nocardioidaceae; genus Nocardioides; species Nocardioides marmoraquaticus. The sequence goes on along the minus strand of NZ_BAAHAA010000040.1, from coordinate 17,076 downwards.
CAGCCCAGTGCGGCTGCCCCCCGGCGCCGGCAACTTCGCGGGACCTTCGAGACGGTTGCTGCGCAACCTCCTCAGGGGGCAGGGAGTCAGGTGGACTGGGGGACCCAGCACCAGCCCCAGCGCTGGCCGGTGTCCCACTGCTCGCGGGTGGGCCACTCGAAGGCCCAGGTGAGCTCGAGGGAGCCGCCGGAGCGGGCGGAGGCGACGTCCTGGCAGGCGGAGTCGGCCGTCTCGGTCGCGGCGTCGCCGAGGAAGCGGGCGCCGTCGGGCAGGTCGACGACGTCGACCGCGCGCCAGCGGTGGCGCGCCGCGCAGGCCACGCGCTCGAAGTCGTCGGCGGAGGGGGCGGCGGTGCCGCAGGTGCCGACGGTGTCGAGCGCCGCAGGCTGGTCGAGCAGGTTGCGGGCGCGGCCGGTGAGCGGCAGCAGCCGGCCCTCGGAGCGGACGGCGACGAGGTCGCAGCGGAGCCGGTCGGCGCCGGCCTGCAGGTCGTCGGGCGACGGGGCGAACCACACCACCTCGAGGCGCGAGAGCCGACGCGCGGTCTCGTCGCCGCCGACCCACCGCGCGAGGGCGGGGGCGCACTGCTCGCGCAGCCGCTCCTGCGCGGCGTCGGACCCGACGGCCAGCAGGTGGCCGTCGTCGACCAGGTCGAGCGGCTCGACGGCGATGGTCACCGAGGTGTGCCGGTCGCGGCAGGGCACCTCCTGGTCCTCGGTCGCGGTGGCGGCCGCCGCCTGGTCGAGGGTGAGGCGGTGGCAGGTGCCGGTCTCGGGCGGGTCGGGCGGCTGCGTCGGACTGGCCGACGCCGAGGCCGACGGCGACCCGGACGACGACGTCGACGGCTCGGGGTCGCCGCTGCACCCGACGAGGATCGCGCCGCCGAGCACCGCGGCGGCGAGGGCCGCGCGCACCCGGGTCGTCACGAGTCGATCCTGGCCCAGCACACCGAGCGCCGGTTGCCGGTCTGCCACTCGGCCTCGCCGAACCAGGTGAAGCCGAACTCGTACTCCAGCGGGTAGTTCAGCCAGGCGACCACCGAGTCGGAGCAGAAGTCGCGGGTGCGTACCTGCACCTCGCGCTCGCCCGGGTAGGGGTCGTCGGGGCCGCCGAGCTTGATGGTGGTGACGGCGCGCCAGTCGTGGGGCTGCGAGCACGACACCTTCTGCGACCCGGCGACGGTCTCGCCACGCGCGCAGGTGAGCCACTCGTCGGGCGGCTGGGCGCTGAACAGGCCCTTGGCGTCGGCCGGGAGGGCGGCGTACGACGTGGCGTCGGCCGGGCCGCCGACGAGGTCGCAGCGGTACCAGCGCGTACCGTCGGCCCACGCCTGCTCGGAGGGCCGGAACCACGCCCAGCTCAGCTGCACCCGTAGGGCCTGGCTCTCGTCGATGCCCAGGAACTTGGTGTAGGCGTCCTGGCACCTGGAGTAGACCCACCGGCCGTGACCGGGGTCGTCCCACGCCGATCCGGTCTCGTCGGGCAGCGTGCCGATGGCGAAGGTCTGCGCCGTGTGCTCTTCGGAGCAGTCGACGGGCTCGGCGTCGGACGAGGGCTGGTCGACGTCGTCGGGGGCCAGTCGGTAGCAGGTGCCGAGCTCGGGCTGGCGGTCACCGGCCTCCTCGGAGGCGGGCCGCAGGGGTGCCTGAGAGCAGCCGGTCAGGGTCGCCAGCACCCCGACCAGGGCCAGGACGAGGCCCGCACGTGTCGACACCGGACCCCTCTCCGCGTCAGCCGGCCAGCAGTGCGGCGATGGTACCGCCGAGCGCGTACGCCGTGGCCGACTCCGCAGGACCCACCTCGCCGACCACGCCGACCACCTCGTGGCCGCGTCGCCAGCCGAGCGCGCCGACCACCGACTCCACCGAGCGCACCGCTCCGGTGAGGTCGTGGCGGCCGTGCACGAAGAGCCCCCACGGGCGTCGCGCAGTCGTGCCGGCACCCGCTCCCGACGCGCCGCCGTCGTCACCGAGCGCCCCGCCGACGTGCAGGAAGGTGCTGTCGAAGACGTGCTTGAGCGCCCCGCTCATGTAGCCGAAGTTGGCCGGGGTTCCGAGCACGTAGCCGTCGGCGGCGAGGAGGTCGTCGTGGTCGGCCTCGCCACGCGCGAAGGCGAGCGCCTCGCGCTCGACCACCTCCACCGGCCCGGCGCCTGCACCTCTTCGTCGTGGGCGCCGGCCAGCACCGCCTCGGTGAGCCGACGCATCGAGGTGGTGGGGGAGTGGTGGACCACGAGGAGGCGGGGCACGGGGCGCATCATGCCGTCTGCTGGGCCGACCGCGCGGGTCACTCCTCTAGACCAGCGGCGTGGTCGCCGTGTCGCCTGCGCTGGTCGGGGGGCACTGCGCCACTAGCCTCGGCCGAGAGGCGCGCCACACCGTCCGGACAGAACGCCGGAGTTTGTCGAGGGTGGCTCGGGGGAGGATGGCGGGGACCCATGGACCCGCGACCTCGGCCGACGACCCGCCACCGACCTGGAGAGACGATGGACCTGCTGCCCGGCACCGCCGGCGCCTCGGTCGACCCCGTCGACGAGGTGCGCCGGCTGCGGCGCGAGCTGCGCCGCGAGCAGGCGCGGCGGCAGGCGGCGGAGACCATCGGCGAGCGGGCCACCGCCGACTACTACGACTCGGTGCGCCAGCTGCGCTCGGCGCAGGCCGAGCTGCTCGAGCGCGCCGACCAGGCGCGCGTGGTCCATGAGCTCGCCCGCGCGCTGCGCCAGGACCTCGACTCCGCGCAGCTCGTCAACCGGGCGGCCGAGTCGGTGGGCCAGGCCACCCAGGTCGACCGCTGCGACGTGCTGCTCGTCGACGCCGACCGCTACGCCGCCGTGCGCGGCTCCTGGAGCGCCGACGCCGAGGCGGCCGCGCTGCCGCGGCCCGACTCCTTCGTCGACCTGCCCGAGGCGCTGACCTCGCTGCTCCTCGAGGCCGCGCAGCACCTCGCGCCGGTCCGCATCACCGAGCTCGCCAGCGACACCCGCTTCGACGACCCGGCCCGCGCCGCCGTGCGCGCCGCGCTCGGGGTCGAGGCCCTCCTGGCCGCGCCGGTCGCCGTGGGCGACGAGGTCATCGGCTGGCTGCTGCTCACCACCGTCCGCCCGCGCGGCTGGGCGGCGCGCGAGGTCGCCATCTGTCAGGGCGTCTCCCACGACCTGGTCGCCTCGCTGGTGCAGGTGCGCGCCTTCGAGCAGCAGCGCGAGTCCGTACGCCGCCTCGAGGAGCTCGACCGCGCCAAGGACGCCTTCATCTCGACGGTGTCGCACGAGCTGCGCACCCCGCTGACCAGCATCGTCGGCTACCTCGAGCTGATGTCGGAGGGCGGGCTCGGCCCGCTGCCGGCCGAGATGTCCGCTGGCGTGTCGATCATCGAGCGCAACGTCGACCGGCTCCGCGCCCTGGTCGAGGACCTCCTGGCCCTGTCGGCGTACGACGCGGAGGAGGTGCAGCTCGAGCGTCGCCCCATCGACATCCTCGTCCTGGTCAACGACTGCCAGCAGATCCTCGCCCCCGCGACCGCCGCCAAGGACCTCGAGCTCGCCGTGGCCACGGAGGGCGAGGTGCCACGGGTCCTGGGTGACCGGCGGCAGGTCGAGCGCGTGCTGCTCAACCTGCTCAACAACGCCGTGAAGTTCAGCCGCGACGGCGGCACCGTCACGGTGCGCCTGCACGCCGACGGCGACGAGGTCGTCGTCGACGTGGTCGACCGCGGCATCGGGATCCCGCGCGCCGAGCAGGACCGCATCTTCTCCCGCTTCTTCCGCTCGTCGTTGTCGGTGGCCGACGAGATCCAGGGCACCGGCCTGGGCCTCGCGCTGGTGCAGTCGGTCGTGGAGTGGCACGGCGGCTCCGTCGTGGTCGACTCCGAGGTCGGCCGCGGCACCACGGTGACGGTCCGGCTGCCCGCGGCCGACGTCGAGACCGACCCGGACGCCTGAGCGGCGGCTGTTAGAGTCGCCGACGTGCTCGACGTACGGCCAGTGGTGCTCCTCCTTGGGTGCCGCAGCGAGGCCTCCGCGCTGAAGTGACGCGTGCCGGCCCCCTCGCTGCGGAGGTCTCCGCACGCCCGGCACCCACGTCCCACGAGAGGCACCCGTCGTCATGACCCTGCAGCACTCCGGCTTCGAGAACACCCAGCGGCCCAGCGGCATGCCGGTCCACCGCTACCGGCCGTTCCCCCCGATCGACCTGCCCGACCGCACCTGGCCGTCGCAGACCATCACGCAGGCGCCGCGCTGGCTGTCGACCGACCTGCGCGACGGCAACCAGGCACTGATCGACCCGATGAGCCCCGAGCGCAAGCACCGGATGTTCGACCTGCTGGTGAAGATGGGCTACAAGGAGATCGAGGTCGGGTTCCCCTCGGCCAGCGAGACCGACTTCGCCTTCGTGCGCCAGCTCATCGAGCGCGACAAGGTGCCCGACGACGTCACCATCTCGGTGCTGACCCAGGCCCGCGAGGACCTCATCGAGCGCACCACCCAGTCGCTGGTCGGCGTGCACCACGCCAACATCCACCTCTACAACGCGGTCGCCCCGCTCTTCCGCCGCGTCGTCTTCCGCGCGAGCGAGGACGAGGTCAAGGACATCGCGGTGCGCGGCACCGAGCTGTTCATGAAGTACGCCGAGCAGAACCTCGCGGCCACCGTCATCGGCTACGAGTACTCCCCGGAGATCTTCACCTCCACCGAGCTGCCGTTCTCGCTCGAGGTCTGCGAGGCGGTCTCCGACGTGTGGCAGCCCGAGGACGGCCGCGAGATCATCCTCAACCTGCCGGCCACCATCGAGGTGGCGACGCCCAACGTCTACGCCGACCAGATCGAGTGGTTCTCGCGGCAGCTCACGCGCCGCGAGCACACCACCATCAGCCTGCACCCGCACAACGACCGCGGCACGGCGGTCGCGGCGACCGAGCTGGCCGTGATGGCCGGCGCCGATCGCGTCGAGGGCTGCCTGTTCGGCCACGGCGAGCGCACCGGCAACGTCTGCCTGGTGACCCTGGGCATGAACCTCTTCAGCCAGGGCGTCGACCCGCAGGTCGACTTCTCCGACATCGACGAGATCCGCCGCACCGTCGAGTACTGCACGCAGCTGCCAGTCCACCCCCGGCACCCGTACGCCGGCGACCTCGTCTACACCGCCTTCTCCGGCTCCCACCAGGACGCCATCAAGAAGGGCCTCGAGGCGCTCGAGGCCGAGGCGGCCGAGGCAGGCCGTCCGGTCGCGGAGCAGCCGTGGGAGGCGCCGTACCTGCCGATCGACCCCAAGGACGTCGGTCGCACCTACGAGGCCGTCATCCGGGTCAACAGCCAGTCGGGCAAGGGCGGCGTCGCCTACGTCATGAAGTCCGAGCACAAGCTCGACCTGCCGCGACGGCTGCAGATCGAGTTCAGCCGCGCGGTGCAGGAGCAGACCGACGGCGAGGGCGGCGAGATGACGCCGAGCGCCATCTGGTCGGCCTTCCGCGCCGAGTACCTCGACCGAGACGAGCCGCTGCGGCTCGACTCGGTGCACTCCTCCTCGGCCGCGGGCGAGCAGGACGCCCTGACGGTCGTGCTGCACGTCGACGGCGAGCGGCGCGAGCTGACGGGCAGCGGCAACGGCCCGATCGCCGCGTTCGTCGAGATCCTCAACGGTCTCGACAGCCCGGCGCTGGGCGAGCTCGACCTGCGGGTCCTCGACTACGCCGAGCACGCCCTGTCGGCCGGCGGCGACGCGATCGCGGCGGCGTACGTCGAGTGCGCGGTCGGCGAGAAGGTGCTGTGGGGCGTCGGGCTCGACGCCAACATCGTCACCGCCTCGCTCGAGGCCGTGGTCTCGGCCGTCAACCGGCGCTGAGGGCGGGGGCCGCGACCAGCGGCAGGCGCACGGTGAAGGTGGTGCCGGCGCCCTCCGCGGAGCGCACGTCGATCTCGCCGCCGTGGTCGGTGACGATGCGGTGGATGATCGACAGCCCGAGCCCCGTGCCCGGGATGGCCCGGCTCTGCGCGGTGCTGGAGCGGAAGAACTTCGTGAACAGGTCGGCCTGCTCGTCGGCGGGGATGCCGATGCCCGTGTCGCTGACCTCCAGCACCGCCGCGCCCCCGCTGGCCCCCAACCGGCAGCGCACGTGCCCGCCGTCAGGGGTGAACTTCACCGCGTTGCTCAGCAGGTTGACCACGACGCGGTCGAGGTGGGCGGCGTCGCCGAGCACCTGCACGGACGTCGCGGGCACGGTGAAGTCGAGCTCGAGGCGGCGATCGCCCACCAGCGGGACGACGGTCTCCTCGGCCTGGCGCACCACGTCGACGAGGTCGACCGGCTCCTCCTGCCAGGTGCTGCGGTCCTGCGACTCGAGGCCGGCCAGCGTGAGCAGGTCGTTGGCGACGTTGATCAGCCGCATGCCGTTGCGGGTGATCACCTCGAGCAGCTCGCGCTGCTGGTCGGTGACGTGGCCCGCGACCTCGTCGCGCAGCATCTCGGTGTAGCCGACGATGCTCGTCGTCGGCGTGCGCAGCTCGTGCGAGACGGTCGAGACGAAGTCGTTCTTGGCGGCGTCGAGCCGACGCAGCCGCTCCACCGCGCGACGCTCGGTCTCGAGCGCCCGCTGCAGGGCGTCCTCCTGCGCGACCTGACGGCTCACGTCGCTGGCCACGAGCAGGGTGCCGACCTGGCGGCCCACGGCGTCGACGACGGCGCTGACGGTCGCGCCGAGGCGCACCACGGTGCCGTCGGGACGCATCCACGACCAGTCGTGGTCGAGCAGCGCGGCGGCACGCGTCTCGCGCGAGGCGGTGCTGGCACGGCTCAGCGCCGCCTCCATGTCGGCCACCTGCTCGGGGCACACCACCGAGACGAAGGGGCGCCCCACGACGTCCTCGGCCCGCACCCCGAGCAGCTGCTCGCTGGCGGCGTTGCACAGGGTGATCCGCAGCTCCTCGTCGAGCGAGAGCATCGGCGCGGCCTTGGGCGAGCCGAAGAGGTGCTCGACCAGCTGCGTCGAGGTGCGCTCGCTCGTCACGTCGCTGGCGGTGCACACGACGTGGACCACCCGGCCATCGGCGTCGAGGACGACGTTGTTGCTCCAGACGACCCGGAGCCGCTCGCCGCTGGTGGCGAGGACGTCGGCCTCGCGCGTCGCGGGCACGGTGCCGCCGAGCACGTCGGCGTACAGCCCCTCGACGATCGGGCGACGCTCGGGCGGCACCAGGCCGCACTCCCAGAAGCGGCGGCCGACGACCTGGTCGGGACGCCACCCCGTGAGGCGCTCCAGGGCGGCGTTGACGCGCTGGACCTCGCCGTCGGGCGCGGTGACGAGGATGATCGCGGCGGTGGTGTCGAGGGTGGTGGTGCTGAGGTCGCGCTCGGCGTCGAGCCGCGCGACGAGCCGGCGGCGCTGGTCGGTGGCCAGGGCGCACGGCACGGCGAGCAGCGCCACGCACACCAGGAACACCTGGACGTGGTTGCCCTCCGCCGCGGCACCCCCGGGCAGCGCGGCGCTCAGGGCCCCGAGCGCTCCGTCGCCGCGGGCGTCGGCCCACGTGAGCACGACCGCGACGACGGCGACCTCGGTGGCCGTCACCTGCGGGCTGGTGCGCAGCGCCGCCCACACCAGCAGGGGGATCAACAGGAACAGCGGCAGCACGCCGGTGGACAGCGTGGCAGCGAGGACGGCCGCGACCACGAGCAGCGCGGCCTGCACGAGGGTCTCGGCCGCCGCGGCGGCGCGCACGCGCCACCCGGGGGCCGGGAGCAGGAACAGGGGCAGCAGCACGAGCGAGGCGGCCAGGTGGGAGGGCAGCACGGTGGGTGCGGCGGTGCCCAGGGGCTCGCCCGCCACCGCGAACCCGACCTCCGAGACGAGCGCCATGCTCGTGGCGGCCACGCCTGCGGCGAGGAGCAGCCGCAGGTGGTCGGCGGTGTCCTCCAGGCGCGGCGGCGCCCCGCGGCGCGAGAGCAGCGCGGCGCCCACGAGCGCCTCGACGGCGTTGGCCGTGGCGAGGACGAGCCCGAGCTCCACCGGTCGGCCGCCGAGCGCGTTGGCGCCGTAGGTGACGACGCCGACCAGGACCGCGAGCAGCAGGCGGACGCGCGGCGGCGCGAGTGCCAGTGCGGCGATCGCGAGACCGGCCGCCGGCCACCAGGTCGCGACGCCGTCGGCGTCGGGGCGGAGCAGCACCGAGGCTGCCGCGGCCGCGGCGGTCGCCACGAGCAACGCCGTGACGACGAGGAGGACGCGCGCGCGAGACCCGGCCGACGGGAGCCAGGACCGCGACGACGGCGGCTGGGGCGCGCGGGCGGACGGCATCACGGCACAATTCTGCGGGTCCGGGCGCTAAAATCCGGCATCAAAGCGGACAAAACCGTCCGCTGGGCTAGACCTGAGGGTGTCGCGCCAGCGGGATCGTGACCGCGACCGAGGTGCCCTCGCCGTGGCGGGACCGCACGGCGATGCTGCCGTCGTGCCGCTCGACGATCTGCTTGACGATGGACAGGCCGAGGCCGGTGCCCTGGATGGCGTGCCGCTGCACCTCGGACGCGCGGAAGAACCGGTCGAAGACGTGCTCGAGGTCGGACTCGGGGATGCCTCGGCCGGTGTCGGTCACCGTCACGGTCGCCGTGCCGACGCCTGGGTCGAGGCGCAGCGCCACGCTCACCGAGCCCCCGTCGGGGGTGAACTTCACGGCGTTCGTCAGCAGGTTGGTCACGGCGCGCTCGAGGTGGCTCGCCTCGCCGACCACGTCCACCGGCGCGTCGGGGAGGTCGACCTCCCAGCGCAGCCGGTCGTCGTCCGGATGCGGCCGCACGGCACCGAGGCTCTCCCGCACCACGTGGCGCAGGTCGAGGTGGGCCCCCGGCTGCGCGGGGGTGCCCCGGTCGAAGGTGGCCAGGGTGAGCAGGTCGTCGGCGAGACCGAGGAGCCGGGCGCCGTTGCGGATCACGACGTCGACGAGCTGCTGCTGGCTGTCGTGCAGCTCGCCCGCCATGCCGTCGGCGAGCATCTCGGCGCAGCCGATGATGCTGCTCATCGGGGTGCGCAGCTCGTGGCTCACCGTGGAGATGAAGTCGTCCTTGGCCCGGTCGAGCTCCTGGAGCCGGGTGACGACCTCGCGCTCGCGGCGCAGGGCGCTGACCATGATCTCCTGGTTGCGCCGGGTGTCGGTGACGTCACGGGCCACGAAGAGGTAGCCGTGCTGGGTGCCCGCGGCGCTCCGCACCGGGTTGCAGGTCATCGACACCCGCACCGGCGGCCGGTCCTGCGGCAGCGCCAGCCAGTCGTGCGTGCGCGGCGATCCCTCGACGGCCGAGCCGGACCCCACCAGGCGGGTCAGCGGCACCCCGCGCCGGAGCCCTTCCTGGCCGTCCTGCCCGGTCTCGCCGACCTCCGCCAGCATCGTGCCGAGGCCGCGGCCCAACGCCTGGTCGGCGCGGAGGCCGAACAACCGCTCCGCCCCGGTGCTGAAGAGGGTCACGGTGCCGTCGAGGTCGGTGCCGACGAAGGCGATCGAGGTCACCGAGCGCAGCAGGTGCTCGACCATCTCGGCGCTCGCCCGCGCCTCGGTGACGTCGGAGCCGCTGAAGACGAAGGTCGCCGGGGCGTCGTCGGTGCCCTGGTGCACGGCGTGGCTGTAGACGACCGTGCGCTCGGCACCGGAGCGGGTCCGCAGGCGCAGCTCGCCGGAGCGGGGGATGGGCAGCACCTGCGTGACGGCGTCCTCGACCTTCTGGCGGTCGCGGGGCGCCACCACCAGCTCCCACAGCGGCCGCCCGACCAGCTCGTCGGCGGTCCAGCCGGTCAGGCGCGTCGTCTCCGGGTTGACCGTGACGACGCGGCCCTCGGTGTCGGTGATGACGATGAGGCTCGAGGCGGTGTCCATCACCGCCTGGGAGCGGGCCTGCTCGTCGGTGAGCCGCTGCTGCAGGCTCAGCCGCTCGGTCAGGTCGACCAGGTGCAGCGACAGCAGGCCGCGCTCGCCGTCGACGTCGAGGAGGGCGGCGTACGCCTCCACCTGCCGGCGCGGGTCGTCGCGCAGCCTCAGCGGGCCGGACCAGCCGGGGAAGTCGGCCAGGGGAGCTCCTCGCAGCGCCTCCAGGAGCCCGGACGCGTGCACCAGCGCGTCGACGTCGAGACCGGCCAGCTCGGCGGGCTCGCGACCGAGGAGGCCACCGCAGGCGTCGCTCGCGGCGCCGATCCGCAACGTGGCGCCGTCCCACCGGCCCAGCAGGACCGGCAGGCCGGACTGCGTGAACGCCCGGCGGAAGGTGCGCTCGCTGTCGCGGGTGCGGCGGGCAGCCTCGTCGCGCTCGCGCAGCGCCAGCGCGAGCGGCAGCACCAGCAATACGAGGGTGACGAGGTAGACCTGCGCGACCTGGGTCGTCGCCGCCGCGCCTGCGGCGCCCGGGCCGAAGGTGTTCGGACTGACGAGCACCGTCGCGGACACCAGCGCGGCGCACCAGACCAGCAGCGCCGTGATCGCCCGGAGGTCGTGGCGCACCGCGCCCGCCACCACCAGGGGCAGCGGCAGCACCAGGAGCGTCAGGCCGGTCAGGCCGCCGGTCAGCTCGGAGAAGGCGAGCACCAGGACCACGCCGACGACGACCGCGAGCGGCACCACCTGGCCGGCGCGGCGCTGGGACCACGGTCGCTGCCAGTCGAGCAGCGCCGGCGGCACCAGCACGAGCAGGGCGGCGGCGTGGGCGAGCCCCGCCACGGTGAAGACCGCCCCGAACCCGTCGTCGGAGGTGCTGCTCAGGATGGTCGCGACGCCGAGGCCGCCGACGACCGCGCCAGCCGCGACGCCGGCCAGCAGCGGGCCCAGGTCGGCGAGGCGGTCGAGCCGGCCGTCGGCCGACCGTCGTACGACGAGCGCCACGAGCAGCGCCTCGGCGCAGTCGACGGCCGCGAGCGCCGCGGCGGTGCCCGGCGCCCGGCCGCCCAGCAGACCCGCGGCGAGCACGACGACCAGCAGCGCGACGGCGACCAGCACCAGCCGACGGCCCGGCGTGAGCAGCAGGGTCACGACCGCCAGCCCGACGGTCGGCCACCAGGCCCCGAGGGTCTCGGCGGCGCCGCCCACGAGCACGGCGAGCAGGGTCACCGCACCGGTCGCGACCACCAGGACCGGCACGACCGGGGCCGGCACGGCAGGGTGCCGGACGCCGGACGGTGCAGGGCTCACCCGGCGATCATGCCTGGTCGGCCGCCCGGAAGGACGCTCCGACGGCCCTAGGGTGGGCCCATGGTCCTCGTCTCCGAGCGCATCGGGCAGTTCTTCGTCGACGGTCACCGCCTCGAGTACACCGAGTACGGCGCGGGCCCGCGGTGGGTGGTGCTGCTCCACGGGCAGCTGATGCCGCGCCGGATGCACGAGCCGCTCGCCCGGGCGCTCGCCGCCGACGGGGCGCACGTGGTCACCCTCGACCTGCTGGGCCACGGCCGCTCCGACCGGCCCGACGACCCGCTGCTCTACTCCATGTCGGCCTTCGCCGAGCAGGTCGTCGCCCTGCTCGACCACCTCGGCGTCGAGCGGGCCGTCGTCGGCGGCACCTCGCTCGGGGCCAACGTCACGCTCGAGACCGCCGTGCTGGCGCCGGAGCGGGTCTGTGGGCTGCTGTGCGAGATGCCCGTGCTCGACAACGCCCTCGAGGCGGGCCTCGTCGCCTTCGCGCCGCTGCTGTTCTGGGCGCGCTACGTGCCGGTGACGGTCCGCGCCGTACGCCTCGCCTCGCGCGCGGTGCCGCGGGGACTGGTGCCCTTCTGGACGGGCATCGTGCTCGACACGCTCGACCAGCGTCCGGCGCCGATGGCGGCCGCCATCCACGGCATCTTCTTCGGCCGCATCGCGCCCGCGTCCCGGGCCCGCCGTGGCATCACCGTCCCGGCGATGGTGGTCGGCCACCCCAGCGACCCGATCCACCCCGCCGCCGACGCCGCCATGCTCGCCGCCGAGCTGCCGCACGCCGAGTTCGTCGAGGCCCGCTCGATCCTGGAGTGGCGGGCCCGCCCGGCGCGGCTCGACCGGCTCGCCGCGCAGTTCGTCGACCGGTGCCACGGCGCGCCCACGGCCGTCACGGGCGTGGTGTCGTAGGGCCCCACCCGCCGGGGTGGAGACTGGTGCCATGCCGGTCTACAGCGACGAAGCGGTGGTGCTGCGCACCCACTCGCTCGCCGAGGCCGACCGCATCATCACGCTGCTGACGCGCGAGCACGGTGTCGTGCGCGCGGTGGCGCGTGGGGTGCGGCGCACGTCGTCGAAGTTCGGCTCCCGGCTCGAGCCCTTCACCCACGTCGACCTGCAGCTGGCGGTCGGGCGCAACCTCGACACCGTCACCCAGGCGGTGACCAGGTCGCCGTTCGGCAACGTCATCGCCGCCGACTACGACCGCTACACCGCGGCGAGCGTCATGCTCGAGACCGCCGAGCGGCTGGTGTCGGAGGAGCGCGAGCCGTCGGTGCAGCAGTACCTCCTGCTGGTCGGTGCGCTGCGCGCCATGGTGGGCGACGAGCACCGTCCCGGCGACGTGCTCGACTCCTTCCTGCTGCGCTCGATGTCGGTCGCCGGCTACGCGCCCTCGTGCTCGGCCTGCGCCAGCTGCGGCCTCGAGGGTCCCCACGGGGCCTTCCACCCCGCCGCGGGCGGCGCCCTGTGCGTGCGTTGCCGTGTGCCCGGCTCGGCGAGCCCGGCGGCCGGGACCATGCTCCACCTCGGCGCGCTGCTCGCGGGCGACTGGCCGACGGTGGCCGACGTCGAGCCCCGCTGTCGGCGCGAGGCGCGCGGGCTGGTCTCGGCGTACGTCGCCTGGCACCTCGAGCGCGGGCTGCGCTCGATGCCGCACCTCAGCGAGCGCTGAGCTCGCGCAGCGCCGCCGCGACCACCTCGTCGAGCGGCGGCGCCACGTCGACGCGCGCGCCACGCTCCTCGGGGCCGAGCTCCTCGAGGGTGTCGAGCTGGCTGTCGAGGAGCGAGGTCGGCATGAAGTGCCCGCGGCGGCCCGCGATGCGCTGCTCCAGCAGCTCGCGGCTGCCGGCGAGGTGGCAGAAGAACACCTGCTCGGCCGTCGCCGGGTCACCGCGCAGCACGTCGCGGTAGGAGCGCTTGAGCGCCGAGCACGTCACCACCAGCCGCTGCCCATCGGCGACCGTCCCGCGGATCCGGGCGGCGACCCGGTCGAGCCAGGGCCAGCGGTCGTCGTCGGTCAGCGGCGTGCCGGAAGCCATCTTGTCGACGTTGGCCTGCGGGTGCAGGTCGTCGCCCTCGACGAAGCCGGCGTCGAGGGCGGCGGCCAGACGCTCGCCGACCGAGCTCTTGCCGGTCGAGGTCGTGCCCATGACGACCACCACGAGGGGGCCGCCGGCCGCGGCGCTCACGCGACCACCCACAGCAGGCCCGCGCAGGCGAACATGGTCAGGCCCAGGGTGGTCTCCATGACCGTCCAGGTGCGCAGCGTGGTCTTCTCGTCCATGTCGAAGAGCCTGCCGACGAGCCAGAAGCCGGAGTCGTTGAAGTGCGAGAGCACCGTCGACCCGCCGGCGATGGCGAAGACCAGCGCGGCGAGCTGCAGCTCGGGCAGTCCCGAGGCCGACGCCGCGACCAGGCCGGCGGTGGTGGTCAGCGCCACGGTCGCCGAGCCCTGGGCCACCCGGAGCGCCGTCGCGATGAGGAACGCCTGCACGACCAGCGGCAGCCCCACCCCGGCCAGGGACGAGGTCAGCGACTCGCCGATGCCGCTGGTGCGCAGCACGCCGCCGAACATGCCACCGGCGCCGGTGATGAGGATGACCGAGCAGACAGGGCCCAACGCCCCGTCGAGCAGGCCCTGCACCTCCGAGCGCGAGCCGGCACGGGAGCCCAGCAGGACCAGCGCGACCAGCACGCTGATGAGCAGGGCGACCGGGGTGTTGCCGAGCAGCACGAGGAAGTCGGTGACCGACGAGGCCTCGAGGGTGCCGGCGGTCGTCAGCGAGGTGATGACCGTGTTGAGCGAGATGAGCAGCATCGGCAGCAGCAGGAGCACCAGCACGACGCCGAACGCCGGGGGACGGGCGTCGCGCTCGTCGTCGACCTCACCGAGGAGCAGGTCGGTCACCGGCACGTGGACGCGTCGCGACACCACGCTGCTGAACAGGTAGGACCCGACCAACCACGACACGACGGCGACCGGGGTGCCGACGAGCAGCAGCACGCCGAGCGAGGCCTCGAGGCTCGCTCCCGCCGCGACCGGCCCGGGGTGCGGCGGCACGATCGCGTGCATCGCGGCGAACGCCCCGGCCGACGGCAGGGCGTAGCGCAGGACCGATCCGCCGAACCGTCGCGCGACGGTCAGGATGATCGGCAGGAAGACCACCAGGCCCGCGTCGAAGAAGATCGGGAAGGCGAAGATCAGCGAGGCGACACCCAGCGCGAGCGGGGCTCGCTGCTCGCCGAAGCGGTTGACCAGCGTCTCGGCCAGCACACGGGCGCCGCCCGTCACCTCCAGCAGCCGGCCGAGCATGACGCCGAGCGCGACCAGCAGCGCGACCGACCCGAGCGTCGTCGAGAAGAACTGCGTCATCACCACCGGCACGTCGGCCAGCGGGATGCCGGCTGCGACTGCGGTGATCGCACTGACCAGCACCAGCGCCAGGAACGCGTGCAGCCTCACCACCATGATGAGCACGAGCAGCAGGGCGACCGCAGCGACGGCGATCAGCAGCATGACGGGCGTGGAGTACGCCGGCTCCAGGGCTTCCATGGGCGGCCAGTGTCCCCCCGGCCCCGGTGCAAACCTCTACGCTGACGCCCATGCCTCGCTCGCGGACCCGCGCCGTCGCCCGGCCCGAGCCGCGTCGCCCGACGCCTCACCCGAGCGGCGCCGTGCCGCCGCCGGTGCCGGCCGACCTCGTCCCCGGTCACGTCGCGATCGTCATGGACGGCAACGGCCGCTGGGCCGAGGAGCGGGGCCTGCCCCGCACGGCGGGCCACACCGAGGGCGAGTCCTCGTTGTTCGACGTGGTCGAGGGCGCCATCGAGGTCGGGGTCAAGGCGATCTCCGCCTACGCCTTCTCCACCGAGAACTGGTCGCGCAGCGCCGACGAGGTCAAGTTCCTCATGGGCTTCAACCGTGACGTCATCCGACGTCGTCGCGACGAGATGCACGAGCTCGGCGTCCGGGTGCGCTGGGCCGGCCGGGCCCCGCGGCTGTGGCGCTCGGTGGTCAAGGAGCTGCAGGTCGCCGAGGAGATGACCCGCGACAACGACGTGCTGACGCTGACGATGTGCGTCAACTACGGCGGTCGGGCCGAGCTGGCCGACGCCGCCCGGGCGATGGCCGACGACGTCGCCGCGGGTCGGCTCGAGCCCCGTGCGGTCGACCAGAAGACCTTCGCGCGCTACCTCTACGTGCCCGAGCTGCCCGACGCCGACCTGGTGTGGCGCACCTCCGGCGAGCAGCGGCTGTCCAACTTCATGCTCTGGCAGGCCGCCTACAGCGAGCTCGTCTTCACCGACGTGCTGTGGCCCGACGTCGACCGCCGTCACCTCTGGGCGGCCGTCGAGCAGTACGCCGCTCGCAACCGCCGCTACGGCTCGGCCTGACGGTGCGGGTGGCCGTCCTCGCCGACACCCACGCACCGCGGTTCTGGAAGGGCTGCCCGCCGGGGGTGGCCGAGCACCTGCGCGGGGTCGACCTCGTGCTGCACGCGGGTGACGTCTGCCGCGCCGACGTCCTCGACGAGCTGGCGACGTACGCCCCGGTGCTCGTCGTGCTCGGCAACAACGACGGCGCCGACGTCGCGGCCTGGGCCGGCGCCGGACCGGCCGGCGTGCCCGAGGTGCTCGAGACCGAGCTGGCCGGCGTGCAGGTCGCGATGCTGCACGACAGCGGGCCGGCGAAGGGGCGTGGCCCCCGGCTGCGACGGCGCTTCCCCGACGCCGACCTCGTCGTCTTCGGCCACTCGCACATCCCCTGGGACGAGACGACCGACGGCCAGCGGGCGCTGAACCCCGGATCGCCCACCGACAAGCGCCGTCAGCCGCGACCGACGATGGCGCTGCTCGAGCTGGCCGACGGTCGGGTCGTGACCGCCGAGGTCGTCCCGGTGGCCTAGGCCCCGAGGACTCAGCGGGCGGGCGTGAGCCCGAGGGCGGCGTCGGCGAGGGCGTCGGCGTGGGCGGTGCAGGAGTCGACCAGCGGCAGCGACGAGTCCTCCGGACGCAGCAGCAGGCCGATCTCGGTGCACGCGAGCACGACCGCCTCCGCGCCGTCGGCCGCCATGGCCTCGACGGCCGCGACGTACGCCGCCCGCGACTCCGGTCGCACGACCCCCTGGGTCAGCTCGTCGAAGACCACCCGGTCGACCTCGGCGCGGGTGGGCGCGTCGGGGACGACGGTGTCGATGCCGTGGGCGGCGAGCCGCTCGGCGTAGAACGGCTCCTCCATCACCCAGCGGCTGGCCAGCAGCCCCACCCGGGTGGCGCCGAGCGTGGCGACCTGGGCGGCGACCGCGTCGGCGATGTGCAGCAGCCGGGCCCCGGTGGGCGCGAGCGCGTCCTCGACCTGGGGTGCGACCTTGTGCATCAGGTTGGTGCAGATCGCCACCGTGCGGGCGCCCGCGGCCGCGCAGTCGAGGGCGGCCGCCGCGAGCAGGTCGGCGGCGCGGTCCCAGTCCTCGGCCAGCTGGCAGGAGCGCACCTCGGCGAAGTCGACCGAGCGGAGCACGACCTGGGCCGACGCGTGGCCGCCGCGCGCATCCGCGACGCGCTCGTTGAGGACCCGGTAGTACTCGATGGTCGAGTGCCAGCTCATGCCGCCGACGAGGCCGATCGTCTCCATGCGCCCCACCCTGGCCCGCGGACACGCCCCAAGGAAGACCCGTCCTGCTTGGTCGCGCCATAAGTCATGCTTGGGTCATGGTCCTGGACGCCCGACGGGTGCTGCTCTTCCGCGAGGTGGTGCGCGCGGGGTCGCTGACGGCGGCCGCGCGCGACCTCGGCTGGACCCAGCCGGCGGTCAGCCAGCACCTCCAGCGCCTCGAGCGCGACGCCGGCTGCCCGCTGCTCGTGCGCGGGCCGCGCGGCGTCACCCCGACCGAGGCGGGTCGGGCGCTGCTCGCGCGCGC
>NZ_BAAHAA010000039.1:0-18551 GCF_054777915.1 Nocardioides marmoraquaticus | reverse complement strand
GGCCCGCACCAGCGGCGCCACCGCGGCGTCGTCGGCCAGGGCCTCGTCGACCGTCGCCGGATCGACCTCGGCGTCGAGCAGCCGGCGCAGCCGCTGCAGGGCGGGCGCCAGGTCGCGCACGTCGCTCAGCCGCACCGTTGCGGGCACCGTGCCGGGCGTCGCGCCCGAGAGGTCGACGCGGACGACGGCCGGGCCGTGCGGCAGCCGCACGGCGCGCTCGTACCAGTGCTCCCCCCGGCCCTCGACCCCGGCGACCGCGTGCAGCACGACGAACCGGTGCCGGTCGCGGGCCGCGAACGGCTCGCGCACCGCCACGCGGACCCGCAGCGCGCCGGCCACCGCCCCGCCCCGATCACCGCCCCGGTCACCGCCCCGGCCACGCCGGACGGCGGCCCGCGAGCGGAGCTCGGTGGGCGTGCGGGCGTAGACCTCGCGGACCGTGTCGTTGAACTGCCGCAGGCTCGCGAAGCCCGCCGCGTGGGCGACGTCGGCCAGGCGCAGGTCGGTGCCCTCGATCAGGGTGCGCGCGGTCTGGGCACGCCGTGACCGGGCCAGCGCGAGCGGCCCGGCGCCGTACTCGGCACACAGCAGCCGGTGCAGCTGCCGCTCGGAGTAGCCGAGCCGGGCGGCAAGGCCCGGCACGCCCTCCCGCTCGACGACGCCGTCCTCGATGAGGGCCAGCGCACGACCGGCGGCGTCGGAGGCGACGTCCCAGCGGGGCGAGCCCGGGGTCGCGTCGGGCAGGCAGCGCAGGCACGCCCGGAAGCCGGCCTGCTGCGCGGCTGCCGCCGAGCGGTAGAAGTCGACGTTGCGGCGCTGCGGCGTCACCGCCGGGCACGACGGCCGGCAGTAGATGCCGGTCGTGTGCACGGCGACGTAGAAGACCCCGTCGAAGCGACGGTCGCGCGCCGTGGCGGCCCGGTAGTGGGCCTCCCACGGGTCCTCGCACGTCGTCGTCACGCCCCGAGCCTGCCACTGCCGCGGTCGCCGATCTAGCGGGAATCGGACACGACCGTGCGGCCCGGGTGGTCGAGGTGCGAGGAGCACGGGCGACGGGCGCGCCGCGACCGGGTGCGGGGGTCTCGAGGCCCTCGCCCAGCGAGACGCCCGGGGGTGGTCAAGGTGCGAGGAGCGCCAGCGACGAGCCGCGAGACCCGGCGACGGGCGTGGCGACCCCGGGAACGACTCAGCCCGGCCTCGTGACGAGGCCGGGCTGAGAGGTGGTACCCCCGACGGGATTCGAACCCGCGCTACCGCCTTGAGAGGGCGGCGTGCTAGGCCACTACACAACGGGGGCCTGAGCCGTCGAGAACTCTAGCGGGGGCTCGCAGGCCCACCAAATCGCCTTCGTCCTGACGTCTCGCTGGGGTACTAGGACTCGAACCTAGACTAACTGGACCAGAACCAGTCGGGCTGCCAATTACCCCATACCCCATGGGATCGGCTCCCCTTGAGGCCCTGACTCTCGTCCTGACCTGCTGGGCGAACCGAGGGACAAAGATACACATCGCGGCTCGGCCCCACCAATCGAGGGTCCGGTCGTCGAAGCACCCGTGAGGAGCCTCACGCCGCGCGGTCGCGGGCGGGCGCCACAGCCCGTACGCCGAGCCGACGAGCGGCCCACAGCACGAGCAGCAGGTAGCTGCCGTGCTGGGTGACCGTGACCAGGATCCGCCACCACGACACCTCGCTGACGGTGAGCGCCTCGGCGACCGAGCCCGTGGCGATGGCGAGCCCGAAGGCCACCAGGTTGTTGACGACGTGCATGGCGATGCCGGCCTCGAGGCCGCCGAGCAGCACCACGGTGGTGCCCGCGATGACGCCGAAGGCCAGGCGGTCGAGGAAGAGGGGTGGGTTCTGGGTGCCGTGGGCCAGGGCGAAGACCAGGGAGCTCACGGCCACCGCGACCCACGGCCGGCCCGACATGGCGCCGACCGCCTGCAGCAGGTAGCCGCGGTAGCCGTACTCCTCGCCGATCGCCTGCAACGGGGTCGTCAGCAGCACCACGGCCGCCACCAGCGCCGCGCTCGACCCGACCTCACCGGCCCCGCCCGATCCCTCGACGCCGGTGACGTCGCCCATCGGGAGCAGGGCGCCGACGACCAGGGCGAGGAACAGCGAGACGACGGCCAGGCCGGTGCACGCGAGCAGCAGCCGCCACCGCAGGCCCGGGGCCACCGAGGTGAGCCACCGCGGTCGTACGCCGTGCAGCCACCAGGCCAGCGCGAAGCTGAGCGGCACCAGCGCGGCGATGGAGAGGTTGACGTAGAGCAGGTACGACGCCGTGACCTCGCCGACGGCGCCGCCCTCGAGCCGCAGCCCGACCAGGTAGAGCGGCTGGAGCAGCAGCGGCGCCACCAGCACCGCGCCGAGGGCGAGCAGCACCACCCCGGCCAGCGGTCGCAGCCACGGCCGCGGGCCGGGACCGCGCAGCAGCAGCGCGTAGCTGCCGGGGCCCACGGCCGGCGTGCTCACGACCCGGCGCTCACGACTCGGTGGGCCGCGGGGCGGAGGTGAGCCGCCGCAGCGACTCCTCGCGCCCGAGGATCTCCAGCGACTCGAACAGCGGCGGCGAGACCTGCCGCCCGGTGATCGCCACCCGCACCGGCCCGAAGGCGAGGCGGGGCTTGAGCTCCATCTGCTCGACCAGCCGCTCGCGCAGCGCCTGCTCGATCGCCGCGGTGGACCAGGCGCCGTCGATGCCCTCGAGCGCCTCGCGGGCCGCGTCGACGACGCCGCCCCCGGGGCCGCCGAGCTGCTTGACGACAGCCGCGTCGTCGTACTCGACCTCGTCGGTGAACAGGAAGCCGAGCATGGGCGCGGCCTCGGTGAGCTTGTTCATCCGCTCGGCCACCAGCGGCATCGCCTCGGCCAGGCGGGCCGCCTGGTCGGGCGTGACGGGGTCGCCGAGCACGCCCGCCTGCTGCAGGTAGGGCACGACGCGCTCGGTGAGCTCCTCGACCGACAGCATCCGCACGTGGGCGGCGTTGATGGCCTCGGCCTTCTTGGTGTCGAAGCGCGCGGGCTGCGGGTTGACGCGGCGGACGTCGAAGGCCGCGACCATCTCGTCGCGGGTGAAGACGTCGCGGTCGTCGGCGATCGCCCAGCCGAGCAGCGCCAGGTAGTTCTCCAGGCCCTCGGGCAGGAAGCCCTCGTCGCGGTAGGCGAACAGGTGGGCCTGCGGATCGCGCTTGGAGAGCTTCTTGTTGCCCTCGCCGGTGATGAGCGACAGGTGGCCGAACTGCGGCACCTGCTGGCCGATGCCGAGGTCGACCAGCGCCCGGTGCAGCGGGATCTGCCGCGGGGTGCTCGACAGCAGGTCCTCGCCGCGCAGCACGTGGGTGATGCGCATCAGGGCGTCGTCGACCGGGTTGACCAGGGTGTAGAGCGGGTCGCCGTTGGCGCGGCACAGCGCGAAGTCGGGCACGTTGACGGTCTCGAAGGAGATCTCGCCGCGCACCAGGTCGTCCCAGGTGACCGAGCCGTCGGGCATCCGGAACCGCACGACCGGGCGCCGACCCTCGGCCTCGAAGGCCGCGCGCTGCTCGGCGCCCAGCTCGCGGCAGAAGCCGTCGTACCCCATCACCTTCGAGCCCGACGCCTTGCGGCGGGCGTCGACCTCGTCGGTGGTGCAGAAGCAGTCGTAGGTGTACGACGACTCGGCGAGGCGGGCGAGCACGTCGCGGTAGAGGTCGCCGCGCTCGGACTGGCGGTAGGGGCCGAAGGAGCCCCCGACCTCGGGCCCCTCGTCCCAGTCGAGGCCGAGCCAGCGCATCGCGCCGAGCATGCCGTCGTACGACTCCTGGGTGCTGCGGGCCTTGTCGGTGTCCTCGATGCGGAAGACGAAGGTGCCGCCGTGGTGGCGGGCGAAGGCCCAGTTGTAGAGCGCCGTGCGGGCGAAGCCGACGTGTGGCGAGCCGGTCGGCGAGGGGCAGAAGCGGACGCGGACCGTGTCGCCGGTCGAGCCCGTCGAGACCACGTCAGTCACGGGCCACCACCCGGTTGGAGAGGTTGCCGATGCCCTCGACGAAGACCTCGACCTCCTGGCCGGGCGTCATCGGTCCGACGCCCTCGGGGGTGCCGGTGAGGATGACGTCGCCGGGCAGCAGCGTCATCACGCTGGTGACGTGGGCGATCAGCGTCGGCACGTCGAAGATCAGGTCGCTGGTGCGGCCGTCCTGCACCACCTCGCCGTCGAGGTAGGTGCGCACCGCGAGGTCGCCGACGTCGAGGTCGGTCTCGACCCACGGGCCGAGCGGGCAGAAGGAGTCGAAGCCCTTGGCCCGGGTGAACTGCCCGTCCTTGCGCTGCAGGTCGCGGGCGGTCACGTCGTTGCCGATCGTGTAGCCGAACACGACGTCGCGCCACTTCTCCTTCGGCACGTCGCGACAGATGCGGCCGATCACGACGGCGAGCTCGCCCTCGTAGTCGACGCGCTCGCTCTGCTCGGGGTGGAAGACCGGGTCGCCGGGGCCGACGACGGAGGTGTTGGGCTTGAGGAACATCAGCGGCTCCTCGGGCAGGTCGTGCCCGAGCTCGGCCGCGTGCGCGGCGTAGTTGCGGCCGATGCCGACCACCTTGCTGCGGGGCAGCACCGGGGCGAGCAGCCGCACCTCCGAGAGCGGCAGCTGCTCGTCGGTCGGCTCGATGCCGACGTGCAGCGGGTCGCCCGCCAGCACCGTCACCACCGCGCCGTCGTCGAGCTGGCCGTGCTCGTCGACCTCGCCGCTGACCACCCCGAAGCGGGGGTCGTCTCCTGTCGTGAACCTCGCGATACGCACCGACCGAGCCTAACGAGCGGACCCCGCTACGCGGCCAGCCGGTCCGCCGCCGCGAGGTCGTCGGGCCGGGGCCCGCGCAGCTCGACGAGGAGACCGATCACCACGGCCGCGAGCTCCCCGGTGGCGCGGCGTACGTCGGCCTCGCTGGCAGGGTCGCCGACCAGGTGCAGCGGCTCGCCCACCAGCACCTGGACGCGCGGCCGGGTGACCACGGCGGGCAGCAGCCAGCGCCAGCCCCGCGGCGTCCAGGCGGGCCACACCCGCTGGGCGCCCCACTGCGCGACCGGCACCACCGGGACCCCCGTCTCCAGGGCCAGCCGGGCGGCGCCGGTCCTGAAGGGCATCGGCCACTGCTGGTCGCGGGAGATGCCGCCCTCCGGGTAGACCATCAGCAGCCGGCCACGCCGCAGCGCGTCGGCCGCCGGCGCGAGCGCCTCGCGGGCCGTCGCCGTGCCCCGGGCGACGGGGATGAAGCCGAGCCGGCGCAGCAGCCCGCCCACCACCGGGGCGCCAAACAGGCCGGCCGTCGCCATGCCCCGCGGCCGCCGTCCGGCCCGCCAGATCGTCTCGCCGAGCACCAGCGGGTCGACCACCGAGATGTGGTTGCAGACCACCAGGGCACCGCCGCGCCGGGGCACGTGCTCCAGGCCGCGGACGCGGCGCCGGGTCAGCAGTCCGAGGAGCAGGCCGACCGCGGAGACCAGGACGGCGAAGAGGAGTCGTGCTCGCATGTCGACCAGGCTGGCGCTCCGGACGGGTGCCGCGGATCCGCGCGCGTACTCATCTCGACCGTCTCGTCCTGTCGGACCCGGCACCTAGGTTGCCGTCATGGTGAAGGGCCGCCCCGCTCCCGACCCGGCCCTCGTCGGCCGGGTCGCGCCGCTGGCCCTCGCCCTGCCCGAGGTCGTCGAGGAGGACTCCTGGGCCGGGGTGCGCTGGCGGGTCCGCGGGCGCACCGTGGCCCACGTCTACGCCTTGTCGCACCGCGAGGCCGCGACGCAGCTCGGCGTCGACGACAGCACCGTCGTCACCGTGGTCAGCGTGCACTGCGACGGCGAGGAGCGCGACGTCCTCCTGGCGATCGGGCCGCCCTACCTCGGCGACTGGAGCCCGGGGATGGTCGTGGTCGTGCTCGACGACCGCACCGACTGGGGCGAGGTCGGCGAGCTGGTCACCGAGAGCTACCGGATGCTGGCGCCGCAGCGCCTGCGACGCCGTCTCGACGACCCGTAGCCTGGTGCCCCGTGGAGAGCCTCACCCGCGACACCTGGCAGGCGCGTGCCGACGCGCACGCCGAGCGCGTCGACCTCTGGGTCGAACCCCACCTCGAGCGGCGTCGCCGGGGCGAGAAGCACCCCGTCCACGACTTCCTCTTCACCTACTACTCCCAGCGCCCCGCGCAGCTGCGCCGCTGGCACCCCGGCCTCGGGGTCGAGCTGCTCGACGCCCGCGCCGAGAGGGGGTACGTCGCCACGGCGGCCGG
The DNA here is from genome assembly GCF_054777915.1 of Nocardioides marmoraquaticus. Lineage (NCBI taxonomy): Bacteria > Bacillati > Actinomycetota > Actinomycetes > Propionibacteriales > Nocardioidaceae > Nocardioides > Nocardioides marmoraquaticus. The sequence goes on along the minus strand of NZ_BAAHAA010000039.1, from coordinate 12,287 downwards.
TGCCACCGTCGACCGTGCCCTGGTCGCCGAGCGCGAGCCGGTCCTCCGCGCGGTCCACCGGCTGCTCGTCGCCACCGCGTCGCGACCACCCACGCTCGGCTGCTTCGGCCTGCACGAGTGGGCCATGGTGCACCGCCTCTCCCCCGACGACCTGCGCCACCGCTGGCCGCTGCGGCTCGGCGGCGCCGGCACCGACGCCGTCGTCGAGGGCCACCGGGTGGCGTGCTCGCACTTCGACGCGTTCCGCTTCTTCACGCCGACCGCTCGGCCCCTCAACACCCTGTCGCCAGGCCGCGACGACCGGGCGTCGTACGAGCAGCCGGGGTGCCTGCACGCCGGCATGGACCTCTACAAGCACGCCTTCCGCCTCAGCCCGCTGGTCCCGAGCGAGCTCGTCGCCGACTGCTTCGCGCTGGCCTGGGACATCCGCGAGCTCGACATGCGCGCCTCGCCCTACGACTTCTCCGCCCTCGGCCTCGCCCCCGTGCCGATCGAGACGCCCGCGGGCAAGCAGGCGTACGTCGCCGCGCAGCGCGGCTTCGCCGAGCGCGGCGCCCCCCTCCGCGCCCGCCTCGTCGAGCAGTGCGAGCGCCTGCTCGCCGTCGGGGCCACCGCTTCCTAGAGGATCGCGCGGCGACCGCCCCTGCTCCCTGAGCGGCCGGGCAGCAACCGCCTGTGGTCCCTCAAGAGGTCGCGCACTTACCGCCCCCGGCCCCCTGAGGAGGTCGCGCCTTACCGCCCCTGGTCCCTTAGGAGGTTGCGCAGCAACCGTCTCGAAGGGCGACGGTCGACCCTTCGAGACGGGCGCAGAGCGCCCTCCTCAGGGATCAAGCGCTCCACGACCTCGGCGCCCGACAACCCGACCACCGCTCCCTGAAGACGTTGCGCGGAACCCGCCCTCTGCTCCTTGGGGGTCGCGCACTACCGCCCTTGATCCCTGAGGAGGTTGCGCAGCAACCGTCTCGAAGGGCGACGTCCGGCCCGTCGAGACGGGCGCAGAGCGCCCTCCTCAGCGACCGGCGATCACCCGCACGCGCAGCGGCTCGGAGCCGTCGGCGACGAGACGGGCGGGGCCGGGGCGGAGCTCGGTGGGCAACCGGACCCGCCAGGTCGCGTCGTACGACGCGTCGGCGTCGGTGCGGCCGAGGACCCAGGAGCGGTCGCCCTGCTCGACCCGCAGCGCGACGTCGCTGGCCGGGCCCGGTGGGTCGACCACCTGCTCCTCGCACCCGAGCGGCGAGACGGTCGTGGTGCCCGTGTCGTTGCAGCTGTCGCGCAGGCTGCGGCCCTCGACGACCACCGGCGAGCCCGCGGCGAGCTGCGGCCTCGTCGTACGGTCCCAGCTGGAACTGTCGACGCGGAGCGTGGGAGCGGCGCACCCTGCGACAGCCGGATCGGCCCACCCGGTGGGGCCGAAGAGGGCCACGACACCGAGGACGACCAGGGCGGCGGGGGCTCGACGCAGGCGCATGCGGGTGTGACGCGCGGTGGGCCCTTCGGGTTCCGGCCCACTACCGTCGGGCGCGATGAGCCACCGCCACGCCGACCTGCCCGCCGGGACGTCCCTCCGCGACGTGCCGACCAAGCCGATCGCGGTCGTGCTGCTGCTGACCGGCCTGGCCGTCGCCGCGGTGGCCGTGGTCGTCGGCCTCGTCTCGCTGTGGCCGTCCGACGACCCGCTGCCGCAGGACGCCTCGACCGCCTACGCCGCACCCGGGGTGACGTTCGAGGAGGGTGTCGTCGAAGCGGTCGGGGAGCCCTGCACCAGCACCGAGGAGTCGGTGGGCCGCGAGTGCGGCGAGCTCGTCGTGACCCTGCGCACCGGACCCGACGCCGACACCGAGCAGGTCGTCCGCGGCATGCCGCCGCAGGTCAGCGCGTCGGGGGTGCGGGTCGGCGACACGGTCGAGCTGCAGCGGCTGCCGACGCCGGAGGGCGACGCCCCGCAGTACGCCTTCAACAACGTCGACCGCGGCGGCTCCCTCGCCCTGATGGCCGCGCTCTTCGCGGTGCTCGTCGTCGCCGTGGCCCGGCTGCGCGGCTTCCTGGCGCTGGTGGGACTCGGGCTCGGCGCGTTCGTGCTGGTGCGATTCATGATCCCCGCGCTGCTCGAGGGCAGCGACGGACTGCTCGTGGGGGTGGTCGGCTCCGCCGCGATCATGTACGTCGTGCTCTACCTCGCGCACGGGCCGTCGGTGCGCACCAGCGCGGCCCTCGCCGGCACCCTGCTCGGCGTCGCCGTCACGGGCGTCGTCGGCTGGGTCGCCATCGGCCGGAGCCGGCTCACCGGCATCTCCGACGAGGCCGGCGCGGCCCTGTCGAGCTTCACCGAGATCGACTTCCAGGGCCTGCTGATGTGCGCGGTCATCGTGGCCGGGCTCGGCGTCCTCAACGACGTCACCATCACCCAGGCCTCCTCGGTGTGGGAGCTGCGTGGTGCTGCGCCCGGCCTGACCCGGCGCCAGCTCTACACCCGCGGCATGCGCATCGGTCGCGACCACATCGCCTCGACGATCTACACCATCGTCTTCGCCTACGCCGGGGCCGCGCTGTCGGTGCTGCTGCTGCTCTACTTCTTCGACCGGCCGCTGCTGTCGGTGCTGTCGTCGGAGGAGATCGCGACCGAGGTGATGCGCACGCTGGCCTCCGGCATCGGCCTGGTGCTCGCCGTGCCGATCACGACCGCGATCGCCGCGCTCACCGTCAGCGGGCCGCGGCCGGTCGACGCGCCGTAGGACGGGCGGCAGGTCAGCCCGGACGGGCCTCGGTGGGGCCTTCCCGGGGGCGGTCGACCGCGAGCTGCCAGTTCGTCGGCGAGGGTCAGACGTCGTACGTGCCGCCGGAGCGCCAGTAGACGCCGCCCTCGCGGCTCATGAACCCCTCGTCGACGAGCGCGCGCCGCAGCATCGCGTGGTCGGGGTGGTAGCCCTCGAGCACCGCGACCACCTCGGGCTCGGGGTAGGTGCGCCCCGGCTCGAACTGCTGGGCCAGGTGGTCGAGCACGACCAGCAGCTTGGCCCGCTTGGTCGGCACCACCACCAGCCGCCCGTCCTGCACGAACCGTCCCAGCACGTGGTCCTCCACGTCGGCGACGTTAGGTCGCACCTCGCACCACGACCAACCCTTTTCGCAGCCGAGGACGGCCGGGTGGAGCCGGACTGGTGCACCTGTTTCCTCACTTGTCGGCCGTGATCTAGGCCGACAAGTAACGAAGTCCCCGGCTGACCGGGGAATTCTCACCTCACCAACCGGGCGGGTGGTGCTCGTGCCAGGCGAGGCCGTCGGCGGCGTACGACGCCTCGAGCTGGGCGGCGAGGGAGACGAGCAGCGACTCCTCGCCGGGGGCGGCGGCGAGCATGGTGCCGACCGGGAGGCCGTCGGGGGTCCAGTGGGTCGGCAGGGAGACGGCGGGGCTGCCGGTGAGGTTCCACAGCGAGGTGAAGGGCGTGAACCGCTTCTGCGCCTCGAAGTCGGCGGCGGGGTCGGCGTCGTCGCGGATCGCCCCCACCGGCAGCGGGGGCGAGGCCAGCGTCGGTGTCAGCACCACGTCGTACGCCGCCACGGCCTGCAGCGCCGCGGCGGCGGCCCGGCGCAGCTCGCCGACGGCCAGGGCGAAGGCGGGTCCGCTGACCGCGAGCCCGCGCTCGGCCAGCCAGCGGGTCAGCGGCCGCAGCAGCGGCCGGGCGTGCTCGGGCAGCGGCAGCACCGACTGCGCGGTGAGCACCGCCCAGCAGGTCTCGAAGACGGGCACCGCGTCGCGGCTGATCGGTCCGGGCACGTCCTCGACGTCGTGGCCGAGCGCGACCAGCCGCCGCGACACCTCCTCGTAGGCGTCCACGCACGAGGCGTCGAGCTCGGTGTCGGTGATCACGGGGTCGCGGAAGCGCGAGACGCGCAGCCGACCTGACTCGCGCTCCGCTGCTGCCAGGAACGCCTCGGCTGCCGGAGGCGCCCACGTCGGGTCGCCCACGTGGCGACCCGCCATGACGTCGAGCAGCGCGGCGGCGTCGCGCACGGTGCGTGCGATCGACCCCTGGCTGCTGAGGCCGACGACGTCGCCGAACACCGGGGCGCCCGAGATGCGACCGCGGCTCGGCTTCAGCCCGACCAGCCCGCAGCAGCTGGCCGGGATCCGGATCGAGCCGCCCCCGTCGGAGCCGTGGGCCACCGGCACCAGCCCGGCGGCCACCGCGGCCGCGGCGCCCCCGCTGGAGCCGCCGGCCATCCGGCTGGTGTCGTACGGCGTCACGGCCGGCGGGCGGCCCTCGGGCTCGGTGTAGCAGGGCGAGCCGAGCTCGGGGGTGCTGGTCTTGCCGAGGCTGACCAACCCGCCCCGCTCGAGCCGGAGCACCACCTCGTCGCTGACGGCGGGCACGTGCTCGGCGAAGACCGGTGAGCCGAAGGTCGTGCGCACCCCGACGGTCTGGGCGAGGTCCTTGACCGCCGTCGGCACCCCCGCCAGCGGACCGTGGCCGACCGGCCGGGCGGCCCGCGCCGCCTCGCCGGTGACGGTGACGAAGGCGCCGTACGGCTCGCCGTCGATCCGGGCCAGGTAGTGCTCGACCAGCTCGGCGGTCGAGGTCTCCCCCGCCCGGATCGCGGCTCCCTGCTCGAGGGCGGTCAGGTCGTGCAGCTCGGCCATGCGGGGACGCTACCGAGTGGTCTCGACGAGCTCGACCGACGAGGCCGGCGCGTGGTCTCGGCGAGCTCGACCGACACAGGCTGACGGTCAGGCCAGCTGGGGCAGCTTGGTCAGCGCCTGGGCGACGGCGGCCTGCAGCTCGGAGTCGTCCCACGAGGTGTCGGTGATGGTGCCCTCGAGGTAGGAGGCGTAGGCCGGGAGGTCGAGGTGGCCGTGGCCGCACAGCGCGGTGAGGATGACCTTCTCCTCGCCCGTCTCCTTGCAGCGCAGCGCCTCCTCGACCGCCGCGGCCAGGGCGTGGGTCGGCTCGGGGGCCGGCACGATCCCCTCGGTGCGGGCGAACAGCACCCCGGCGGCGAAGCAGTCGGACTGCTGCTTGGCGACCGCGCCGATCTCGCCGGTCTCGTAGAGGTGGCTGATCAGCGGGCTCATGCCGTGGTAGCGCAGGCCGCCGGAGTGGATCGGGTCGGGCACGAAGTCGTGACCGAGCGTGTGCATCTTCATCAGCGGCGTCAACCCCGCGGTGTCGCCGAAGTCGTAGGCGTAGGTGCCCTGCGTCAGCGTCGGGCACGCGCTCGGCTCGACCGCACGCACCTCGGGCGACATCCGGCCCGCCCACTTCTCGCGCAGGAACGGGAACATCAGCCCACCGAAGTTGGAGCCACCGCCGGTGCACCCGACCAGCAGGTCGGGCGTCTCGCCCACCTTGGCCAGCTGCAGCAGCGCCTCCTCGCCGATGATCGTCTGGTGCATCAGCACGTGGTTGAGCACGCTGCCGAGCGAGTAGTTGATCGCCGGGTCTTGCGCTGCCACCTCGACCGCCTCGCTGATCGCGATGCCGAGCGAGCCCGTCGAGCCGGGGTCGGCGGCCAGGATCGCGCGGCCGGCGTCGGTGAGGTCGGACGGGCTGGGGTGCACCCGCCCGCCGAAGGTCTCGATCATCATGCGGCGGTAGGGCTTCTGGTCGTACGACGCCCGCACCTGCCAGACCTCGCACTCCATGTCGTACTGCGCGCACGCGAAGGCCAGCGAGGTGCCCCACTGCCCGGCACCGGTCTCGGTGGTGAGCTTCGAGATGCCGGCCTGCTTGTTGTAGTAGGCCTGCGGCACGGCGGTGTTGGGCTTGTGGGAGCCGGCGGGCGAGACGCCCTCGTACTTGTAGTAGATGCGCGCCGGGGTGCCGAGCGCCCGCTCGAGCCGGTGGGCGCGGAACAGCGGGCTCGGCCGCCAGATCCGGTAGACGTCGAGCACCTCGTCGGGGATGTCGACGTACTGCTCGCTCGTCATCTCCTGCTCGATGAGCGACATCGGGAACAGCGGGGCGAGGTCGTCGGGCCCGACGGGCTGGCCCGTGCCCGGGTGCAGGTAGGGCGGCGGGGGCGTCGGCAGGTCGTGCAGCACGTTGTACCAGCGGGTCGGCATCTCGCTCTCGTCGAGCTGGATCTTGTGCTGCTTCACCTGCGTCATGCCGGCTCTCCTCGCCGTCGCGGACCTCGTCGTGCGCAACCTAGCGCCTGCCCCCGACGACCCCCGACGACCCCGGCGGGCTCGACGCCCCCGGCGGGCCGGGCTCAGGCGTCGTGGCGGCGCAGCCCGAAGGTGAGCCCGTCCATCAGCGCGGTCCACGACGCCTCGATGACGTTGGCGCCGACGCCGACGGTGACCCACGAGCCCTCGCCGTCGGAGGTCTCGATGAGCACCCGGGTGATGGCGTCGGTGCCGTGGCCCTGGTCGAGGATGCGCACCTTGTAGTCGACGAGCTCGAACTTCACGACCTCGGGGTAGAGCTGGCTGATCGCCTGCCGCAGCGCCGAGTCGAGCGCGTTGACGGGGCCGTTGCCCTCGCCGGTGAGCACGATCCGGGCGCCCCCGGCGCGCAGCTTGACCGTCGCCTCCGAGACCGCCTCGAGGCCGGGGCGGGTCTCGGTGATGACGCGCCACGACTCGACGTCGACGTACGACGGCCGCACGCCGTCGACCTCCTCGACGAGCAGCAGCTCGAAGGAGGCGTCGGCCGCCTCGAAGGTCCAGCCCTGCGACTCCAGCGCCTTGACCCGTGCGGTCACCCGGCCGACCAGCTCGGCCTCCAGCTCGAAGCCGAGCTCGCGGCCCTTGAGCTCGATCGAGGCCCGCCCGGCCATGTCGGAGACGAGGAGCCGCATGTCGTTGCCGACGCCCGCGGGGTCCATGTGCTGGTAGAGGTCGGGGTCGACCTTGATGGCGCTGGCGTGCAGCCCGGCCTTGTGCGCGAAGGCGGAGTGGCCGACGTACGGCTGCCGCGTGGCGGGCGGGAAGTTCGTGACGTCGGCGACCGCGTGCGCCACCCGGGTGGCCTCGCGCAGCAGCCCGTCGGGCAGCACCCGGCGGTCGAGCTTGAGCTCGAGGGCCGCCACGACGCTGACGAGGTCGGCGTTGCCGGTGCGCTCGCCGTAGCCGTTGAGGCAGCCCTGCACGTGGGTGGCGCCGGCGGTGACGGCGGCGACGCTGTTGGCTACCGCGCACCCGGTGTCGTTGTGGGCGTGCATCCCCACGCGGGCGGCGCCGCCCAGGTCGGCGACGACCTCGCCGACGATCTCGTGCACCCAGTCGGGCAGCATGCCGCCGTTGGTGTCGCACAGCGCGACCACGTCGGCCCCCGCCTCGGCCGCGACGCGGGCGACCTCGAGCGCGTACGCCGGCGTGCGGCGGTAGCCGTCGAAGAAGTGCTCGAGGTCGACGAAGACCCGCTGCCCCTCGGCCCGCAGGTGCGAGACGGTGTCGCGCACCATCGCGAGGTTCTCCTCGAGCGTGGTGCGCAGCGCCAGCTCGACGTGGCGGTCGTGGCTCTTGGCCACCAGCGTCACGACGCCGGCCCCCGACTCGCGCAGCGCCGCGACCTGCGGGTCGTCGGCGGCGACGGCGCCGGCCTTGCGGGTCGCACCGAAGGCGGCCAGCTGAGCGTGCTCGAGCGCCAGCTCCTCGCGGGCCCGGCGGAAGAACTCGGTGTCCTTGGGATTGGCCCCGGGCCAGCCGCCCTCGACGAAGCCGACGCCGAGCTGGTCGACCAGCCGAGCGATCGTCAGCTTGTCGGCCACGGAGAGGTTGAGGCCCTCCTGCTGCGCGCCGTCACGCAGGGTCGTGTCGTAGACGTGGAAGGCGTCGTGTGGCTGACCGGGCATCGGGTCCTCCGGGTGCGGCAGTGATGGGTCCAGGGCAACAAAAAAGCCTCCCGTGGGGACGAGAGGCGGCGCGACGAGCGGGTGCTCGTCGCGCTAGGGAATGATCGACCGGTGGTGCGTCACGCCTGCGAGTGTGCCACGGACGGGCCGTCCGCGGAATCGTCGACCGCCCCCGTGGACGCTCAGGCGCCGACCGTGCAGCTGTCGGTGCCCTGCGCGCGAGCGACGCCGCCGTACAGCCGCACCGCCTGCGCGAGGGCGGCGTCGCCGATGACGTCGCAGCGGTAGTCGTCGGGCCGCGCCAGGTCGTAGATGCCGCAGCCGACGATGTCCATGACCGGGCCCATCAGGGCGCACCCGGTGGTGACGTGCTCGAGGCCGAGGACGTGCCCGAGCTCGTGGGTCAGCACGCCCATGACCTCGACGCGGTCGTACTGGTCGGCCACCGCGGAGCGGTAGCGGGCGCTCAGCTTGACGAAGGCACCGGTGGTGGGGCCGACGGTGGCCAGGCCGGAGGACCCGCCGATGTCGCCGTAGCCGACGCGGACCTGGGCGGCGGCCGGGTCGTCGACGGGCTGCAGCGTGATCCCGACGCCGGAGGCGTTCCACTGGGCCGCGGCGGCGCGCAGGCTCCAGGTCCACTGCGAGGGCAGGCCGTCGTAGTAGGTCAGCGTGGCGCCCTTCCAGCGGGCCGCGCCGGCGGAGGTGGCCACAGCGGCGGCCTTCTTGCGGGCCTTGCGGACCTTCTTGGCGCGGCGCTTCGCGGTGACGGCCTCGGCCCGGACGCCGTGGCCGGCACCGGCCTCCGACGAGCCCGCGGGGGCAGCGGCCGAGGGTCGGGGGGAGGCGCTGACGTCGCCCGCGACGTCGGCCACCGGGGCGAGCAGCAGGGCCATCACGACGAGCGCGACGACCAGCAGCAGCCGGGTGGCGGCGGTGGTGGGGCGGGCGATCGGCATGGATGAATCGTCCAGCAACGGACGATTTGCCGAGAACCGATGAACGCCCACTGGTCTACGCGCACTAGACCGGGACGGCCGGATCCGGCCGCCCTTCGTCAGGATCCGCCGACGATCTCGCGGAACCGCTGACACGGCGGCCGCGATCAGGTAGTGGGGATCCGCCTCACCACGGCGGGCCGGACGCCGGCGCCCAGGTGGGCCCCGGCCCGAGCAGCACGCTCACGAGGACGGCCGCCAGGCCCAGCGCCAGGGCGGCGACGAGCCACCCGCCGAGATCGGTGCGGGCGGGCCGGTCGACGAGGTCGTGCACCGAGTCGCGCATCCGCGCGGCACCCGGCCCCCACCACAGCGCGGGCACGAAGCCCGCGCCCGCGAGCAGCAGGCTGACCGGCACCGGTCGAGCCAGCAGGAAGCCGACCGAGAACATCGCCAGGGCCACCAGCGCGGCCACGCCGACGACCGCCAGGCTCCCGCCGAGCGCACCGAGGGCGTAGAAGGGCGAGGCCAGCCAGGAGGCCGGCACGTCGTACCAGGTCGAGCGACCGCGCAGCCGCTGGCGCCGCTGGTGGCGCTGGCGGGTCAGCGAGACGGTGCGCAGCAGCAGCACGGCGACGGTGACGAGCACGAGCCCGGCGTACGGCGCGACCGCGACCACGGCCCCGGCGAGCAGCCCCAGCCCCACGAGCTGGGCCCAGCGCTGCGCCCGGCTCGGCGCCCAGCGGTCGGCTCCGTCGGCGGGAGCGATCCACGGGGGGCTCGCCGCGGGCGCCGGGTCGCGCCGCGGACCGGGGATCACCTCGGTCGGCCCCGGCTGCGAGCGGAACGCAGGCGGCGGCGGCTCGTCGCGCGGGGCGGTCGGGTGGAAGGTGGCGGTGCGGGTGGTGGCGTCGGTGGGGGCGGCACTGGTGGGGGCGGCACTGGTGGGGGCGGGCGCTTCGGGCGCCGCCGACGCGGCCGCGAGGAAGGGCATCGTCAGCGGCGGCTCGGCCGTCGCGCGGCCGGCGGCGGCCGGGGTCGCGGTGGCGCTGCCGTCTCCTTGGCGCGCCAGCCAGTCGAGCACACCGGCGAGGGTGGGTCGGTCGCCCGGCTCGGGCGCCAAGCAGGCGGCGAGCAGCCCCCGCTCCGGCTCGGGCACCTCGCCCAGGTCGTGCTGACCGAGGCGCACGCGGTCCATCACCGCGAGCGTCGGACCGGTGCCGTACGGCGGCCGGCCGGTCGCGGCGAACGCGATGGTCGCCGCCCACGCGTGCACGTCGGAGGCCGGCGTGGGGTCGTCGCCGTAGAGGATCTCGGGCGCGAGGTAGCCGGGGGTGCCCATGAGGAACCCGGTCTGGGTGAGCCGGCCGTCGTCGGCGAGCTTGGCCAGACCGAAGTCGATGAGGACCGGGGCACGACCCTCCATCAGCACGTTGGTGGGCTTGATGTCGCGGTGCAGCACCCCGACGGCGTGCACGGCGACGAGCGCCTGGGCCAGGCACGTCATCGCGTGGCGCAGGTCGCGCCCGGTGAGCACGCCCTCCTCGGCCACGTGGTGGTAGAGCGAGAGGCCCGGCACGTAGCGGGTGACGACGTACGGCACCGGCCCCTCCGGGTCGGCGTCGAGGATCTCGGCCACGCGGGGGCTGCTGACCCGGCGCAGCGTCTCGACCTCGCGGGCGAGGCGCGCGCGGGCCTCGGCGTCGCCGACGACGTGCGGCCGCAGCACCTTGAGCGCGACCCGGCGACCGTCGGGCGCCTGCGCCAGGTGGACCACGCCCATGCCGCCCTCGCCGAGCGGTGCCTGCAGCCGGTAGGGGCCCACGCTCGCGCCGTTCGGGGCCGCGCCGTGCTGCCGGGGGCTGGTGGTCACGCCCTCACGGTAGCGACCCCGTCGGGGCCGGCCCGTCGAGCCGCGCGAGCAGAGTGGGCCGCGCCACCCGGCGGTAGGAGGCGTCGAGCAGCTCGGCCACCTCGCCCCAGTCGGTGTCGGGCCGGTCGAGGTCGATCCCGAGCCAGCCCGAGGGCCCCAGGTACGCCGGCACCCAGGTGCGCGGGTCCTGCGCGAGGGCGTCGCCGTCGTCGGGGTCGGGCAGCACCAGCAGCCCCGCGTCGTGCCGCTCGTGACCGCCGGGACGCTTCACGCTCCCCCCGAAGTAGGCGAAGACCTTGCCCTTCTCCCCCGCCCGGAAGGTCGGCCGGCCGTGGGCGACCTTCTCGAAGGACTCCGGCAGCCGCACGCACAGCCCCCGCACCCGCTGGAGCAGCGGGTCGTCCTCGTCGTACATGACCGGGTGCGGCACGGCCGGTTCCTAGAGCACCCGGTGCATCCAGCCGAACGCGTCGTCGGCGCGGCCGTACTGGATGTCGACGAGGTGCTGGCGGATCTCGGTCGTCAGCGGGCCGGCCTCCTCGGTGGCGGCGCCCGAGACCTCGCCGCCGTCCCACTTCAGGGTGCCGACGGGCGTCACGACAGCGGCGGTGCCGCAGGCGAAGACCTCGGTGATCTCGCCGGAGGCGACGCCCTCGCGCCACTCGTCGACGGCGAAGCGGCGTTCTTCGACCCGGTGCCCCAGCTTCCGCGCCAGCTCGATGATCGCCGAGCGGGTGATGCCCTCGAGGATGGTGCCGGTCTCGGGCGTCACGATGTGGCCGTCGGCGTAGACGAAGTACATGTTCATGCCGCCCAGCTCCTCGACGTAGCGCCCCTCGGCGGCGTCGAGGAAGACCACCTGGTCGCAGCCGTGGCCCATGGCCTCCTGCTGCGCGACCAGCGAGCTGGCGTAGTTGCCGCCGGTCTTGGCGGCGCCCATGCCGCCACGGCCGGCGCGGGTGTACTCCGCGGTGAGCCACAGCGACAGCGGCTTCAGCCCGCCCTTGAAGTAGGCCCCGGCCGGGCTCGCGATGACCATGAAGGTGACGTGCTGGGCCGGGCGGACCCCGAGGAAGGCCTCGGAGGCGAACATGAAGGGCCGCAGGTAGAGGCTCTTCTCCCCCGAGCCCTCGGGCACCCAGCGCTGGTCGGCCTCGACCAGCGCGTCGACCGCCCGCACGAACTCGTCGGGCTCGAGCACCGGCAGCGCCAGTCGCTCCGACGAGCGCACCATGCGCGCGGCGTTCTCCTCCGGCCGGAAGGTCCAGACGGACCCGTCGTCGTGGCGGTAGGCCTTCATGCCCTCGAAGGTCTCCTGCGCGTAGTGGAGCACCGCCGTCGCCGGGTCGAGGCTGAGCGGGCCGTACGCCGTGACCTCGGCGTCGTGCCAACCACGGTCGGGCGTCCACGTCACGCGGAACATGTGGTCGGTGAAGCTGGTGCCGAACCCCGGCTCGGCCAGGATCCGGGCGACGTCCTCGTCGCTGCGCGGCGTCGGCGCCGGCGTGGTGGTGATGTCGAGGGGCATGGGGCTCACGCTATCTGTGGGTCGGGGCGCTCGGGCGCGGCGGATTACCCGGCTAGCTGTGATGTCCAGGCAGGTTGTTCAGTCTGCTGATGGGCGTGCCGCCGATCGCTGAGTGGGTCCGGTGGTGATTGTAGAAGTGCAGCCACCG
>NZ_BAAHAA010000038.1:0-19886 GCF_054777915.1 Nocardioides marmoraquaticus | reverse complement strand
GTCGTCGGCCCGGTCGTCCTCCGCCGCCTGCTGCGCCGCCGCCTCCCGCGCCGCGGCGCGCCGACGGGCCGCGGCCTCGAGCGCCTCCTGGCGCTCGGTCGCGAGGCCGACGGAGATCTGCTGGGCGCGGGCGAGGTCGGCGATCAGCCGGGTGCGCTCCGCGGCTACCTGGGTCGTCGCGTCGGCGGCGGCCTGCGCCGCCGACGCGGCTGCGGCGGCCTGCGACTCGGCGTCGTCGGCCAGCTGCTGCTGCTCGGTCTCGGCCTGCTGCGCGTCGGCGGCGGCCGCGTCTGCGGCGGCACGGGCGGTCTCGAAGTCCTGGAACGCGGCGTCCATCGACTCGCCGGCGCTCTCGACGACCGCCTGCCGGTTCATCACGCCGGTGAAGCCGTCGTCGGTCAGCAGGGCGGTGGCGGCACTCAGGTCGGTGCCGTTCTGGTAGCTCTCGGTGACGAGGCTGACGATCCCGGAGCGCTGCTGCTCGACGTCCGCCGCGGCGGCCTCGGCGCGAGCGGCGGAGCGTCGTACGCGGGCCTCGGCCTGCTCGAGCCGCCACAGCGCACCGTTGTAGGCCTCGGCGGCCTGGGCCGCAGCGAGGTCGGCCGCGCCCTGCCGGGCCGAGGCGTCGGCGAGGGCCGCCTCGATCGAGGCGACGTCACCCCGCGTGAGGGCGACCTGCTCCTCGGCGCGCTGCACCTCGCCCGCGCTGGGGGCGCGACCGCCGTCGTCGTCGGGCCGGGCCGCGGCGGGCGCGGCCGGGGCCGCGAGGAGCAGCACCAGGGCGGGGGCGGTGACGTACCGAGCCGCGCGTCGCACGAGGGCACCTTTCGTCGGGAGGCCCGTGCCGCTTCCCCACGGCACGGGCCGCGCCCGACATTAGGTCCCACGAGTCACATAGGGAACACCTTTCACAGAAGAACACTGCTGTAACTCGCGTGTCGCCTTGACACGGCCGTCACAGGAGCCTCGTGGAAAGGTCAGGCTGCGTTGACGGGGACCTTGGCCGTGGTCGTCGTCGGGTGGGTGTGGCGCCCGTGCTCGTCGAACTTCTGGCCGGTCGCGATGCCGCCGACGTAGAACGCGACGAAGGCGATGATCGCGCCGTAGATGTCGTCGGCGAGGTAGTGCCAGCCGAAGTAGGTGGTGGCCAGGACGGTGCAGCCCATGAAGGTCCAGCAGACGACCTTGATGACGCGGTGGCGCACGGTGTACTGCGCGACGAGCGCGACGAGCAGCGTGACGCCGACGTGCAGCGAGGCGAAACCGGCGATCGACTGCACGCCGTCGGAGGCGCCCGTGAGGGTGTTGTAGCGCCCCCAGTAGAGGCCCTCGAGCAACCCGGAGACCTCGGTGGTGGTGAGGTCGTTGTAGAGCCACGGGAAGGCGAAGTTGGGGCCCAGCGTGGGGATCATGTAGTAGCTGGCGGTGCCGAGGGTCCACACCAGGCACTGGCTGGTCACGAACCAGTAGCCGAAGCTGACGTTGCGCGACCACACCACCCAGATCGTCACCGAGACCGGCACGATGGGCAGGAAGATCAGGTAGATCCACGACAGCACGTGGGCGGTCACCTCGGTGCCGAGGGCACCGTGCAGCGTCGTGGCCACGTCGTTGCCGAGGAACAGCCACTGGTCGAGCTTGTGCAGCTCGTAGTCGCCGCGGATGCGGGTCTCGCGGTCGTGCAGCAGCGGCAGGTAGTTCTTCAGGTTGCGGTAGCTGACGTAGGTGACGAAGAAGCAGACCAGGCCGACCACCACGAGCTGGATCCGCTCGCGGGTCCAGTGCTCGCGGATGATCAGCCGTGCCTCCGGCACGACTTGCGATATCCGGCCACGGGCACGCCACAGCGAGCGCGGCACGATGTCGGCGACGAAGGCCGCGAGCACCAGCAGGATCGCGCGCAGCCACGCCGGGCCGAGGAAGCCGTCGGGGTCGCGCAGGGGGGTGCCGAGGTAGAGGCTGAAGCCGAGCGCCAGGCCGAACATGATGACCGTGTTGGCGATCATCAGGGTGTAGGCACGGCGCACCCGCGCAGTCTAGGCGTCGGCGCCAACGGGGCCGGCAGGGGAGACTGGCCCCGTGCGCCCGAAGCTGTTGTACGTCGCCGCGTTCGCCGCGTTCGTGGTGCTCTACTCGCTGCTCCAGTGGTGGGACCCCTTCGGCCTCCACCGCTGAGGAGTCACCAGGTGGCGAGGCGGGTGGTGTCGAGGCACAGGCGCACCGGCTCGCCGACGGCGACCGTCGAGGTGGGCGCGGCGACGGCCGGCAGCCGCCCCACCCCCTCGACGTCGACCACCAGGCGCACGTGCTCGGGGTCGAGCCGGGCCTCCGCGACCCGCCCGCGCAGCGGTCCCCCGGCGTCGACGCGCAGCGCGGAGCGGCGCAGCGCCACCGCACGCCACCGCTCGTCCGGAGCCGCGAGGGCCCGCAGCCGCGCGGCGGGCTCGCCGTCGAGGGTCTCGGCGTAGCCCAGGAACCGGGCCGCCCAGGCGTCGACCGGGTGGCGCCAGACCTCGGCCAGGCTGCCGTGCTGCACCAGTCGGCCCCGGCGCATGACCGCCATCCGGTCGGCGACGGCGAAGGCCTCCTCCTGGTCGTGGGTCACGAGCAGGGCCGTGGTGCCGGTGGCGCGCAGCACGTCGTGGAGGTCTGCGGCCAGCCGCTCGCGCAGGTCGCGGTCGAGCGCCGACAGCGGCTCGTCGAGCAGCAGCAGCCGCGGCTCGACGGCCAGCGAGCGCGCCAGGGCGACCCGCTGCCGCTCGCCGCCCGAGAGCGTGCCGGGCAGGCGGGCGGCGTACCCCTCGAGCCCGACCAGGGCGAGCAGCTCCTCGACCCGGGCCTCGCGCCGGGCCCGGGCGAGGCGGCGCAGCCGCAGCGCGTAGCCGACGTTGCCGGCGACGCTGAGGTGCTCGAAGAGCTGGCCGTCCTGGAACAGCAGCGCGAAGCCGCGGCGGTGGGTCGGCACCCGGGTGACGTCGGCGCCGTCGAAGCGCACCGTGCCGGCCGTGGGCCGCTCCAGCCCGGCGACCACGCGCAGCAGGCTCGACTTGCCGCAGCCCGACGGGCCGAGCACGGCCGTGACCGAGCCCGTCGGCACCGCCAGCGTCACGTCGTCGACCGCGGTCGTGCGGCCGTAGTCGACCCGGGCACCGCTGACCTCGAGACCCATCAGAACGCTCCCGTCGAGCCGACCCGCAGCCGCTGCACCCCGAGCATGACGGCCGTGGTGGCGGCGGCCAGCACGACGGAGGCGGCCATGGCCATGCCGAAGTTCTCGGCTCCGGGCGAGCCGATCAGGCGGTAGATCACCACCGGCAGCGTCGGGTCGGCCGGGCGGGCCAGGAAGCTCGTCGCCCCGAACTCCCCCAGCGACACCGCGAAGGCGAAGCCCGCCGCCGCCAGCAGCGCACGCCAGGCGACGGCCAGGTCGACCGTGCGCAGCACCCGCAGCGGGCCCGCCCCCAGCGAGGCGGCCGCCTGGCGCTGCCGGTCGTCGACCGAGCGCAGCACCGGCGCCAGCGTGCGCACCACCAGCGGGAGCGCGACCATCGCCTGGGCGACGGGCACCAGCAACCCCTCGCCGCGCAGGTCGAGCGGGGGCCGGTCGAGGGTGACGAGGAAGCCGAAGCCGACGGTCACCGCCGAGACACCCAGCGGCAGCATGAACAGGCCGTCGAGGACCCCCGCCCCCCGACCGCTGCCGGGACGCGAGACGACGTACGCCACCGCCGCGCCGAGGGCGAGCGCCAGCACCGCCGCCTGCAGCGCGACGACCAGCGAGGTCAGCAGGGCCTGCGTGACCGGGACGAGCAGCGCGTTGCCCTCCCCTGTGCCGGTGAGCGCGACGTAGCTGTCGAGCGTCCACGCGTCGCCCCGGCGCAGCGAGGACGCGACGAGCGAGGCCAGCGGCGCCATGAGCAGGGCGACCACGAGCGCCGTCCAGCCCAGCACCGGCAGGTGTCGGCGGCCGGGCCGGGGCAGCGGTCGCGTGCTGCGCGACACCGGCGGCGCACCCCGGCGGGCGCGCGCGGCGAGCAGGAGCAGCGCCACCACCACGAGCACCTGCAGCACCGACAGCGCGGCGGCGCCGGCGAGGTCGAGCTCCTGGGTGGTGAGCAGGTAGATCTCGGTCTCGACGTTGGCGTAGCGCAGGCCGCCCATGGTGAGCACGACCCCGAAGGCGGCGGCGCAGAAGAGGAAGACGACGCTCGCGGCCGAGACCACCGCGGGCCGCACGGCCGGCACCGTCACGGTCCACCAGACCTGCCACGGGCTCGCCCCGAGCGCGGCCGCGGCCTCCTCGCGGCGCGGGTCGTGCGACTCCCAGAAGGCCCCCACGGTGCGCACCACGACGCTGACGTTGAAGAACGCGAGCGCGAGCACGATCGCGGCGGCGGTGCCGTCGAGCCCGAGCCCGCCGAGCGGTCCCGACGACGCCAGCAGCTGGCGGAACGCGACGCCGACCACCACGGTGGGCAGCACGAACGGCACCACGACCAGGGCCCGCAGCAGGTCGCGGCCCGGGAAGCGCAGCCGGTGCAGCGCCCACGCCACGGGCACGCCGAGCACCACGGCCAGCGCCGTGCCGGCCGCGGCCGACCACAGCGTGAACCACAGCACCCGCTGGGTGCGCTCGCGCAGCAGCACCTCGCCGACGGCGCCGAGCTCCCAGGCCGCGTCAGGGCGCAGCCCGCGCAGCACGATCCCGGCGACGGGGTAGGCGAAGAAGACCGCGAGGGCGGCCAGGGGCACGGCGGCGACCAGCGCGGTCGCCGCCCCGCGACGGGTCAGCGGCTCACCAGGTCGCGCCACTCGCGCACCCAGTCGTCACGGTTCGCCGCGATCTCGGCCGGGTCGACCTCGAACGGCTCGCCGGCCGGCTCGGCGTACGCCGCCCAGTCCTCCGGCAGCGGCACGTCGGTGACGGGGTAGACGTACATCTGGGTCGGCAGCGCCTGCTGGAACTCGCGCTGCAGCATGAACTCCACGAAGCGCCGCATGCCCTCCGGGTTGTCGCCGCCCTCGACCACGCCGGCGTACTCGACCTGGCGGAAGCAGGTGTCGAGCAGCGCCGCGGTCGTCGGCTCGCCGCCGCCCTCCGGGACCGTGAAGGGCGGGGACGAGGAGTAGGAGACCACGATCGGCCGGTCACCCGACCCGCCGCCGGCGGTGAAGTCGACCTCGTAGGCGTCGGACCACCCCGGCACCACCTTCACGCCGTTGGCGACCAGGCGCTCCCAGTACGCCGGCCAGTCGTCGCCCTCGGCGGCGACCGTGGCGAGCAGGAAGGCCAGCCCGGGGCTCGACGTGGAGGCGCCCGGCACCACCATCAGGTCGCGGTAGGTCGGGTCGACGAGGTCGTCGAGCGTGCTCGGCGGCTCGACGCCCTCGCGCTCGAACCACGTCGAGTCGACGTTGACGCACACGTCGCTGTAGTCGACGGGCACCAGCCGGCCCTCCGCGCCCGGCAGGTCGTACGCCGCTGCGGCCGCCGGCACCTCGCCGTCGTACGGCGCCACGACGCCCTCGTCGACCGCGCGGGAGCCGAAGGTGTTGTCGATCCCGTAGAAGCCGTCGGCGACCGGGTTGTCCTTGGTCAGCACCAGCTGGTTGGTCAGCGCGCCGGCGTCGCCCTGCGGCTGCACCTCGAGGGTGAGCCCGGACTCGCGCTCGAAGTCGGCGATGACGTCGTCGTCCATCGCCCAGCTGTCGTGGGTGACGACGGTGACGGTGTCGGCGTCGGCCGCCGCGTCGTCTCCGCCGCCGCACGCGGCGAGCGGCACGAGCAGGACCAGGGCGAGCAGAGGGGTGGGACGCAGCTTCACGAGGTCGTCTCCTTCGACTTCCTTCGCCGGTGCTAACCGGAGCAGGTTCGAGGGTCTGCGGCGCACCGCACTCTCAGCGCCTCGATCGGCGCTCCCCTGTCGGACGTCGGC
Source organism: Nocardioides marmoraquaticus (assembly GCF_054777915.1). Taxonomy (NCBI): domain Bacteria; kingdom Bacillati; phylum Actinomycetota; class Actinomycetes; order Propionibacteriales; family Nocardioidaceae; genus Nocardioides; species Nocardioides marmoraquaticus. Next base: position 13,950 of record NZ_BAAHAA010000038.1, on the reverse strand, counting down.
CAGCCTAGAGCAGGCCCGGTGGCCGGGCCGACCCGGTCACCCGTGGTCGGCGTAGACCTCGTCGACGGACAGCGGCAGCTCGACGAGGAAGGTCGAGCCCTTGCCGGGGGTCGAGCGCACGCTCATCCGGCCGCCGTGGCCCTCGACCACCTGGCGCGCGAGGTGCAGGCCGACGCCGTCACCGGGCAGTCCGTCGGCGGCGGGCTCGCGGTGGAAGACCTCGAAGACGCGCTGCTGGCCCTCGGCGCTGATGCCGGGACCCTCGTCGGTGACCGAGACCTTGGCGTCGTCGACGCCGCGGTCGACCGCGACCGACACCGTGGTGCCGGACGAGCTGAACTTGATGGCGTTGCCGATGACCTGCGAGAGCGCCCGCTCGAGCTTGACGGGGTCGCCGTCGACCCAGCAGCCACCACGACCGACCTGGCCCGCCTGCTCCGTGAGCAGCAGCAGCCGCATCGACTTGGCCTCGGCCAGCACGCGGGTGCGCTCGACCAGGCCGTCGACGAGGGCGACCAGGTCGACCCGGTGCACGTCGAGCCGGTCGGCGGCGTCGAGGGCGAAGCCGCGGCTCAGCTCGGCGACGTGCGCCTCGAGCTGGCGGGCGCTGCGCAGCAGCTGCTGCACCCGGGCCCGGGCGACCTCGTCGAGCGTCGGGTGCTCGACGAGGGACTCGGCCAGCAGCACGACGACCTCGGTGGGGGCGGTCAGGGCGTGCAGCGTGGTGGCTCCGGCACGGCGCTGCTGGGCGAGCTCGCTGTTGATGCGGCCCAGCTCGCGCAGCAGCAGCTCGTGACCGGGCTCGCCCTCACCTCGCACGGCTGCGCTCCTCGGTCCACGCGCGGCACTGCTCCATGGCCTCGAGCGCGCCGGGCGCCCACCCGTCGGCCCCGACGAGGTCGGCGAGCCGCGGGTTGATCGTGAAGGGCCGGCCGCCGACCAGGATCTTGACGTCGCCGCAGCGCGGGTCTGAGCGCACGGCGCGCACGAGGTCGCGCACCGAGCGCAGGTGGCCGGCCATGGTCGCGGAGATGGCGAGCACGTCGGCGCGGTGCTGCGCGACGTGCTCGACGACGTCGCGGTGGGGCACGTCGGCGCCGAGGTAGGCGGTGCGCCAGCCCGCCTGCTCCATCAGGTCGGCGATCATCCGGATGCCCACCTCGTGGGCCTCCGAGCCGACGCTGAGCGCGACGATGCTGTGGCCGAGCAGGGTGCGCCCGAGCAGCATGCGGGGGTAGAGCAGCGAGAGCGCGAGCTGCGTGACCGCGGTGGTGTAGTGCTCGTGGGCGATCGAGATGTCGCCCGCCTCCCACAGCCGGCCCAGCTCGATCTGCGCCGGCTGGAGCACCGTCATCATGATGTCGGCGGCGTCGACGTCGGCGGTCATGAGGTCGTGGACGACCTTGACCGCGGCGTCACGACGACCGGCGAGGGCGGCGGTGAGGTAGTCGCGCGCCGGACCTTCGGGCAGCTCGACGAGCGAGTCGGCGTGCGAGCCGCTGGCACCCAGCACCGCGGCGGTGTTCTGGAACTCCTCGACCAGGCGCAGCTGCTCGGCGTCGAGGTGCGGGGCGAGCGCGTGGCGCACCGCCCGGTCGACGTCCTCGGCACCGAAGGCGGCGCCGGCGCTCTCGAGCCGCACCGACTGCCAGCGCATCTGGTCGGCCAGCAGCTCGGGCACGCCGAGCGCCATGGACGTGTCGAGCGCCTCGAGGTGCAGGCGCGCCACCTCGACCACGGTGCTCGTCAGCAGGTGCAGGTCGGAGGCGACCTCCTCGGCGAGCACCCGGACGTCGACAGGCACGCCTGCCAGAGCCGGTGAATCCCACGAGGACATGGTCTCCACGGTACGCCGGTCCCCGGCGACTGGGCCAACGACCGGCCGGATCAGCCCTGCTCAGGGGGCTTCTCGGCCCCTGGCGGCACCCCGGCGTCGTCGGGCTCGCGGTGCGGCGGGGTGCCGAAGTCGACGCGGACCTGCTCGAAGCCCTTGTGGCGCTGGGCCCGGGCGTAGCCGGTGTAGGCCCGACGGTCGGCCTCGGTGAGGTCGACGGAGTCGGTGAAGGGGGTCAGCAGCGCGCGCGGCCACAACCGGCGCGCCACCACCACGTTCAGCTCGATGCCGAGGACCGCGATGACGGCGGCGATGAAGATGACGCCGACGAGGCCCAGCACGACGCCGAAGGTCTGGTTGACCGACGAGGCACTGCTCGCCACCCGGTTGACGTACGCCGTCGAGGCGACCTGGAGCAGCTGCCACCCGATCGCCACGAGGAACGCCCCGGGCATCGCCTTGACCCATCGCTCCTGCCGCGCCGCGGCGAGCCGGAAGACCAGCGTCATGCCCAGGGCGATCGCGACCGTGGAGGCGATCGTCACCAGCCACGGACCGACCCAGGAGAAGCGGTCGAGCAGGGTCGAGACCTGGGCGAGGATCGAGACGGTGGTGACGCCGATCAGAGCGGCGCCCGCCGCCACCAGCACGAGCAGGCTCTTCAGGCGCAGCAGCACCGGGTTGGGCCGGCTGTTGCGCGGCACCGACCAGGCGACGTTGACGGCGTTCTGCAGCGCCGACCCGAGCCCGATCGAGCCGTAGAGCGCGACGACCGTGCTCAGGACCACGGTCGAGACCGACCCGGTCAGCCCCGACGGGGTGTTGAGGTCGTCGCCGATCACGGGGAACTGCGCCAGCGCCGAGTCGAGCAGCTGCTGCTCGAAGTCCGGGTTGCCCTGCAGCAGGAAGCCGAGCACCGAGGTGCCGAGCAGCAGCAGCGGCACGATCGCGACGAACGCGTAGTAGGTGATCATCGCGGCCAGGTAGTTGCCCTGGTCGTCGAAGAACTTGTAGACCACCGCGAGCGGCAGCCCGATGACCGGCACCCGGCGCTGCGCGCGGTCGGCCGCGTCGACGATGCCCACGCGCCGCAGGGTACCGGGGCCTGGGACCCTGGGCGGGTGGCGACTGATCAACCGTGCGACCCGGGCGACCCGGGCGACGACGGCGACGACGGCGACGTCGGGGGGCGGGGACCGGTGCTGCGCGCCGCCGTCGGCCTCGCGCTGTACGCCGCCGCCTTCGGCGCCACCTTCGGCGCGGTGTCGGTGGCCTCGGGGCTCGACCTCACGCAGACCGTGGTGCTGAGCGTGGTGATGTTCTCCGGCGCTTCGCAGTTCGCCCTGGTGGGCGTGCTCGGTGCGGGTGGTGCCGCGGCGACCGCCGTGGCGGCCGCGCTGCTGCTCGGCGTCCGCAACGCCTTCTACGGCATACCGGTGAGCCGGCTGCTGCGCCCGACGGGCCGGCGGCGACTCGTGACCGCGCAGCTCGTCATCGACGAGACCACGGCGATGGCCGTCGCCCAGCCCACCGAGCGGCTGGGGCGCTACGCCTTCTGGACGACCGGGGTGCTGCTGTTCTGCCTCTGGCAGGCGGGCACGGTCGCCGGGGCGGTGGCGGGCGACGCCGTCGACCCCGCGGTGCTCGACGCCCTCGGCCTCGACGTGGCCGCTCCCGCCGTGTTCCTCGCGCTGCTCTGGCCGCAGGTGCGGCAGCGCTCCGGCCCCGCCACCGCCCTGGCCGGGGCCGCGGTGGCCCTCGCGCTGGTGCCGGTCGCGCCGGCCGGCCTCCCCGTCGTCGCCGCCGCGGTCGCGGCGCTGGGGTTCGGGCTGCTCCGCAGGCCGGTGGCGGCCCCGTGACCGCGGCGTGGGCGGCGGTGGTGGTGGCCTCGGTGGGCTGCTACCTGACCAAGCTCGCCGGCGTCTCGCTGCCCGCGCCGGTGCTCGACCACCCCGTGGTGCGGCGGGTGGCCGCGCTGCTTCCCGTGGCCATGCTCGCCGGGCTCGTGGTCGTCGAGCTCGTCGACGCGGGCGGCCGCTGGGGCGCCGACTGGCGCGCGCTCGGCGGCATGGCGGCCGCCGTGGTGGCGCTGCTGCTGCGGGCCGGGGTGCTCACGGTCTTCGTGGTCGCCGTCGTCACGACGGCGCTGCTGCGGCTGCTGGTCTGAGGACCCAGGATGGTCACCGTGAGCGGCACCCACCTCCCGATCGACGACGTCCTCGCCTGGGCCCGGGAGGACGGCCCGGCCCCGGTGGTCCTCTCCGAGCAGCAGGTCGAGCGGATCACGGCGGCGCAGGCGGGCCTGCGTGCCGCCGGTCGGTCGGGCGCGGTCTACGGCCTCACGACGGGCGTCGGGGCGCTGCGGTCGGTGCCGACCGACCTCTCCCCGGGCGTCGGCTCGCCCTCGCTCCGGCTGTGGCGCAGCCACGCGGCCGGCTTCGGGGAGACCTACGACGACGTCACCGCGCTCGTCGCCATGGCCTTCCGGCTGCACCAGATCACCTCGGGCCGGTCGGGCGTGAGCACCGGTCTGGCGACCGCGCTGGCCGAGGCCGTCGCGTCGCGGGCGGTGCCCGACCTGCACCGCTACGGCTCGATCGGCACCGGTGACCTGGTGCCGCTCGCCGAGCTCGGCCTCACGCTGGTCGGCGAGCGGCCGTGGCGCCGGGGCGGCGTCGTCCCCGCGGCCGTCGACGACGGCGACGCCCTGCCGTTCATGAGCAGCAACGCGCTGACCCTCGCGACCTCGGCCGTGGCGATGGACCGGCTGCTGCACCTCTCCATCGCCTCCGAGCGGGTCGCGGCGCTGAGCGCCGCCGCACTGCGCGGGTCGCTGCAGGCCTACGACCCGCGGGTCCACGCGGGTCGGCCCGACGCCGGGCAGGCCCGGGTCGCGGCCCGGCTGATGGACCTGCTCGACGACGGCCACCCGCGACGACCCGCCCGGGTCCAGGACCCCTTCGGCCTCCGCACGGTGCCGCAGGTGCACGCGCCGTTCGTCGACGCGCTGCTGCGCACGCGCGGCGCCGTCACGGTCGAGGTCGACGACCCGAGCGAGAACCCGATGGTCGTCGACGACGGCGTCGCCCTGCACCACGGCGGCTTCGTCACCGCGCGGCTGAGCGCGGCACTCGACTCGCTGCGGCAGGCGACGTACCCCGTGCTCGCGCTCTCGGCAGCCCGGCTCTCGGCCCTGACCGACCCGGCCCTCACCGGCCTGCCGGCCTTCCTCGCGGCCGGCCCGGCCGACAGCTCGGGGGTGATGATCCTCGAGTACGTCGCCCAGGACGCCCTCGCCCGGGCCCGCACCATGACCACGCCCGTCTCGACCGGCCACGCGGTGGTCTCGCTCGGCCTCGAGGAGCACGCGTCGTTCTCGACCCAGGCCGCCCGGTGGTCGGAGACGATGGTCGGCACCGCCGCGGTGGTGCTCGCGTGCGAGCTCGTCACGGCGGTGCGCGCGCTGCGTGCCGACCCCGAGCGGCTCCCCGACGCACCGGTGCGGGCGTGCTTCGACGCCGCGGCCGCCGTGCTCGACGACGACAAGCTCGACCGGCCGCTCGGCGCCGACGTAGAGCGCGCCGTACGGCTGGTCGAGGCGGGACTGCCCGCCTAGCTCGTCACTGCTGCTCGTGCTGGGTGCGCTGCCGGCCCAGCTCGCCGCCCACACGACCGCCGTGGGGGCGACCGTGGTCGGCGAACTCCTCGCGCACGAAGGCCAGGGTGTGGTCGCCGAGCTCGATGCGCGACGACGTCCTCAGCAACCGCTGCCCGACGCGCTCGCCGAAGACGCGGGTGCGAGGGTCGATGCCCACGAGCACGTACTCGTCGCCGCCCTCGTGCCGCACCTCGGCGTGGTGCGCCGCCAGCCCGGTCAGCACGATGTCGCAGTCGGGGTCGGACCCGATGGTCGTCACCTCCTGCTGCAACCAGTACGTCGGCAGCTCGGGACGGTGGACGCCGTCGGTCGGCACCAGCACCAGCCGCGGCCCGCCGCCGCCCCAGGGGCTGTCGGTGGAGCGCACCTTCTTGACCGGCCGACGCATGAAGGTCGGCGCGATCGGCAGCGGGGTCGGGGGCACGCCCAGCCCACCGCTCGGCAGCAGCTGCTGGTCGCGGTCGGCACGGCCGCGCGCCGCGGCCAGCAGGCCGCGACCGGCCCGCACGCGCAGGTGCCGGGTGCGGGTGAAGATCACCTGCCACCACGGCGCTCGCACGTCGCCGATGGTGAGCAGCCGCGATCCGCGGTCGTCCTCGACGTGCACCGTGATGCCGGCACGGGCCAGCAGGTCGGCGACGTCGCGGATGCCCTGGGCGTCGCGGCCGCCGGCGAAGGCGCTCGGGTCGCTCACCTTGAGGTGCAGCTCGGAGCCCTCGCCCGTGAGCTCGAGGTGCAGCGGGGAGTCGCCGTCGTCGATGTCGACCCGGAGGTCGGCCTTGACCGTGGTCTCGAGCGCACGGCGGTAGGCCACCTGCGTCACGGCTGCTCAGTCCTTCGGCGGGTAGACCGCGTCGGAGGTGGAGATCTGCAGGGTGCCGTCGAACTTCCACGTGGCGCGGGGCGAGTTGGCCCCCGTGTCGCGCGGCACCTCGACGGCCATGTCGATGAAGCGGTAGTTGATGGCGGCGCTGCGCCCGGTGAGGAAGTTCCACATCTCGCGGCCCAGGTCCGTCCAGTCGGTGACCTGACGGTCCTGGATGCCGCTGCGCTCGTTGTCGGTCGTGCTCATGAGATCCCTTTCCCTAGAAATCTCAACAGGTTTTTCCACAACCTGTTGAACTTGCTGGGGACGTGCCCCCTCCCCCGGGATCGATGCGCCCCGGGACGGGAGAGGGACCGCTCAGCGCACGATCGGAAGCCGCACCGTGGTGTCGCGCAGCGTCATCGCACCGATGACGCGGCTGCCGAACCCGGCGGCCATGTCGCTGACCGGCGAGACGGTGAGGAACAGCTTCTGCCCCGCCGGGACGTCGACGGCGACGGCCGGGAGCTCGATCCCGGTGCGGCGCCGGTCGACCGCGATCCCCTTCTGCACCAGGGGCAGCATGTTGTTCTGCACGATGCGGGCGTCGAGCGGGCTGGTGCCGACCGACAGCGAGACGAACACCCGGTTGTCGACGCCCACCGAGGTCAGCGTGGTGTCGAGGGTGGGCGCACCGGCCACGGTGAGCGGCCCCCGGGCGATCTCGGTCGCGAGCGGCAGCCCGGCGGCGGTGACGGTGCTGACGTCGGCGGCCGGCACCGCGCGGTTGGGCTTCACCGACGACACCGAGACGCACCGGTCACCGGCCTGCGTGGCGAGGTGGTAGCGACCGAACCCGGTGAGGCCGGTGCGCTTGCCCTGCAGGTTGCGCTGCAGGAAGCGCAGGCCGAGGCCGGCGAAGTCGGGGCTGCCGAGCTTCGGCGAGCACGGGTCGGAGGTGACGTTGGACGTGCCGAGCGGGAGCACCGACGGCAGCGTGTGACCGCCGTTGTAGCCGACGAAGATGCTCTGCTTGCGGGCGCGCGGCGTCAGGGCGGTGTCGTAGTTGAGGAACCCCTCCCGCAGCGGGAAGAGGTTGTCGGTCTCGCCCTGGCCGAACATCACGGGGATGTCGAGGCGGCGGCCCTGTTCGACGTGCCACTTCGGCCCGTTCCTGCCCAGGAAGTCGTAGAGGCTCCTCGGCACCTCGTTGGTCACCGCCGCCTGCGCGAAGCCCTGCAGCACCACCGGCGGCAGCGCGTTCGACGGCACGGCGGCGGCGGTGAGGGCGGCCGCCCACTCCGTGCGCGGCACGCCCGCCGGGAACAGGCTCTGGGTGAGGCTGTTCCAGGTGATCTCGGGGACGAGCGCGTCGAAGCGGGTCGCGCGGCGGTCGCGCAGCTCGGTGAGGGCGCCGACGAACTGGTAGCCACCGCCATACGAGCCACCGATCGCGCCGAGCACGGGGTCGCCCGGAGCCTCCTTCTCGACCCAGGGGGTGCGCGCGACGAGGTCGACGAGGCGCTGGACGTCCTTGCCCTCGACGTCGGGGTTCTCGATGTGGGCCTGCCCGCCGCTCTCGCCGAAGCCCCGCTGGTCGAAGGAGACGACCCCGAAGCCGGCGTCGAGCAGGTACTGCACGGGGCCGGGCTCGGAGATCCGGCTGCCACCCCACCCGTGGCTGTGCACGACCATCGGCACGGGCCGCTTCGTGGTGGCCCCGGCCGGGCGGAAGACCGAGTAGCAGATCTGCACCGGAGCGCTCGTCCCCGGGTCGGGGACGCTCGTCAGGCAGCCGTTCGTCGTGGTGCTGGCGACGCGGGCCGTCGCGGCCGCGACCGACGCGGCCGGCTTCGGCGCGGCCTGGGCCGAGGGGACGACGAGGGCCGCGGCGAGCGCGGCGGTGACGACGGCGGGCAGGACGATCGGGGCAGTACGGCGCACGGCGCTTCCTCACGGGCAGGTGGCTGACAGGCCCGCTGCGCTCCCCCCGGAGGCGCAGCGGGCCGTTGAGGAGGACAACGACGCACCGTGGTCGACGTCACGCCCACGCGCTCAGCGCAGCCGGACCAGCGCCTCGACCTCGGCCACCGGGTCGAGACCCAGCGGCACCAGCACGTGCTCGTGCACCCCGGCCACCGCCACGGCACGCAGCCGCTCGCGGGCGCGGTCGGGCGGCCCCACGACGGCGAGCTGCTCCAACCAGGCCGTGGGCAGGGCCTCGGCGAACGCGTCCGCCGACCCCGTACGGCGCCGCAGCTCGCGGAGGTCGTCGACCCAGGGCAACGGGTCGACGTGCGGCGCCCAGTCGGGCTCGCCGACCACGGCCAGCGCCGGCCTCACGACGGCCACGGCCTCGTCGAGGTCGTCGCGCACGCACGCCAGGTGGTAGGCGACCAGCCGGTGGTCGGGGGCGTCGCCCAGCTGCTCGCGCACCCGGGCGACGTACTCGGGCGTGACCGGCTCGGCGAGCACGGTGCCGTCGGCGAGCCGGCCGGCGAGCGCCAGCGAGCGCGGCCCGCGCACGCCGGCCAGGAGCGGCGGCACGACCTCGGGCACGCAGCCGGGCTCGAGCCGCAGACCGGCGGCGGTCGTCTCGCCCCGCAGCAGGGCGCGCAGGCCCACCAGGTAGTCGTCGAGGGCGCCGAGCGGGCTCGCGGGCCACGCGCCGGCGGCGCGCATCCAGCCCGGCATGCCGTGGCCCACGCCGAGGACCAGTCGGCCCGGGTGCAGCTGGGCGAGCGTCGCGACCTCCATGGCGGCGAAGGGCAACGAGCGTGCGCCCACCGGGAGGATGCCGATGCCCACCTGCAGCCGCGACGTCGCGCCGAGCACGGCGGCCGCCTGCGCCACCCCGCCGCGGAACCCGAGGTCCTCGACCACCCACAGCGCGTCGAACCCGAGGTCGTCGGCCGCGCGGGCGAGGTCGAGGACCCGGTCGGCCGGCAGGTCGCGCGGCAGCAGCACCGAGAGCCGAGCCACCACCTCAGACCAGCTTGAGCAGGGCGAGGGCACGACGGGCGGCCTCGCCGCCCGCCGCGGTCGCGACGTCGAGCGCACCGGTGACGTCGAGGTCGTCGCGCAGCCGGGCGAGCACCTGGTCGGCCCCGCCTGCCCCGTCGGCGCCCGCGCGGCCGGCAGCGGCGTACAACGCGTCGAGCCGCTGCTGGGCCGCCGGCAGCACCGTGTCGTCGTACGACCACGGCGCGGCCCAGGGGCGGTCGAGCAGGGCGAGGCGCAGCGTGGCGGGCGACCAGTCGCGCAGCAGGTCGTCGACGAGCACGAGGTTGCCGGTCGACTTCGCCATCTTGGCGCCTGCGACCGAGACCGTGCCGACGTGGGCGACGGCGCGGGCGAAGGGGGTGACACCGCTGGCGGCCTGCACCATCGCGGCCTGGTGGGCGTGGTGCGGGAACGCCAGGTCGGCGCCGCCCACCAGCACGTCGACGCTCGCGCCGTGGACGGCCATGGCCATCGCGGCGCACTCGGCGTGCCAGCCCGGCCGACCCCAGCCCCACGGGCTCGGCCACGCGGGCTCGCCCTCGCCCGACGGCCGCCAGACCGCCACGTCGAGGGGGTCGTCCTTGCCCGGACCCTCGGGGTCGTCGCCGAAGGCCGCGGCGAGCCGCAGCGACTCCTCGCGGTCGCGGCCGCGGGCGGCCTCCGCACCCCGGGCCCACACCGTCCCGTCGCGCTCGTACGCCGCCCCCGCCGCCAGCAGGGCGGTGGCGAGCTGCACCACGGCGTCGACGTGGTGGCGTGACCGGGGTCGGTGCTGGGGTGTCGCGACGCGCAGCGCAGTCATGCTGCGCTCGAAGGCCGCCTCCTGCAGCAGCGCGAGCTCGTCGTAGTGGCGGCCGCGCTCACGGGCGACGTCGAGGAGCACGTCGTCGACGTCGGTGACGTTGCGGCACACCTGCACCGCGGCCCCGCCGGAGCCGAGCACGCTCGCCACCAGGTCGGCCCAGACGAAGGTGGCGGCGTGGCCCAGGTGGGTGACGTCGTACGGCGTGATCCCGCAGACGTAGACCCGTGCCGTGCCGACGACCGGGACGGGCGTGCCCGCCAGCACCACGGGCGTGGCGGCTCGCGGCGCCGCCCCGACCCGGTGGGAGACGTCGAGCGTCCCGGACCCCATGGTGCGCGCGTTCATGGCGGCATCCTCCCACCGTCGGCGCAGCACCTTGGTCAAGTAGTTGACTTTTCACTCACGCCGTGGAATGGTTGAACCTACAAGCCAACCCCACCCCGTCACCCGGAGCACCCCATGAGCCTCAGCAACCTGTCCGGCACCTACACCCTCGACCCCACCCACACCCGCCTCGGCTTCGTGGCCCGCCACGCGATGGTCACCAAGGTCCGCGGCGCGTTCAACGAGTTCGAGGGCACCGCCACCGTCGAGGGCGGCGACCTCGCCAACGCCTCGATCGAGGTCACCATCCAGGCCGCGTCGATCGACACCCGCAACGAGCAGCGCGACGGTCACCTCAAGAGCAACGACTTCCTCGCCATGGACGAGTTCCCGACCATCACCTTCCGCTCCACCGAGGTGCAGCCCGAGGGCGAGACCCTCGAGGTGACCGGCGACCTGACCATCAAGGGCACCACCAAGCCGGTGACCATCCCCTTCGAGTTCGAGGGCGCGGCCACCGACCCCTTCGGCAACGAGCGCGTCGGCTTCGAGGGCTCCGTCGTCGTCAACCGCAAGGACTTCGGCGTCGAGTGGAACGCCCCCCTCGAGACCGGCGGCGTGCTGGTCAGCGAGAAGATCACCCTCGAGTTCGAGATCTCCGCGATCAAGAACGCCTGACGCCCCCTCGGGGACGTCCTGCCCGGCCGAGCCCGGGCCCGCTCAGGTGGGCTCGGGCTCGACCATGCGCTGCTGCGGCAGCGGCGCCGCCGGCACCACGGTGCAGTCGCGCGTCGCCAGCGCCCGGTCGAGGGCGCCCAGGGCCGCGAGCAGCTCGTCGTTGCCGGTGACCAGCCGCTGCTGGCAGGCCGAGCAGAGGGGCGAGCAGCCACAGCCCTGCAGCGCCGCCAGCGCAGCCACGCGCCAGTCGCGCGCGGCCTCCACGCGACGCGCGAGCTCGTGCAGCGGCTCCGACATCACTGCCCTCCCTGGGTCGCACCGACGCCCGCACGTACCCGGTGGCACCGCGGACAGTCCATCCTCGTCGACCGGTCTGGTCAGGCGGGCCACCACCCCGTCGCCCTACCCTCGTGGCGTGGGAACCCCGGAGCTGCTGGTCGCGCTCGACCTCGCCGGGATCTTCGTCTTCGCGGTGACCGGTGCGCTGGTCGCCGTACGCCTCGACCTCGACGTGTTCGGCGCCCTCGTGCTGGCCGGCGTCACCGGCCTGGGCGGTGGCGTGGTGCGCGACGTGCTGATCGGGGCCGTGCCGCCCGCGGCCCTGTCGGACTGGCGCTACCTCGTGGTGCCGGTGGTCGCCACCCTCCTGACCTTCTACGCCCACGCCGCCCTGGAGCGACGCGAGCACGTCATCTCGCTGCTCGACGCGGCCGGGCTCTCGCTGTTCTGCGTGACCGGCGCGCTCAAGGCGCTCGACTACGGCCTCGGGCCGCTGCCCGCCGCCCTCCTCGGCCTCGTCACCGGCGTGGGTGGCGGCATCGCCCGCGACCTGCTCGGCGGCCGCCCGCCCCAGGTGCTGCGCAGCGACGTCTACGCCACGCCGGCCCTGGTCGCCGCTCTCGTGGCCGCCGTCGGCGAGCGCCTCGACCTGTGGACCCCCGCGGTCGCCGTCAGCGCGGTCGCGCTCTGCTTCACCTGGCGGCTGCTCGCGATGCGGCGCGGCTGGAACGCGCCCCGCGCGGGTCGGGCGCGCTGAGCAGGGTCAGGCGCCCGGGTCGTCGAGGACGTCGCGCCAGGAGTGCTGCGGCTCGTAGCCCAGCATCCGACGGGCCTTGTCGATCGAGAAGAACGTCTCGTCGCGACCCATGTCGCGGCGCTTCTCGACGTCGGCGTAGAAGCGGTCGACCACCTCGTCGGTGGTCGCCGCCACCGACATGTCGGCGTTGGCGACGTTGAAGACCTCGTAGCCCAGGCCGTCGGTCTCGAGGCAGCGCTGCACCATCTGCCCGAGGTCGCGGGTGTCGATGTAGGCGAAGAGGTTGCGACGCCGCAGCGACGGGTCCTGCAGGAACGGCGGGAACATCTCGGCGTACTCGTGCGGCTCGATCACGTTGTTGATGCGCAGCCCGTAGACGTCGGCGCCGGTGCGGCGCTGGAACGACTGCGACGTCACCTCGCCCGCCACCTTCGACATCGCGTAGGAGTCCTCCGGCACGACCGGGTGCTCCTCGTCGACCGGCACGTAGAGCGGCTTGCGCTCGCCCTGGCCGAAGCAGACGCCGTACGTCGTCTCCGACGAGGCGAACACGATCTTGCGCACGCCCAGGCGGGTGGCCGCCTCCAGCACGTTGTAGTGCGCGGTGATGTTGGTGGTGTAGGTCGTGACGTCGCTCCGGATGAAGGGCGCCGGGATCGCGGCGAAGTGCACCACCGCGTCGTACGCCGACCCGCGCGTCAGGTCGAGCGACGCGTCGTCGAGGTCGGCGCCGGTCGGCACGCCCGCGAGCGCCGAGTAGACCTCCCCGGGGTCGGTCAGGTCGACCCGCAGGTCGGTCACCTCGTCGTGCCCCAGCGGCGTCAGGTCGACGTTGGTGACCTGGTGGCCGAGGCTCGCGAGGTACGGCGCGACGTGGTGACCGGCCTTGCCGCTCCCACCCGTGAAGAAGATGCGCATGGTGCGACGGGTACCCCGTGCGGCCCGACCATGCTCCCTGCGGCTCGCTGAGGAGCTCGGCCAGCGACCGCCCCGCTCCCTGAGGAGGTCGCGCAGCGACCGTCTCGAAGGGCCTCGCCAATCGTCTTGCCGGGTCTCGAGGCTCGTCGCTGGCGCTCCTCGCACCTCGACCACCGACAGCGGGAGCGGGGCTGGTCGAGGTGCGACGAGCCCCTGGGCGAGGAGCCTCGAGACCCCGTTCGACGAATGCGCCGCCTTGCTCCCTCAGGAGGTCGCGCAGCGACCCTCTCGAAGGGCCGCGCCGGCCGTCTCGCCGGGTCTCGAGGCTCTACCAACGACAGCGGGAGCGGGGCTGGTCGAGGCGCGACGAGCCCCTGGGCGAGGAGCCTCGAGACCCCGTTCGCCGCACGCGCCGCCTTGCTCCCTGAGCAGATCGCGCAGCGACCATCTCGAAGGGCCCCGCCGGTCACCTCGCCGGGTCCCGAGGCTCGTCGCTAGCGCTCCTCGCACCTCGACCACCGACAGCGGGAGCTGGGCTGGTCGAGGCGCGACGAGCCCCTGGGCGAGGAGCCTCGAGACCCCGCACGCCAGGGCACGACCCTGTGCACAACCCGCATCTTGTCGGCGGTACGAGGTAGAATCGAACACATGATCGACATCCTCGCCGACGCCGCCGCCACCCTGGTGGCGCGCCTCGGCACCGAGGACGTCGACCACCTCCCACCCGAGGCACTTGTCGACCTGCTCGCCGCCTGCGAACGCCTCAAGGGTGCAGCCGCAGCCTGCCAGGCCAGGGCGACCGTCGCGTTCGCCGACCACGAACGCGCAGCCGGGCGGGGTGACGGGGTCGCCGCGCAGGTGGGGCTCGCCACGAGACAGTCGCCGTTCA
>NZ_BAAHAA010000037.1:0-21057 GCF_054777915.1 Nocardioides marmoraquaticus | reverse complement strand
TCGGTCGGAGGTTGGTGTGGTAACCCCTCCGTACCGAAGGTCCTCGCTATTCGTCTACGCCTCGGCGTTCACAACCTGCCGGGGAACTACAGCTAGCCCTCGCGCGCCAGCGGCTGATGGGGGCGAAGTTCCCGTACTACCTGCTCGCCGACTCGGCGAAGGGGCGTCAGGCGGAGGCGAAGGCGAGCGGCTCGCCGATGCCGCCGGCGCCGACTGGTGAAGACATCCGGCGCGGCTTCGTCCACGAGCGGGTCCAGCACGTCACCCTGAAGTCGATCGCCAACAACCCCGACATCGTAGAAGGCATGAGTCGCGCGGAGATCGACGCGGCGATCAAGCGGCACGCCGAGTTCGAGCTGCTCTACGACAAGCCCTACGAGGACAAGTCCGTCGTCCGAGTGGCGGGCCCGTTCACGGTCGAGAGCCTGAGCCCGCACCGCAGCCTGGCCTTCGCCGGTGGCCCTGACGACCAGGAGTCGGCGACCGAGAAGGCGGGCGCCGAGCAACCCGACGGGCCGAACTTCGAGCAGTCGATCCTGCAGAACCTCCAGCGGGCCGGGGTCCAGAATGGCCGTAAGTCCGAGCGCATCGAGTTCGACTCCGTCGACCCGCACCCCGGGGTCTACATCCAGGCGGTCGGCAACTCGACCGCACCGGACGGCGCCGAGACACGTGTCGGCATCGCGATCGGCCCGCAGTACGGCACGGTCAGCCAGTCCTACGCCAAGGCTGCGGTGCGCGAGGCAATCCAGGCGGGCGACATCGACCTGCTCTGCCTGCTCGGTTTCGCCTTCGACGCATCCACCTCCGACGTCACGGAGTCCGACGGCGTCACGGTGGACACGTCCAGCGACGGCTTCGCATCGGTCGCTGCGGAGCGTTCGTTCGGACGCATCAAGCTGCTCTTCGTGCGGATGAACGTCGACTTGCTGATGGGGGAGGACCTGAAGAAGACGGGGGCCGGCAACCTCTTCACCGTCTTCGGGGAGCCCGACATCGACGTACGTGCAGCCGGCGACGGCATGCTCGAGGTCGAGCTGAACGGCGTCGACGTCTACGACCCCACCACTGGGGAGGTGCGCAGCAACGACACCGGACGGATTGCGTTGTGGATGGTCGACACCGACTACGACGGCGAGAGCTTCTTCGTCCGGCACTGCTACTTCACCGGAGGCGGTGACCCGTACAAGCGGCTCAAGACTGCGCTCAAGGCAGAGATCGACGCCGACGCGTGGGCCAGCCTCTACTCCACGGTCTCCCGGCCGTCCGCTCCGCCATCGACGGGACGCATCGCCGTGAAGGTCATCAACGACTACGGCGACGAGGTCATGAAGGTGTACGACGCGCCAGGGCCACGAGACGCCTGACCGAGGCGGTTCAGCTTCTGGTTAGGGCCGTCGGTGGAATCGGAGGGTGCCGTCGGGGAGGCGTTCGTGGTGGTAGGCGGGGTCGTGGACGCGGCGGTGGTGGGGTCCGCAGAGCAGGCGGCCGTTGGCGAGCGAGGTGTCGCCGCCTTCGCTCCAGGGGGTGTCGTGGTGGGCGTGGCACTTGGCGGCTGGGACGTCGCAGTGCTCGGCGGTGCAGCCGCCCTGCCCGATGCTCAGCGCGAGCCGTTGTGCCTTGGTGTGGAGTCGTCGTGCTCGGCCGAGGTCGAGGACCCGGCTGGCGCCGTCGAGGACGGCAGGCAGGAGCTGGTGGCGACAGGCCAGGCGGCGGGCTTGGGCTGCGGAGATGCGGTGGCCGGTGTCGAGGGTCGCGACCCCGGCGGTGTCGAGGTCGGCCACGAGGTCGTCGTGGCGCAGGGTGACGACGATGGTGGCGTCGCCGCCGGCGGTGACGGGCAGGTCGCGGGCGGAGAGGCGTTCGAGGAGCTCGCAGAACGCCTCGCCGCGGCGCACCGTGATCGGGCGGGTGTCGTGCGGGTCAGTGGTCCCGACAGGGGTCTCGACAGGCTCGACCGACGACGACAAGGCGGGACCAATCGACGAGTTGCCGGGCTCGAGCGACGACGTCGTGTCTCGGAGCGGGGACATGATGGCGTCGAGGGCCTTCTTCAGCATCGCGCCGTGCAGCCGGGGGATGCGGAACCGGCCGTGGGTGAGGCCCTGGTGGTCGGTCCAGGTCTCGAGGACGGTCTTGCGGGCAGCTCGGGCTTCCTCGGCTTCGAGGAGGCGTCCTTCGTAGGCATCGGCTGCCTCGGGGGCGATGACGGCGTACATGCGTCGGCCAAGGTGGTCGAGGTCGGCGGAGTCGTGGTGGGCCGCGAGGGCGACGAGGTGGGCCTCGGCGGCATCACGTTGGTCGCCGTCGACCGCGAACTCACCCGAGGTGGGCAGCAAGTCGACCGAGCGCTTGATCGCGCGCGCCTGGTCGAGCGACACCACCCCCGACGCCATTCCCGCAGCCAGCGCCGGCATGGCGTCGTCGGTGGCCCGGGCGAGCCTCAGGTCGGCGCGGGCGAGGTTGCGGCGCGTGCGGGTCTCCCGGGCGTACCAGTCCGCGATCGTCCGGTCGCCCGGAGCCAGGACCGAGCCGTTGCGCTCGGCCTCGGCCAGCACGCTCAGCCGCAGAGCGTCGAGCTGGGCCTGGGCGGTGGCGAGGTCGAGCAGGGCGCCGGCCAACTCCTCGGTCCGCATCGCCCACACAGGGCGTGCGGTGGGTGCGGTCAGCTGGTCGAGGCGGTGTCGCAGGCGGGTGGTGAACTCGGCGACGGGATGACGAGGGACGTCGTCGCACGACTCGCCCGTGCCCGCGACGGACCCCATGGTGGTGGGGGTGTCGTTGGGGGTGCGGGCCATGAGCCATTCTAAACCAGCCTTGCTGCATTCGAACATATGTGCGACAGCATGTGGACCTATCGCGCGTGGCCGTTGGACGTCGGTGGCTGAGCGGGGCGGTCGGATGCGGGGGTCGCGAGGCTCCTCGCTGGCGCTCGTCGCACCTCGACCAGCGGTGGCCCTGGGCCCCGCGTGCGGAGTTCGGGCCCGGGGGCCTCGTGACGGTCGCAGAGTTACCTCCTCGACCACCGGACGACGAGCTCCTGGCCGCACGTGCCGGGGCCTCAGTGGCCGCCGGTGGAGAGGGTCAGTCGGAGAGGCGGAACTGGATGCGGCGGATCTCGGCCGGAGATGGGGGCGAAGAGCTCGCGGCGGATGCGGTTGGTCGTAGCGGCGGTAGGCGTCCTCGTCCGGGAAGTCGACGGTCAGGGCGTACGACGCGTTGCCCTCCCGCAGGCCGAGGTCCTGGCCGGCCACGACGCCGACACTGCGGCCGTCCATCCTCGAGGTCGCGCAGCGCCTGCAGCGCTTCCTTCACCTGCTCGCTCGGCACGCCCTCGCGGACGACCCCGACCACCACGTTGCGGATCATGCCGGCCAGTGTCGTGGACGGTGTGGCACCCTCCCGGCATGGGGTGGGGCAGGCGGGTCGTCGAGCGGTTCCGCACCGACGGCGCGCCCCGCGTGCTCGTGCTCGTCGTGGTGGTCGCCGGGTTCGTCGTCTGGGACCGGAGCAACGACGTCGACCTCCGCGACGACCTTGCCCGCCAGGTGCGCGACAGCGAGGCGAGCGGCCGCTACGTCGTGCCGCTGACGCGGGCCCAAGCCGACCGGTTCGGCAACGGGGAGGGTCCGACCAACAACCGCGCGGCGGAGCTGACTGGTGCCGGCAACGCCGACCTGCGCCCTGTCTTCGAGGCCGCCGCTGCGGCGCACTGGCCCGACGACGACGAGTTCCTCGCCGGGATCCGTGATCGGCACCCCTTCTGCCGCTACTGGGCCGTCGGGCCGCATCTGAGCGGCCGGGCTGACGAGGTACTGCAGCTGTGCTGGGACAGCAAGCGACCCCGGGCGCGCCCGTCGTCCTCCGCCGGGCTCTCGCTGGTCAAGGACTGAAGCTCACGCCGACTGCAGCGTCGCCTCCAGCAGGGTGGGGCCGACCCAGGTGGTGCCGGCGTACACGTCGGGGGCGTCGAGGAAGCGCTGCATCGGGGTGAGGTCGCGGTCACGGAGCGGCTGGTGGCGGGCGGTGCGGGGGACAGTAGGCATTAGACACGACTCCGATCAAGTCAGTAGACATTGATCAGCCTAGCGCGTCAGCAGCAACGCCCTTGCGTGCCTCGCTCCCGGTGGTCGTCACGGTGCCGCTCGAAGGCGCGCCGCGTCATCGGCTCGACGCCGTCGCGCTCGCAGCGGGCGAGGTAGTCGTCCCACTTCGCCTCGCCCGAGAGCTGCCGGGCGTACCACCGCACCCCTGACCACGCGCGGGTGAGCACGTCGGTCACGACCGGCCCACCGGCTCCCCGCGGGAGGCCTCCCAGTCGGCCACGGCCTGCTTCTCCTCCTTGGTGGCGAAGAAGTCGGCGGGGGCGACGATCTCGGACGGCGTCGCCTCGACCTCGGTGGTCGGCAGCGAGCCGGCCCGCGCGGCCTTGACCCAGATGACGGCCGCGTTGGCGACGATGACGATGACCAGCACGGCGAAGCTCGCCTGCAGCACGCCGTTGACGGTGGAGTTGGTGACCACGGTGCTCATCTGGTCGAGGTCGGTCGCGGGGGCGAGCACGTCACCGGCGTCGCGGGCCTGGCGGTAGCGGTCGGCCTGGGAGAAGTAGCCGATGGCCGGGTTCGAGCTGAACACCTTCTGGTAGCTCGCGGTCATGGTGACGACGAGGTCCCAGGCCAGCGGCACGGCGGGCACCCAGACGAACTTCCACCAGCCGTGCTTGCAGAACAGCGTCACGCACAGCGTCAGCGCGATCGCGGCAAGCAGCTGGTTGGCGATGCCGAACAGCGGGAAGAGCTGGTTGATGCCACCCAGCGGGTCGGTCACGCCGACGTACAGCATGTAGCCCCAGGCGCCGACGGTGACCGCGGAGGCCACCCAGGCGGCGGGACGCCACGAGGTGTCGCCGAACTTGGGCCACACGTTGCCGATGGTGTCCTGCAGCATGAAGCGGCCCACGCGGGTGCCGGCGTCGACGGCGGTGAGGATGAACAGCGCCTCGAACATGATCGCGAAGTGGTACCAGAACGCCGCCAGGCCACCGCCGAAGGCCTCGGAGAAGATCTGGCTGATGCCGAAGGCGAGGGTGGGGGCGCCACCCGTGCGCGAGACCAGCTCCTCCTCCACGCTGGCGGAGAAGGCCGTCAGCTGGTCGGGGGTGATGGTGTAGCCGAGCGTGCCGACGAAGTCGGCGGCCCCCTCGACGGTGCCGCCGGTCAGGCCGGCGGGCGCGTTCATCGCGAAGTAGAGGCCCTGGTCGATGACGCACGCGGCGATCAGCGCGGAGATCGCGACGAACGACTCCATCAGCATGCCGCCGTAGCCGACCATCCGGACGTGGCTCTCCTTGGCCAGCATCTTGGGCGTCGTGCCCGACGAGATCAGCGCGTGGAAGCCCGAGAGCGCACCGCAGGCGATGGTGATGAAGAGGAACGGGAAGAGCTGGCCGGCGAAGACGGGGCCGTTGCCCTCGATCGCGAACGACGTCACGGCGTCGGTCTGCAGCACCGGGCGGGCCAGGATCATGCCGACGGCCAGCAGCACGATGACGCCGACCTTCATGAAGGTGGAGAGGTAGTCGCGCGGGGTCAGCAGCATCCAGACCGGCAGGATCGAGGCGACGAAGCCGTACGCCACCAGCAGCAGCGTCAGCGTCTCCTTCGATAGGGTCAGCGTCTCGCCCAGCGCCGAGCCGTCGACGGCGCCGCCCACGATGATCGCGGCGAGCAGCAGCACGACGCCGACCGCGGTGACCTCCATGACGCGGCCCGGACGGATGAAGCGCAGGTAGAAGCCCATGAACAGCGCGATCGGGATGGTCAGGCCGATCGAGGTGACCGCCCACGGCGACTCGGCCATCGCGTTCACGACGACCAGCGCCAGCACCGCCAGCAGGATGATCATGATGGCGAAGACGGCGATCAGCGCCGCGACGCCGCCGACGACGCCGATCTCCTCGCGGATCATCTGCCCGAGGCTCTTGGCGTCACGACGCATCGAGAAGAACATCGTGACCATGTCCTGCACGCAGCCGGCGAAGATGACGCCGACGATGATCCAGATCGTGCCGGGCAGGTAGCCCATCTGCGCGGCGAGCACCGGCCCCACGAGCGGGCCGGCGCCGGCGATGGCGGCGAAGTGGTGGCCGTAGAGCACCCGCCGGTCGGTCATCTCGAAGTCGGTGCCGTTCTCGAGCCGCTCCGCCGGCGTCGCGCGCCGGTCGTCGAGCCGCAGCACCCGGCGGGCGATGAACCTGGAGTAGAACCGGTACGCGATGGCGTACGACGCCAGCGCGGCGAAGAGGATCCACAGCGCCGAGACGTCCTCGCCCCGGACCAGCGCCAGCACCGCCCAGCAGACGGCGCCGACCACGGCGACCAGCGCCCAGACGGCCATCTGGACCGGTGACATCTTCGTGCGCCCCTCGGGGGCGGGCCCCGGGGGACGCGTCGAGGTGGACGTGGACATGGGGGCCTCCCGCGGGTCCGAGTGCTGCTGGGCGCGCGTCACGTTACCGGGGGTGACGGCCGTCACCGCTCCGCGGAGCCGCAGGAGCTCCCGTACGCCGCGATCGTTGCGGCTTCGTGACCGGCCCGACGCCCTTGCAGCGGTCCCTAGAGCCGCGCCCAGGCCTCGGTCAGCACGCCCCGCAGGATCGACTCGATGGAGTCGAAGGTGCCTTGGTCGGCGACCAGCGGGGGAGCGAGCTGGATGACCGGGTCGCCGCGGTCGTCGGCGCGGCAGTAGAGGCCGGCCTCGAACAGCGCGCCCGACAGGAAGCCCCGCAGCAGTCGCTCGGACTCGTCGGCGTCGAAGGTCTCCTTGGTCGCCTTGTCCTTGACCAGCTCGATGCCGTAGAAGAAGCCGTCGCCGCGCACGTCACCGACGATCGGCAGGTCCTCCAGCTTCTCGAGCGTGGCGCGGAAGTCGCCCTCGGTGTCGCGGACGTGCTCGTTGAGCTGCTCGCGCTCGAAGATGTCGAGGTTGGCCATCGCCACGGCGGTGCTCACGGGGTGCCCGCCGAAGGTGTAGCCGTGGGCGAACATCTCCTGCCCCTTCGAGAACGGCTCGAAGAGGCGGTCGGTGGCGATCATCGCGCCCAGCGGCGAGTAGCCCGAGGTGAGGCCCTTGGCGCAGGTGATGATGTCGGGCTGGTAGCCGTAGCGCTCGGCGGCGAACATCGTGCCGAGCCGGCCGAAGGCGCAGATGACCTCGTCGGAGACGAGCAGCACGTCGTACTCGTCGCAGATCTCGCGCACCCGCTGGAAGTAGCCGGGCGGCGGTGGGAAGCACCCGCCGGAGTTCTGCACGGGCTCGAGGAAGACGGCCGCGACGGTGTCGGGGCCCTCGAACTCGATGGCCTCCGCGATGCGGTCGGCGGCCCACTGGCCGAAGGCGTGCTCGTCGTCGGTGTGCACCGAGGCGCGGTAGAAGTTCGTGTTGGGCACCCGGAAGGTCGAGGGCACGAGCGGCTCGAACGGCGCCTTCATGCCCGGCAGGCCGGTGATCGACAGCGCGCCCTGCGGGGTGCCGTGGTAGGCGATGGCGCGGCTGATGACCTTGTGCTTGGTGGGCTTTCCGGTCAGCTTGAAGTACTGCTTGGCGAGCTTCCAGGCCGACTCGACGGCCTCGCCGCCGCCGGTGGTGAAGAAGACCTTGTCGAGGTCGCCCGGGGCGTAGTCGGCCAGCCGTGCCGCGAGGTCGATGGCGGTCGGGTGGGCGTAGGACCACAGCGGGAAGAAGGCGAGCTCGGCGGCCTGCTTGGCCGCGGCCTCGGCCAGCTCGGTGCGGCCGTGGCCGGCCTGCACCACGAACAGTCCCGCGAGGCCGTCGAGGTAGCGGTTGCCGGCCTCGTCCCACACGTGCACGCCGTCGCCGCGCACGACCGTCGGCACCGGGTGGGTGTCGTAGGTCGAGTGACGGGTGAAGTGCATCCAGAGGTGGTCGCGCGCGGCCTGCTGACGGGCCCGCGACGCGGCGGTGTCGGCCGCCTCGGCGGCGGGCTGGTCGGCGGGGGAGACGGTCATCGCAGGCACCTCGGCACGGGGTCGGAGGAACGCGGGGGAGCGCTCGCACAGGTACTGCCAGTCTGCCGCCCCTGTGTCACGCCTGGCAAGCGATCCGGAGGCCTGGACGCACCGAGGCGACGGTTTCGCTCGTCTTACGCCGCTTGCACCTACCGAATCCGTTGCGATCTCACTACGCTCCTGCGCATGCCCGACACCCACTTCCGCAACGTCGTCGGCGGCGAGCTCGTCGACGCCGCCTCCGGCGAGACCTACGACGTCGTCGACCCCACCACCGGCGAGGTCTACGCGACCGCCCCGATGTCCGGCCCCGAGGACCTCGACCGGGCGTACGCCGCTGCCGAGGCGGCGTTCGAGGGGTGGGGCTGGGCCACTCCGCAGGACCGCTCGAAGGCGCTGCTCGGGCTGGCGCGCTCGATCGAGGAGCGGATCGAGGAGATCAACGAGGTGGAGTGCCGCGACACCGGCAAGCCGCGCCAGCTGACGATGGAGGAGGAGATGCCCTACGCCTCCGACCACGTCGCCTACTTCGCCGGCGCGGCACGGATCCTCAACGGCGCGTCAGCGGGCGAGTACATGGCCGGTCACACCTCGTGGGTGCGCCGGGAGCCGATCGGCGTCGTCGGGCAGGTGACGCCGTGGAACTACCCGCTGCTCATGATGATCTGGAAGGTCGCCCCGGCGCTGGCCGCGGGCAACACCGTGGTGCTGAAGCCCTCGGACACCACCCCCGCGTCGTCGACGCTGCTGGCCGAGATCGCCCAGGAGCACCTGCCGCCCGGCGTGCTCAACGTCGTGTGCGGCGACCGCGAGACCGGTCGGGGGCTGGTGGAGCACCCGACGCCCCAGATGGTCGCCATCACCGGCTCGGTGCGCGCCGGCATGCAGGTGGCCGAGGCGGCCTCGCGCGACCTCAAGCGGGTGCACCTCGAGCTGGGGGGCAAGGCCCCGGTCGTGGTCTTCGACGACGCCGACGTCGCCGCGGCCGCGGAGGGCATCGCCGGCGCGGGCCTGTTCAACGCCGGCCAGGACTGCACCGCCGCCACCCGGGTGCTGGTGCAGGCCGGCATCCACGACGAGTTCGTCGCGGCCCTCGCCGAGGCGGCGCAGGGCATGCCGACGGGAGACCCGCTCGCCGAGGGCACCTACTACGGCCCGCTGAACAACGAGAACCAGCTCGCCCACGTCTCCGGCATGGTCGACCGGCTCCCCGACCACGCCCGGGTCGTCACCGGCGGCACCCGCCACGGCGACCGCGGCTACTTCTACGACCCGACGGTGCTCGCCGGGCTCGAGCAGGGCGACGAGCAGGTGCAGACCGAGATCTTCGGGCCCGTGATGACGGTGCAGCGGTTCACCGACGAGGCCGAGGCCCTGGCCCACGCCAACGACGTGAAGTACGGCCTGGCCTCCTCGGTCTGGACGACCGACCACGCCCGCGCGCTGCGGGTCTCGCGCCGCCTCGACTTCGGGGCGGTGTGGATCAACACCCACATCCCGTTCGTCAGCGAGATGCCGCACGGCGGCTTCAAGCACTCCGGCTACGGCAAGGACCTCTCCATGTACGGCTTCGAGGACTACACCCGCATCAAGCACGTCATGTCGGCGCTGGGGGAGTGAGATGAGGATCCTGCTGATCGGTGCCGGCGGCGTCGGAGCCGCGTTCACCGCCATCGCCGCGAGACGCGACTTCTTCGAGGCCTGCGTGGTGGCCGACCACGACGTCGCCCGGGCCGAGAAGGCGGTCGCCGCGCTCGACGACGACCGCTTCGTCGCCGCCCGGGTCGACGCCTCCGACGCCGCCTCGGTGGCCGACCTGGTGCGTGAGCACGGCGCCACCCACGTGATGAACGCGGTCGACCCGCGCTTCGTGATGCCGGTCTTCGAGGGCGCCCACGCCGCCGGTGCCGACTACCTCGACATGGCGATGAGCCTGTCGAAGCCCCACCCCGAGCGCCCCCACGAGGAGTGCGGCATCAAGCTCGGCGACGAGCAGTTCGCGGTCGCGGACCAGTGGGAGCGCGACGGCCGGCTCGCGCTCGTCGGCATCGGGGTCGAGCCCGGCCTCTCCGATGTCTTCGCCCGCTACGCCGCCGACCACCTGTTCTCCGAGATCGACGAGCTCGGCACCCGCGACGGGGCCAACCTCGAGGTCGCAGGCCACGACTTCGCGCCGAGCTTCTCGATCTGGACCACCATCGAGGAGTGCCTCAACCCGCCCGTGGTGTGGGAGAAGGACCGCGGCTGGTTCACCACCCCGCCCTTCAGCGAGCCCGAGGTCTTCGACTTCCCCGAGGGCATCGGCCCCGTCGAGTGCGTCAACGTCGAGCACGAGGAGGTGCTCCTGATGCCTCGCTGGGTCGAGGCCGAGCGCGCCACCTTCAAGTACGGCCTCGGCAACGAGTTCATCGAGGTGCTCAAGACGCTGCACAAGCTCGGGCTCGACTCGACAGAGAAGGTCCGCGTCGGCGGCGTCGAGGTCAGCCCCCGCGACGTCGTGGCCGCCTGCCTGCCCGACCCCGCGACCCTCGGCGAGTCGATGACCGGCAAGACCTGCGCCGGCCTGTGGGTCACCGGTCGTGGCACCGACGGCGAGCCGAGGTCGACGTACCTCTACCACGTCGTCGACAACGAGTGGTCGATGCGCGAGTACGGCCACCAGTGCGTGGTCTGGCAGACCGCGGTCAACCCCGTCGTCGCCCTCGAGCTGCTCGCCCGCGGCGCGTGGTCGGGCGTCGGCGTGCTCGGCCCCGAGGCCTTCGACGCCGTCCCCTTCCTCGACCTGCTCACCGAGTACGGCGCCCCCTGGGGCCAGCGCGACGACTGATCGGGGTCCGCGGGGGAACTGACCTGCCGTGCGCCGCCTCCTGCCGCTCCTCCTCGCCGCCTGGGCGTTGGTCGGGCTGCTCGCGCCCGCGGCGTACGCCGCCTCGGGTGACGGGCCGGACGGCGAGGCGCGGGTGGTGCGGGTCGGCACCGAGGGCACCTACCCGCCCTTCACCTACGAGGACCCGCGCTCGGGCGAGCTGACCGGCTACGACGTCGACGTCATCGAGGCGGTGGCGAAGGAGGCGGGCTGGCGGCTGGAGTTCCGCCAGGCGCAGTTCGACGCGATCTTCCCGAGCCTCGACGCCGACCGCATCGACGTCATCGCCAACCAGATCTCGGTCAACCCCGAGCGCGAGGCGCGCTACCTGTTCTCCGAGCCGTACACCTACTCCCGCGGCGTGATCGTGACGCGGGCCGGCACCGACGACATCGCCTCGCTCGAGGACCTTCGCGGGAAGACGACGGCGCAGTCGTCGACGAGCAACTGGGCCACCATCGCCCGCGACGCCGGCGCCCGCGTCGAGACGGTCGAGGGCTTCGCGCAGGCGGCCGAGCTGCTCGTGCAGGGGCGGGTCGACGCCATCGTCAACGACAACATCGCGGTGCTCGACTACCTCGCGACCACCGGCTCCGACCAGATCCAGGTGTCGGGCGACGCGGGCGAGGGCAGCGAGCAGGCGCTCGCCTTCCGCCAGGACAGCCCCGAGCTGCGCGACGAGGCCGATGCCGCGCTCGACCGGCTGCGCGACGACGGCACGCTGCGCGAGATCTCCGAGAAGTGGTTCGACGCCGACGTCTCGGTCGAGGACGGTGGCGACGTCAGCGTCGACCGGGGCGACACCCGGAGCACGTGGCAGGTCGTGCGCGACACCGCGGGCCCGATGCTGTGGGCGGCGCTCAAGGTCACGTTGCCCCTGACGGCGGTGTCCTTTGCGACCGGCCTCGCCATCGCCGTGCTGGTCGCGCTGGCGCGGATGTCGTCCAACCCGCTGCTGCAGGGCCCGGCCCGGTTCTACATCTCGATCATCCGCGGCACGCCGCTGCTGGTGCAGCTGTTCATCTTCTTCTTCGGCCTGCCCCAGCTGGGCGTGACGCTGCCGAGCTTCCTCGTGGCGTGGCTGGCGCTGAGCCTCAACGTGGGCGGGTACGCCGCCGAGGTCGTGCGCGGCGCGATCCTGTCGGTGCCGCGCGGGCAGTACGAGGCGGCCACCGCCATCGGGATGGGCTTCGCGCAGTCGATGCGGCGCGTCATCCTGCCGCAGGCCTCACGCATCGCCGTCCCGCCGCTCGGCAACACCCTGCTCTCGCTGGTCAAGGACACCTCGCTGGTCTCCATCGTCACGCTGACCGACCTGCTGCGGGTCGCCACGGTCGAGGCCGGCGCGACCACCGAGTACCTCGCCCTCTACGTGCTGGCCGCGGCCTACTACTGGGTGATCTGCTTCGTCGTCTCGCAGGTGCAGGAGCGGGTCGAGGCACGACTGGAGGCGTTCGCGACGTGAGCCGGCCCCTGATCGAGGTCACCGACCTCCACAAGTCGTACGACGGCACCCCCGTGCTGCGCGGCGTCTCGTTCACGGCCGACGAGGGCACCGCGACCGTGGTGCTCGGCCCGTCGGGCTCGGGCAAGTCGACGCTGCTGCGCTCGCTCGACGCGCTCGAGACGCCGGAGTCGGGCGTGGTGCGCATCGGCGACGCCGCGGTCGACTTCGGCGCGCTGCCGACCCGGCGCCAGGAGCGGCGTACGACGCTGGCGGCGTTGCGGGCGCGCAGCGGCATGGTCTTCCAGGCCCACCACCTGTTCCCGCACAAGAGCGTGCTGGAGAACCTGCTCGAGGGCCCGGTGCACGTGCAGGGGCGCGACGCGGGGGAGGCGGAGGCCGACGCCCGCACGCTGCTGGAGCAGGTGGGCCTGGCCGACCGCGCCGACGCCCGGCCCGCCCAGCTGTCGGGCGGTCAGCAGCAGCGCGTGGGCATCGCCCGGGCGCTGGCGCTGCGTCCCGACGTGGTGCTGCTCGACGAGCCGACCTCGGCCCTCGACCCCGAGCTGGTGGGGGAGGTGCTCGCGGTGGTCCGCGACCTCGCCGCAGCCGGGCGCACGATGGTCGTGGTCACGCACGAGGTGCGCTTCGCACGCGACGTGGCCGACCAGGTGCTCTTCCTCGACGGCGGCGTGGTCGCGGAGCGCGGCGGCGCGAGCGTGCTGCACGACCCGCAGCAGGAACGGACCCGGCAGTTCCTGGCCCGGGTGCTCGACCCGGGCTGACGCGTCAGGCGGCCAGGACGGCGATCGCGGCGGGCGCCTTGCGACCGGTCAGCATGACCTGGTCGGCGCCGCACCAGCAGGAGAAGTGCACCTCGATGCCGTGGTCGGTGTTGACGACGGCGTTGACGCGGCTGGTGGTGAAGAGCTGACGACGCTCGCAAGCGGTGCAGGTGGCGGCGAACATGGTGGACCTCCCGGATCTCTGCTCGGTGACGGGCTGACGATCCGATGGTGCCTGTCGCGGGGTGATAGCGGTACCCTCTCTTTCCGTCACGACCTGCAGGCGATGCCTATACCTGCAGGTCGCCGCCGAGGTGACCTGAGAGGGGTGTGAGGGTGCTCACGCTGCACCAGATGCGCTGCTTCCTCGCGACCTACGAGGAGGGGTCGCTGACCGCGGCCGCCGAGCGGCTCGGCTACGCGCAGCCGTCGGTCTCCGAGCAGATCCGCAACCTCGAGCAGACGCTCGGCGCCAGCCTCTTCCGCCGGGTCGGGCGGGGAGTCGTCGCGACCACGGTCGCCGACAGCTTCCGCTCCCACGCCGAGCGCACCCTGGCAGCGGCCGACGAGGCGCAGGCGGCGGTGGCCAGCCACGTGCGGCTCGAGACGGGCACGATCCGGTTCGGCATGTTCGGCATCTCGCGCCTGTACGCCGGCGCCGACCTGGTCGCCGACGTGCTGCGTCGGCACCCCGGCGTGCGCGTGGAGCTGATCGGCACCAACAGCACGGAGGTCACCGACGACCTGCGCCGCGGGCGGCTCGAGGCGGCGCTGATCGCGGTGCCGCAGGTCGAGAGCGAGGGGCTCGACGTCACGCCGATCGCGCGCGACGAGATCGTCTACATCAGCAACGACCCGGCGCGGCTGCGCTCGCCCGTGACGCCCAAGCGGCTGGCGGAGGCGACGCTGGTGATGCCCGAGACGAGCTTCCGTGCTGTCGACTCGATCCGCGTGATCCTGCGGCAGTGGCTGCACGGGACCGGCCGCAACCCGCAGACCCGCATCGAGGTCGAGGACGTCGAGACCGCGGTGGAGCTGGTCGGCATGGGCCTGGCCGACTCGATCATCACCAAGGGCGCCGCCGAGCAGCTGCTTCCGCGCCTCGCGCCCGACGCCGGCTGGGTGTCGCTGCGACCGGCGCAGTACGACGTGCTCGCCATCGTGCACCGCCGCGACGCCACCCTCTCGCCCGCGGCCCGGCTGATGATCGAGCTCGCCACGACGCGGATCCAGGCTCTCGCCGAGCCGGTGCGCCCGCGGTGAGTCAGCCCACGAACAGGCAGAGCGGGTGGCCGGCGGGGTCGGCGACGACGTAGAGCGGCTCGTCGGGGTCGTCGCTGCGGTCGAGCAGCAGCCGTCCGCCCAGCTCATCGGCGCGGGCCCGGTGCCGCTCGAGCGCCTCGACGTCGGGCACGGTGCAGTCGAGGTGCAGCTGCATCGGCACGTCGTCCTCCGGCCAGGTCGTCGGCACCAGCCGCTCGACCTGCTGGAAGGCGAGCTGGTGGCCGCCCGCCGGGTCGCGCAGCACC
This sequence comes from Nocardioides marmoraquaticus, assembly GCF_054777915.1. NCBI lineage: Bacteria > Bacillati > Actinomycetota > Actinomycetes > Propionibacteriales > Nocardioidaceae > Nocardioides > Nocardioides marmoraquaticus. Next base: position 6,403 of record NZ_BAAHAA010000037.1, on the reverse strand, counting down.
AGCCACTCGAGGTCGTCGGGGCCGTCGCCCGGCTCGTCGCCGGGGCGGTACTGCAACCCGAAGAGCTCGCGGTAGAACTCCGCCACCGCGCGGACGTCCTCGGCGTCGATGACGGTCTGGGCGATGCGGGGGTGGTCGCTCATGCCTGCGTCTTACCCGCTCACAGCGCGAGCGCGACCTCCTCGATGACGTCGAGCGCCTCGTGGAGCAGGTGGTCGGGCATCACGAGCGGCGGCAGGAACCGCAGCACGTTGCCGTAGGTGCCGCAGGTCAGCGTGAGCACGCCCCGCTCGTGGCAGCCCTTGCTGATCGCGGCCGCGACGGCGGGCGCCGGGGTCGTGGTGCCGGGCTCGACGACCTCGACCGCCAGCATCGCCCCGCGACCGCGGACCTCGCCGATGGCCGGGAACGTGTCGGCGAGGGCCGTGAGCCGGTCGGTCATGAGCCGCTCGACGTGGCGCGCCGCGGCGTTCAGGTCGAGCTGCTCCATCGTCTCGATGGCGCCCAGGGCGGCGGCGCAGGCGACCGGGTTGCCGCCGTACGTGCCGCCGAGGCCGCCGCCGTGCACGGCGTCCATCAGCTCGGCGCGACCCACGACCGCGGCCAGCGGCATGCCGCCGGCGACGCCCTTGGCGACGGTGACGAGGTCGGGCACGACGCCCTCGTGCTCGCAGGCGAACCACGCGCCGGTGCGGCACATGCCCGACTGGATCTCGTCGGCGACGAAGACGATGCCGTGCTCGCGGCACCACGCGGTCAGCGTGGGCAGGTAGCCCGGGGCCGGCACCACGAAGCCGCCCTCGCCCAGCACGGGCTCGACGACCACGCAGGCGAGGTTGTCGGCTCCGACCTGCTTCTCGAAGGTGTCGATGGTGCGGTGGGCCGCCTGCTCGCCGGTGATCTCGACGGGCTCGCGGAAGGGGTAGGACATCGGGGCGCGGTAGACCTCGGCGGCGAACGGCCCGAACCCGTCCTTGTACGGCATGTTCTTGGCCGTCATCGCCATCGTGAGGTTGGTGCGGCCGTGGTAGGCGTGGTCGACCACGCCGACCGCCGTGCGGCCGGTGGCGTGCCGGGCGACCTTGACCGCGTTCTCGACCGCCTCGGCGCCGGAGTTGAACAGCGCCGCCTTCTTCGCGTGGTCGCCCGGGGTCAGGGCGGCCAGCTTCTCGCAGACCTCCACGTAGCCCTCGTACGGCGCCACCATGAAGCAGGTGTGCGTGAACGCCGCCACCTGCTCGGTGACCCGCTCGACGACCGCGGGCGCGCTGTTGCCGACGCTGGTGACGGCGATGCCGCTGGCCAGGTCGATCAGCGAGTTGCCGTCGACGTCGACCACGACCCCGCCGCCGGCCGCGACGACGTACACGGGCAGGACGCTGCCGACGCCGCCCGCCACCGCCCTGAGCCGGCGCTCCTGCAGCTCGCGCGAGCGCGGGCCGGGGACCTCGGTGACCAGGCGCCGCTCCTGCGGCAGCTGCGGCCCACCCTGCTGGGCGGTGTGACGGACGGCTTCAGCGGTCATGACTCTCTCCGACGATCGATCCGGTGGAGCGGAGGCTCCTCTGCGACGTTATCCGCGGCGGGCAGGGCGCGACAAGGGGACTCGACCTCCGCCCGCACCGCCGCGGCCACCCGGCCATCCTGCCTCGCGGGGGACTCCGGGCCGCGGATCGCTCGTACCTGGTGCGTGGGATCCGCGGACGGGCCGGGACGACGCGAGGTTGTCCACAGATCCGTGGACGTCGCCCCGCGTGGCCCACGTGGAGCAGAGGCTGGCTCCGTGCCAGCCCGTCAGCCCGCCCGCCGTCCCGAGGAGGAGGAGGTGCTCCGCGCCGTGCGCCACGAGCTGGCCCGGCAGGACGGCGTGGTCACGAGGCGGCAGGCCCTCCGAGCCGGTCTGCAGCCGCACGACCTCGAGCGGCTCGTGCGTCGGCGTGCTCTCGCACCGCTCCACCGGGGTGTCCTCGTCGACCACACCGGGCCCCCCAGCTGGCGCCAGCGCGCCTGGGGTGCGGTGCTGGCGCTCGGTCCTGCGGCGGTCGTGGGCGGGTCCGCCATCGACCTCGCGCGCAACCTCGACCCGCCCGCCGACCGGGTCGTGCACGTCGGCATCGGCGGGCGGCGCGCCGTTCCGGCGCCGCTGCCAGGCGTGGTGGTGCGCCACCTGAGTCGGCTCGACGAGGTCGTCCTGTGGCACCTCGGGCCCCCGCGACAGCGTCTGGAGGAGGCGGTGCTCGACGTCGCCCAGGGCGCGCGGGACCGGCTCGATGCCGTGGGCGCGTTGGCCTCCGCCGTCGGGTCCCGCCTCACCACTGCCGAGCGGTTGTCGGACGCCCTGGACCGTCGACCCCGAGCCTCCGACCGACCCTGGATCGAGGCGGTGCTCCGGGACGTCGCGGCCGGCACGTGCTCGGCCCTGGAGCACGGGCAGCTGACCCTGGTTGAGCGGCCGCACGGGTTGCCCCGCGCCGAGCGCCAGCGGCCCGAGGCAGGACGAGCGGGTCGCGTCTACCGTGACGCCGTCTACGGGCGGAGCGCGTACGTCGAGCTCGACGGCCGGCTGCACGACCGCTTCGGCACGCGAGACGACGACCTCGACCGGGACCTCGACGTGGCGGCCGACGGGGGGACGACGGTCAGGCTCGGGTTCGGGCAGGTCTTCGGCCGGCCCTGTGCGACGGCGGTCGGCGTGACGCGGTTCCTCTGGCACCGCGGGGTCGCCTTCGTGCCACACGGGTGCGGACCATCGTGCCCGGTCGGGGCGCTCGTCCGCGGATCGCTCGTACCTGGTGCGTGAGACCTGCGGAGCAGTGATCCAGGGCAGCCGTCAGAGCAGGGGACGCAGGGGGACGAGGATGGCCTCGGTGAAGCGGGAGTAGACGTCGCGGGCCCCCCACTCGTCGAGGGTCAGCTCGAGGGAGTTGGTGAGGTCGGTGGCGAAGATCCGCTCCATCTCGGCGGCGAGCGACTCGTCGATGATCTCGACGTTGATCTCGTAGTTGCCGCTCATCGAGAGCCGGTCGACGTTCGCGGTGCCGATCGTGGTCCAGCTGCCGTCGATGGTGGCGGTCTTGGCATGCACCATCGCGTCGCGGAAGCGGTGGATCTTGATGCCGGCCTGCAGCATCCGGCGGAAGTAGCCTCGGCTGATCCAGTCGGCGACGATGTGGTTGGACTTCGCCGGCAGCAGCAGCCGTACGTCGACCCCACGACGGGCGGCGTGCACGAGCGACTCGACGAAGTTCTCGTCGGGGATGAAGTAGGCGTGGGTCATCCACACGTTCTTCTGGGCGCGGTTGATGGCCTCGAGGTACATCGCGCGGATCGGGAACATCCACAGCCGCGGCAGGTTGCGGTGCACCCGGATCGCGGGCTCCCACGACGGGGGCGTCGAGACCAGCATCGGCTGCTCGTCGCGGCGGAACCGCTTCTCGCGGTGCTGGTTCCAGAAGTCGGCGAACGCGCGGGTCAGGTCGCCGACCCCGGGGCCGGTGATGCGGCAGTGGGTGTCGCGCCACTCGGTCGCGTAGGCCGAACCGATGTTGTAGCCGCCGACGAAGGCCACGTCGTCGTCGACGACGAGGATCTTGCGGTGGTCGCGGCCGTAGCGGCTGAGGTCGAAGAAGCGCAGGCCGGCGCTGTAGACGGGGTAGGCCAGCACCTTGACCTGCGGCGGGAAGTGCTTGAAGCGCGGGCTCACCACGAGGTTGGCGAAGGAGTCGTAGATGACCCGCACCTCGACGCCGCGGTCGGCGGCCTCGACCAGCGCCCGCTTGAAGGCCTGGCCGACGGCGTCGCCCTTCCAGATGTAGGTCTCGAGCAGCACCTGCCGCTTCGCCCCGCGGATGGCCGCCAGCATGTCGTCGTACAGGTCCTGGCCGTAGGTGTAGGTCGTCACCGTGCCCTCGCCGACGGGGGTGTCGGCGGCGGTGCGGGTCGGGAACGGCTTCGGCTTCTTGCCGCGCCGGCGGTAGGAGTCGACCAGGCTCATCGCGACCGCGACGAGCACCGGGACGCCGAAGGTCACCCCGAAGAACCGCTTGAGCCACCACACCAGCGGGTGCTTCATGTTGATCAGCGGCGCGTGGGGTCGTTGCACGGCTGCAGTCTCGCAGGGACTCGTGCCTCGGTCTCCGGGACGTGTTGTCGGAGGGCCGCCGTACGCTCGACGCATGCGTCCCGTGACCGATCTCGAGCGCCGTGTGGCCCCCTTCGACGTGCAGTCGGAGTTCCAGCCCTCGGGCGACCAGCCCGCCGCGATCGAGGAGATCACGCGGCGCGTCAACGGCGGCGCGCAGGACGTCGTGCTGCTGGGAGCGACCGGCACCGGCAAGACCGCGACGGTGGCGTGGGTGGCCGAGCAGGTGCAGCGCCCGATCCTCGTGATGCAGCCCAACAAGACGCTCGCCGCGCAGTTCGCCAACGAGCTGCGCCAGCTCTTCCCCGACAACGCGGTCGAGTACTTCGTCTCCTACTACGACTACTACCAGCCCGAGGCCTACGTCCCCCAGACCGACACCTACATCGAGAAGGACTCCTCCATCAACGAGGAGGTCGAGCGGCTGCGCCACTCCGCGACCAACAGCCTGCTCACGCGGCGCGACGTCATCGTGGTCTCGACGGTGTCGTGCATCTACGGCCTCGGCACGCCGCAGGAGTACGTCGACCGCATGGTGCGGCTCAAGGTGGGCGCGGAGATGGACCGCGACGCCGTGCTGCGCCGGCTGGTCGAGATCCAGTACACGCGCAACGACCTGTCCTTCACCCGCGGCACCTTCCGGGTGCGCGGCGACACCCTCGAGATCTTCCCGGTCTACGAGGAGCACGCGGTGCGCGTGGAGTTCTTCGGCGACGAGATCGAGCGGCTGCAGACGCTGCACGCCGTCACCGGCGAGATCCTCACCGAGGACCAGGAGATCTACGTCTTCCCGGCGACCCACTACGTCGCCGGCCCGGCGCGCATGGAGCGCGCGATCGCCGGCATCGAGAAGGAGCTGGAGGAGCAGCTCGCCTTCTTCGAGAAGCAGGGCAAGCTGCTGGAGGCGCAGCGGCTGCGCATGCGCACCACCTACGACATCGAGATGATGCGCCAGGTCGGCTCGTGCTCGGGCATCGAGAACTACTCGATGCACATGGACGGCCGCTCCCGGGGCTCAGCGCCCAACACCCTGCTCGACTACTTCCCCGAGGACTTCGTGCTCGTGGTCGACGAGTCGCACGTCGCGGTGCCGCAGATCGGCGGCATGTACGAGGGCGACATGTCGCGCAAGCGCAACCTCGTCGACCACGGCTTCCGGCTGCCCAGCGCGATGGACAACCGGCCGCTGCGCTGGGAGGAGTTCCTCGACCGCATCGGTCAGACCATCTACCTCTCGGCCACGCCGGGCGACTACGAGCTGGCCAAGGGCGGCGGCCCCGACAACGTCGTCGAGCAGATCATCCGCCCGACCGGCCTGGTCGACCCCGAGGTCATCGTCAAGCCCACCAAGGGTCAGATCGACGACCTGCTCGGCGAGATCGCGCAGCGGGTCGAGAAGAACGAGCGCGTCCTGGTCACGACGCTGACCAAGAAGATGTCCGAGGACCTCACCGACTACCTGCTCGACAACGGCGTGCGGTGCCGCTACCTGCACTCCGAGGTCGACACGCTCAAGCGCATCGAGCTGCTGCGCGACCTGCGCCTCGGCCTCTACGACGTGCTCGTCGGCATCAACCTGCTGCGCGAGGGCCTCGACCTGCCGGAGGTGTCGCTGGTCGCGATCCTCGACGCCGACAAGGAGGGCTTCCTGCGCTCCGACAAGTCGCTCATCCAGACCATCGGGCGCGCCGCGCGCAACGTCTCGGGCCAGGTCGTGATGTACGCCGACCGGCAGACGCCGTCGATGGAGCTCGCGATCGACGAGACCAACCGCCGCCGTGCCAAGCAGATCGCCTACAACACCGAGCGCGGCATCGACCCGCAGCCGCTCCGCAAGAAGATCGCCGACATCACCGAGATGCTCGCCCGCGAGGACGAGACCACCCAGGAGCTGCTCAAGACGTGGCAGGGCACCGGCGCCCGCGGCGACAAGTCGCGCAAGGCACCGGTGCCCGGGTTGTCGAAGCTGGCTGGGGAGACCAAGCAGAAGCTCCCCGACGCCGAGATGATGCCGGCCGGCGACCTCGCCGACCTGGTCCAGCAGCTGACCGAGCAGATGCACACGGCCGCGGCCGAGCTTCAGTTCGAGGTCGCCGCGCGGCTGCGCGACGAGATCTCGGAGCTGAAGAAGGAGCTGCGCCAGATGCTGGAGGCGACCCGCTAGGTGTAGTTCCTCGTGACGTTGTGAACGCGGTCGGCTGGGGCGAGGCCTCCGATGCCGGTGTGGGGTCGGTGGTGATTGTAGAAGTGGACCCAGTCGGC
>NZ_BAAHAA010000036.1:0-21262 GCF_054777915.1 Nocardioides marmoraquaticus | reverse complement strand
CCTCGCCGCGCTGCGCGCGCTCGGCGACGCCGGCGTGGCGGTGCCGCGTCCCCGGCCGCGCTTCGGCCACGGCGCCGAGGTGGTGCTGCCCGGCCCGGCCGGGCCGCTGACGGTGCTCGGCTGCTACCACCCCTCGCAGCAGAACACCTTCACGGGCCGGCTCACCGAGCCCATGATCGACGAGGTGCTGGGCCGGGCGGCCCGCTTGTAGGGTCGCCCGCGCGCCCCGGTATCCCAATCGGCAGAGGAAGCGGCCTTAAAAGTCGCGCAGTGTGGGTTCGAGCCCCACCCGGGGCACCCGCCGGCGCCGGCTGACCTGACCGAGAGCGATTGACTCCGTCAACCAGTCCCTGACCTGCGGGTTCTCCGCGTCACAGCCGCGCAACGATCGGGAACACCCACGCGCTCCCGTCCGTTCTGCGGGTACGACGTCTCGGTACGATCCGGACGTAGGACGGCGCCAACTCGGGCGGCCGTCACGGCATCCAAGGAGGACGCTGTGCAGAGCAACAACCCCGCCTTCACCCGCGCCGAGGGGTTCAACGGGCGTGGGAGCACCGTGAGCGACCCGTCGACGTGGCGCACCGGCGCCCCCGGCCAGTCGTACGGCCAGTCGTACGGCTACGACTCGTCGCCGGCCTACGGCCAGGGCGGTCACGACCCCTACGGCGCCGGCTCCGGCACCGTCGACCAGGGCCGCATGACGATCGACAGCGTGGTCCAGAAGACCGCCATCACGATCGGCACGGTCTTCGTGGTCGCGGCTGCCACGTGGTTCCTCACCGGTGACGTCAGCACCGAGAACCTCCCGCTGCTCGGCACGCTGAGCCTGGTCGGCTCGCTCGGCGGCTTCGCGCTGGCGATGGTCAACTCCTTCAAGAAGGTCGTCAGCCCGCCGCTGGTGCTGGCGTACGCCGCGCTGCAGGGCGTCTTCATCGGCGCCTTCTCGAAGGTCGTCGAGGCGCAGTTCGTGCAGTCCGGCGAGAGCAGCCTGGTGCTGCAGGCCGTGCTCGGCACCTTCGCCGCCGCGGCCGGCACCCTGGCGGCCTACAAGTTCTTCGACATCAAGGTCACCGACCGGATGCGTCGCATCGGCATGGGCCTGGCGCTCGGCCTCATGGGCGTGCTGCTGCTCAACCTCGTGCTGAGCTTCTTCGGTGCCGACTTCGGTGTCGCGGGCTTCGGCACGATGGGGCTGATCTTCTCGGTGATCGGGCTCGCGGCCGGTGTGTTCTTCCTGATCCTCGACTTCGACTTCGTCGAGCAGGGCGTCGCCGCCGGTCTGCCGGAGCGCGAGTCGTGGCGTGCGGCCTTCGGCCTGACCGTCACCCTGATCTGGATCTACATCAACCTGCTGCGCCTGCTGGCCATCCTGCGCGGCCAGGACTGACGCACCCTCAGGACGCCCCGGTCGGAGTCTCGGCCGGGGCGTCCTGCGCGCCCGGGTGCTGCGACTCGGGGTCCTGCGCCTCGGGGGTGTCGGAGGCCCCTCCGGGCTGCACCCGGCGACGCATCAGGGTCACCCAGCGCCCACCGACGCCGCGCTTCGCGCCGCCCACCTCGGTGCCGTCGACCTCGGTGCCGACGTTGGCGCTGGCCTGCACGGCCGCGTAGCCGATCGGCATGACCGCCTCGCCGCGGTGCGGGCGGGGGAGGTCCTCGTCGTCGGCGCGCAGGCCCACGGCTGCGAGCACCGACGGCACCATGACCCGGGCGAGCGCCTCGTAGCCCTCGGCGGAGGGGTGGAAGCGGTCGGGCCCGAAGAGCCGGGCCGGCGCGGCGTCGAACTCGGGGCCCAGGACGGAGGCCAGCGAGACGGTGCGGCCGTCGGCCTCGACGACCGCGATCGTCTGCGCGGCGGCGAGCCGGCGCGACCACAGTCGTGCGACCTGGCGAAGCGGCGGGGGCAACGGCCGGATGGTGCCGAGGTCGGGGCAGGTGCCGACGACGACCTGCACGTCGGCCTCGCGCAGTCGGCGCACGGCCTCGGAGAGGTGGCGCACGGAGGTCGCGGGCAGCACGCCGTGGGTGACGTCGTTGGCGCCGATGAGGAGCACGGCCACGTCGGGCTCGCCGACCAGGGCCTGGGTCACCTGGGCCTCGAGGTGGCTCGACTGCGCGCCCACGACGGCGTACTCGCGCAGGTGGACGCGGCGGTCGGCCCGGTCGGCGACCAGCGAGCCGAGCCAGGCGCCGGGGGTCTCCTCGACGGTGCGCACGCCGTAGCCGGCGGCGCTGGAGTCGCCCAGCAGCGCCAGCCGCAGCGACGGGCCCGGTCGGCCGCGGCCGTACCACCCCGTGGCGTCGGGGACCCGGTCGTCGGTGCGGCCGATCACGCGCCGCGCGATGCGTGCCTCGAGGCGCAGCAGGCCGTAGGTCGAGGCTCCGGCGAGCCCCAGCCCCCCGCCCCCGTACGCCGCGGCGGCGGCGAGCTTGCGTGCTGCGGCTGCCTTCCCCACGCGCGGATCCTACGGGGCGGTCGCCTCAGCTCCGCAGCAGTGCGGTGGCCAGGATGATCGGGTGGTCGTTGATCCGCTGGTCCTTGGGCCACTTGTCGCGGGCGAAGGCGGTGAACGTGACGTCGTCGGCCGTGGCGAAGATCCAGTCGATCGACCAGAAGCGGGGGATCGGCGCACAGGTGCCGCTGGTGTTGCGCGACGCGTTCGGCACGACCATGAGCCCGTCCTTCGTCAGCGGGCAGTAGGCCGGCTGGTCGTCGTTGAAGTCGCCGAGCAGGAAGACCGGGCGGCCGGTGGCGCGCAGCTCCTGCACCTTGGCCTTCTCGATCGCGACGGCCTTGGCGCGGTGCGCGGCGTGGTCGCCGCGGCCCCCGCCGCTGGCCGGGTTGTGCACGTTGACGAACCACGAGGTCCTGCCCGTGGCCTTCTCGCGCAGGTGCAGCGCCGGCATCGCGCGGAGGTTGCCGTAGAAGTACGGCACCCCGAAGGTGTGGCCGGAGACCATCTCCATCGTCGACCTGCGGTAGATGATCGCGTTGTCGGTGTCGCGCTTGGGCCCGGGCGGGTCGAAGTGGAAGATGCCCCAGGTCTTGTCGTAGCCCTGCGAGGCGAAGTAGTCGGCCTGCTCGCTGTGCATCTCCTGCAGCCCGGCCACGTCGACGCCACGGTCGTCGAGCAGCTGCATCGCACGCTTGAACCGCGACGGGTACGTCGCGTAGACCTTGCTGTTCTTGGTGTGCTTGGCGCCGAGGATGTTGAACGAGGCGACCGTGAAGCCCGGGGCGTCGTTCGGGGCGCCCACGCCCGGCGCCGGCGTCACCACGGGCGGCGGGTCGAGCGGGGTGCCGACGTTGCGGGCGAGCCACGTGGTCGGGTTGACGGTGCCCTTGGCGGTCTGCACCTTGAACTGCAGCACGCACGAGCGGGCGCTGGGCCGCTTGCTCAGGGTGCCGAGCGACTTGCCCGAGGCCACCACGTCGCCGGTCTTGACGCTGGTGCGCGACAGGTAGGCGTTGCCAACCCAGGTGCCGGGCGTGGCGGTCTGCACCCGCACGACGTAGCGCGTCGCGCCGCTGATCTTGCGGGTGAGGACCTTGGCGGTGCCGGGCACCGCGCTCCGCACCGTCGCCCCGCACGGCGCGGAGATGTCGGTGAAGCCGCGCTTCGAGGTGTAGTTGCGCTTGTCGACGACCTTGGCGCTGCCCGCGAGCGGGTAGGCCACCTCGGGGGAGGTGGTGCGCCTGTCCTTGGGGTCGTCGGCCGAGGCCGCGCCGGGCGTCAGGGACACGGCCGACAGGGCCAGGCCGAGGCCCAGGGTGGCGGTCAGGAGGCGCCGTGCGGGCCGTCGTGCTGAAGTCATGGGTGCGACGTGACTCTCTGTGGGGGGCTGGTGCGGGGGTGACCAGGAGGGAGTTGTGGGAAGTATGCACCTTTTGGATGTGCCGGACGTGGCAGATGTGAAAATAGTGCTGACACGCCGCGAGCGGTAGTTGCTGCACCTGCACTTCTGTGCAGGCGCGCTCCGAGGCAGTGCTCACGACCGCGCTCGGCGTGGCTAGGTTGAGCCCATGAAGTACGCCAACTCCCTGCTCGAGCTCATCGGAGACACCCCGCTGGTCAGGCTCGAACGCACCGCGGGCACCACCTCCGCCCTGGTGCTCGCCAAGGTCGAGTACCTGAACCCGGGTGGCTCGGTGAAGGACCGCATCGCCATCAAGATGGTCGACGCCGCGGAGGCCAGCGGCGAGCTGCGCCCCGGCGGCACCATCGTCGAGCCGACCTCCGGCAACACCGGCGTGGGCCTCGCGCTGGTCGCGCAGCAGCGCGGCTACCACTGCGTGTTCGTCTGCCCCGACAAGGTCAGCGAGGACAAGCGCAACGTGCTCAAGGCCTACGGTGCCGAGGTGGTGGTCTGCCCGACCGCCGTGCCGCCCGAGCACCCGGACAGCTACTACTCCGTCTCCGACCGCCTCGTGGGCGAGATCGAGGGCGCCTGGAAGCCCAACCAGTACGCCAACCCCAACAACCCGGCGTCGCACTACGAGCAGACCGGCCCCGAGATCTGGGCGCAGACCGAGGGCCGCATCACGCACTTCGTCACCGGCATGGGCACCGGCGGCACCATCAGCGGCGTCGGTCGCTACCTCAAGGAGCAGGACCCGACGGTGCAGGTGGTCGGCGCCGACCCCGCCGGCTCGGTCTACTCCGGCGGCACCGGGCGGCCCTACCTCGTCGAGGGCGTGGGCGAGGACTTCTGGCCCGACACCTACGACCGCAGCGTCGCCGACCGCGTCATCGAGGTCTCCGACGGCGACTCCTTCGCCATGGCGCGGCGGCTGGCCCGCGAGGAGGGCCTGCTGGTCGGCGGCTCCTCCGGCATGGCGGCCCACGCGGCCGTGCAGCTGGCGCACGAGCTCGACGCCGAGGGTGTGGAGGACGCCGTCATCGTGGTGCTGCTGCCTGACAGCGGCCGGGGCTACCTCACCAAGGTCTTCAGCGACGAGTGGCTCGCCCGCTACGGCTTCCTCTCCGAGCAGGGCGGCGGCCGCACCGTCGGGGAGGTGCTGCGGGCCAAGAAGGGCGACATCCCCGCGCTGGTGCACACCCACCCCACCGAGACCATCGCCGAGGCCGTGCAGATCCTCCAGGAGTACGCCGTCTCCCAGATGCCCGTGGTCCGCGCGGAGCCGCCGGTGATGGCGGCGGAGGTCGCGGGCTCGGTCTCCGAGCGACGCCTGCTCGACGCGCTCTACACCGGCCGGGCGCGCCTCGCCGACCAGGTCGAGGACCACATGGACGAGGCGCTGCCGACCATGGGGGCCGGCACCGCGGTCTCCGAGGCGGTCGCCGCGCTCGCCGACGCGGACGCGGTGCTGGTGCAGGAGGACGGCAAGCCGATCGGCGTGCTGACCCGCCAGGACCTGCTCGGTTTCGTCTCGGAGCACTGACCGCCGACCGAACCGGCGCAAACCGGACAGGGGTGGCGTACCCTGGTCACACGCCCCGGCGGGACGGTCAGCCTGTCTCGGTTCAGGCCCCTCCACGTCCGGCTCGCAGGGACGTCAGGGTGGTGGGGTGGCACTCCCAAGGTCGCCCCACCATCCGCCCGCAGGTCACGAGCGCGAGATGTCGACCCACTCGTCGCCGATCAGTGTCGGCACGGCCGTGCCGCCGGTGAGCTCGGCGACGATCTCCTCGACGACGGGACGTGAGCTGGGCGGCACCGCGAAGCGCAGCGACGCCTCCCCGGTGTACTCGACGCCGAGCACCCGAGCGCCCCGGGCCCGCAGGTCGTGCTCCAGCCGGCCGACCTCGGTGAAGTCGACCGTGACCTCGCACAGGTCGTGGCGCACCCGCTCGACCAGCCCGGCCTGCTCGAGGCCGGCGCGGGCCGCGGCGGCGTACGCGCGGGCCAGGCCGCCGGTGCCGAGCAGCGTGCCGCCGAACCAGCGGCTGACCACCACGACGACGTCGCTGAGCCCGGAGCCCTGCAGCAGCTGGAGCACCGGGGCGCCTGCCGTGCCGGCCGGCTCGCCGCCGTCGTGTGCCTGCGTGCTCGCACCCTCCGCGCCGAGGACGGCGGCGAAGCAGTGGTGCCGGGCGTCCCAGTGCTCGCGTCGCACCTGCTCCACGACCCCACGCACCTCGGACTCGTCGGAGACCCGGGCGACCCGGGCGGCGAAGCGCGAGCGCTCGACCTCCAGCTCGGCGGCGCCGTCCCCGGCGACGGTGAGGTACGACGCGAGCACGGGCATGGGCAGATCATCGCGGCCACCGCGCCGCCGGGACCAACGCGCGGGCGTGGTGGACTAGGCAGATGGGTGCTCCCGGCCGCCGTGTGGTCTCGCTGCTGCCCTCCACCACCGAGATCCTCTTCGCGGTCGGCGCGGGCGAGCAGGTCGTGGGCGTCACCTTCGAGTGCGACCACCCGGCGGAGGCCCGCGAGCGCCGGATCGTCTCGACCAGCGCCATGCCCGAGGGGCTCGCGCCGGCCGACATCGACGGCTTCGTCGCGAAGGCCCTCGCGGCCGGGGAGGACCTCTACCACCTCGACGCCGGGGCGCTGGGCGGGCTCGACGCCGACCTCGTGCTGACCCAGGACCTGTGCGCCGTGTGCGCGGTCGACGTGTCGGTGGTCGACGACGCCCTCGCGCACCTCGGCTGCCGGGCCGAGGTGCTCACCGTCGACCCGCACACGCTCGACGAGGTGGTCGCCTCGATCGGCACCATCGGTCGTGCCGTCGGCCGCGGGGCCGAGGCCGACGCGCTCGCGGCCGACCTGCGCCGTCGGCTCGCCGCCGCGTGGGGTCGTTCGCTCACCCGCAGGCAGCAGCCCCGGATGCTCGTGCTCGAGTGGACCGACCCACCCTTCGCACCCGGCCACTGGGTGCCGGAGATGGTCGAGCTGGCGGGTGCCGTCAACGTCCTGGGCACGGCGGGACAGAAGTCCGAGCGCACGACCTGGGAGGCCGTGCGCGACTCGGCGCCCGACATCGTGGTGTGCGCCCCGTGCGGCTTCGACCTGCCGGCCTCCGTCGGGCTGGCCGAGGAGCTGCTGGCCGCCGACCGGCTGCCCGAGGACGTCGCGGTGTGGGCCGTCGACGCCAACGCCTCCTTCGCCCGCCCCGGCCCGCGGCTGGTCGACGGTGTCGAGGCGCTGGCCGCGGTGGCCGCGGGACAGGGCCCCGACCCGGCCATCGCCCGGCGGGTGCGCTGAGCCGTCGGGTCAGGCGCGCATGGCCCGCGCCAGCGCGGCGTTGAGCGCCCGCACCCGCTCGGCGGGGATCTTGAGCACCTCCCGGTCCCAGGTCCAGAGCCCGTTGTCCTCGTCCTCGACGTCGCTGAGCTGGGTGTAGACGGCCGCGGCCAGTCCGGCCCGGGCCTGGTCGGTCATCGCCGTCACCAGCTCGGCGTACGCCTCGGTGAGCGCCTCGGCGTCGTCGAGCCGGCGGTAGCCGAACTCGTGGCGGCTCCACACGTGGCCGGGCACCCGCAGGCTGTAGCCGCCGTACTCGGACAGCACCACGGGTCGACGACCGGCGCGACCCCGCTGCGGCGTCGGCATGGTGAACGGGTGCAGGTAGGAGTGGAAGCTGCGCAGGTCGCCGCCGCCCTGGTCGACCCAGCCGCTGGCCTGCATCACGAGCCGGCTCGGGTCGCGCCGGCGCATCCGCCGGGCGACGGCGTTGGCGCGGAACTGGCCCCACCCCTCGTTGAACGGGGTCCAGACGACGACGCTCGGCGACGAGACCAGCAGGTCGACGGTGGCGTCGACCTCGCCCAGGAACTCCTTGCGGCCCGCCCGGTCGCTGCGCCCGTAGAGGCGGTAGAGCCGGTCGGGGATGCGCGGCCCGCCGCGGGCCCGGTGCTGGGTGAGCGACGGCTGGCGGCCGCCGCCGTTGACGACGTCCTGCCACACCAGCAGGCCGAGCCGGTCGCAGTGGTGGTACCACCGCAGCGGCTCGACCTTGGCGTGCTTGCGCAGCATGGTGAAGCCGAGCGCCTTGACCCGCTCGAGCTCGGCGACGACCGCCGCGTCGCTCGGCGGGGTGAGCAGCGACTCGGGCCAGTAGCCCTGGTCGAGCAGCCCCACGTGCGGCTGGGGCTCGCCGTTGAGCAGCAGCCGACGGTGCCCGGCGGGGGAGGTGCCGACGCCGACCGAGCGCATCCCGGCGTACGACGTCACCCGGTCGTCGCCCAGGCCCACCTCGACGTCGTGCAGGAACGGGTCGTCGGGCGACCAGCGACGCGCCCCCGGCAGCGGCAGCACGGCGGTGCGTCCCGGACGGACGTCGTCGCGTGCCAACACGTGGCCGTCGGCGCGCACCGTCACGCTGGCCCGGGCGGCCGCGGGGCCGGGTCCGCCGGGCACCACGGTGACGCGCAGGGTGCCGGCCTCGAGGTCGGGCACGAGCCGCAGCTCGGCGACGTACGTCGCGGGAACCGCCTCGAGCCACACGGTCTGCCAGATGCCGGACTGCGCGGTGTACCAGATGTTGCCGCGGTCGAGGCGCTGCTTGCCTCGTGCGCTGACGCCCGTCTCCGAGGCGTCGCGCACGCGGACCACGAGCTCGTGCGCGTCGCGGCTGTCGTCGAGGGCGTCGGTGACGTCGAGGGTGAAGGGCAGGAACCCGCCGACGTGCTCGCCGACCTCGGTGCCGTCGACCCAGACGGTGCACCGCTGGTCGACCCCGCCGAGGTGGAGCAGCACCCGGCCGCCGGCCGGTGCCTCCGGCGGGGTGAGGTGCCGGCGGTACCAGAGCCACTCGTGGGGCTGCAGCTGGCGACCCGAGCCGGAGAGCCGGGTCTCGGGGGAGAACGGCACCACGACCGGCCCGTCCCAGGTCGCCGGCGGGGCGTCGCTCTCGGTGAAGGCGTGCTCCCAGGTGCCGTTGAGGCTCACCCAGGGAGTACGCCGCTGCAGCTGCGGCCGCGGGTGCTCGGGCAGCGGCCGGTCGAGGTCGACGTCGCGGCCCCAGCGCGTGATCACTCCGCGGAGCCTAGTCGCTCAGTCGGTGGTCTCCACGTCGCCGCGCACGCGCACGGTGAGGGCGGCGACCTGGTCGACGGTCCAGCCGTCGCCGAAGGCGGCGACCTGGCCGAAGCTGCGCGTGGTGGCCCAGAAGCACTGCGTCGGGGTGGCGCCGGACGGGTCGCTCACGCAGGCGCCCTCCGCGTCGTCGCCGGCGGGCTCGCGGGAGGCCTCGAGGTCGTTGCCCTCGGCCTGGGTGATCAGGCGGTC
Source organism: Nocardioides marmoraquaticus (assembly GCF_054777915.1). NCBI lineage: Bacteria > Bacillati > Actinomycetota > Actinomycetes > Propionibacteriales > Nocardioidaceae > Nocardioides > Nocardioides marmoraquaticus. The sequence continues at coordinate 12,061 of NZ_BAAHAA010000036.1, read as the reverse complement.
GATGAGGCGAGCGGGGTCGATCTCCTCGCGCGTCTCGGCCCCGATCACGGTGACTGTGCCGGCGGGACCGTTGGAGGCGTCGGTGTTGGTGTAGACGGCGCCCTCGGAGCGGGCCACCGTCGCCAGCTCCTCCAGCTGGGCAGCACCGGCCTGCAGGCCCTCGGCGTTGGCCTGCTCGCTGCCGGTGTCGCGCTGCATCCCGGCCACCGTCGAGGGCATCGAGATGGTGCGCTGCGGCTCGTCGGTCAGCACGGTGAAGGCGAGGAAGCCGGCGCCGCCGACGAGGGCGAGCACGACGACGACGGCGACGACGCGGATCCACGGCTTCTGGTGGGTCACGGCGTCGCTGCTGGAGAATCCCTGGCTGTCTTCGGGCATCCGGCCAGTCTGCCCCAGGAGCACGACGACCCCCGCATCGTGCGGGGGTCGTCTGGCTCACACGGTGCGCGACCGGCTCAGCCCCGCGGCACCGGCACGCCGGTGTTGGCGTGGCAGCGGTAGCCGAAGGGGTTCTTCGCGAGGTACTGCTGGTGCGGGTCCTCGGCGTAGTAGTACGGCGTCTCGGCGGCCGGCCGGACCTCCGTGGTGATGTGGCCGAAGCCGCGCTCGTCGAGCACGCCCTGGTAGCGCTCGGTCACCAGCCGGGCCACCTGCTCCTGCTCAGGGGTCGCGTAGTAGATCGCCGAGCGGTACTGGGTGCCGACGTCGTTGCCCTGGCGCATGCCCTGGGTGGGGTCGTGCACCTCGTAGAACGTGGCGACGAGGTCGGCGTACGAGACCTTCGCGGGGTCGAAGACGACCCGCACGGCCTCGGTGTGGCCGGTGCGGCCGGTGCAGACCTCCTCGTAGGAGGGGTGCGGGGTGTGGCCGCCGGCGTAGCCGACCGACGTCGACCAGACGCCGGGCACCTGCCAGAAGACCTCCTCGGCGCCCCAGAAGCAGCCCAGGCCGAAGAGCGCGACCTCGAGCCCGTCGGGCACCTCGTCGGTGAGCACCGGGGCGTCGAGGACCTTGTGCTTCTCGGCCAGCGGGAACCAGCGCTCCTCGCGGCCGCGCAGGGCCTCGTCGGCGGACGGGAGGGTGGTCTTGGTGCGGCTGAACAGCATGGGGGTCCTTCCTCTGGACGTCGCCTGCACAACGTCGTTCCCGCTGCGGATGTTCCGATGCCGGGGCCGCCCGTCGGGCCCGGGCCGACGAGTAGCCTCGCCGGGGTGACCCAGGAGCAGTCCGGGCAGCAGCCCGGCCCCGAGAAGACCAAGGGCGGCTTCGAGACGCGTGCGATCCACGCCGGCTACGAGCCCGACCCGACCACCGGTGCGGTGATCCCGCCCATCTTCGCCACCTCGACCTACAAGCAGGACGGCGTCGGTGGCCTGCGCGGCGGCTACGAGTACAGCCGGTCCGGCAACCCGACCCGTGACGCCCTCGAGCGCACCCTCGCCGCGCTCGAGGACGGCGAGCGAGGCTTCGCCTTCGCCTCCGGCCTCGCCGCCGAGGACACCCTGCTGCACGCGACCTGCGTGCCGGGCGACCACGTGGTGATCCCTGACGACGCCTACGGCGGCACCTTCCGCCTCGTCGACAAGGTCGCCACCCGTTGGGGGCTGACGTACGACGCCGCACCCGTCAGCGACGTCGACGCCGTCCGGGCCGCGATCCGACCGGGGGTGACCAAGCTGGTGTGGGTCGAGACGCCCACCAACCCGCTGCTCAACGTCGGCGACGTCGAGGCCCTGGCGGCCGTCGCCCACGAGGCCGGGGCCCTGCTCGTCGTCGACAACACCTTCGCCTCGTCCTACCTGCAGCAGCCGCTGGTGCTCGGCGCCGACGTCGTCGTGCACTCGACGACGAAGTACGCCGGCGGCCACTCCGACGTGGTGGGTGGTGCCCTCGTCGTCCGTGACCACGACCTCGCCGAGGCGATCGCCTTCCACCACAACGCCATCGGTGCCGTGGCGGGCCCCTTCGACAGCTGGCTGGTGCTCCGCGGGCTCAAGACCCTGGGCCTGCGCATGGAGCGGCACTGCGACAACGCCGAGCTGGTCGTCGGCTTCCTGGCCGACCACCCGGCCGTGAGCGAGGTGGTCTACCCGGGGCTCGCGTCCCACCCGGGCCACGAGGTCGCCGCGCGCCAGATGCGTCGCTTCGGCGGCATGGTCTCCTTCCGCGTCGCCGGCGGCGAGGGGCAGGCGCTCGCCGTGTGCGAGCGGGCGCGGGTCTTCACGCTGGGCGAGTCGCTCGGCGGCGTGGAGTCGCTGATCGAGCACCCGGGCCGGATGACGCACGCGAGCGTGTCCGGCACGGCCCTGGAGGTGCCCGCCGACCTGGTGCGGCTCTCGGTCGGCATCGAGACGGCCGACGACCTGCTGGCCGACCTCGACCAGGCCCTCGGCGGCACGAGCGCGGGCTCCTGAGGTGGTCGATCCCGACGTCCGCTTCTCGCTGGCCAACGAGCGCACCCTGCTGGCCTACCAGCGCACGGCGGTGGGGCTGCTCGCCGCCGCCGTCGCGGTCGCGCACTTCCTGACCGGGGCGATCGCGGTGGTCCTGGCCGGGGCCTTCTCCGCGACCGCCGTGGTGGCGGTGGTCGGCGGCTACGTCAACTACCGCCGCACCGACCGCGCGATCGAGCGGGGCGAGCGGATGCCACGCAGCCCCGTGGTGCACCTGCTGACCCTGGCGCTCCTCGTCTGCGTGGCGGTGGTGGCGGTCTACCTGGCCACCGCGTGAGCGCGACGGGTGGCCGCGCGCTCCGCGTCGACCTCGCCGGCGGCCTCGCCCGGGGGCTGTCCGGGGTGGGGGGAGGCACGCCTACGCTGGAGCGGTGGTGACGCGACGAGGGCTGCCCTCGCGCCTGCGAGGGCGATCCGGCCGCGAGGCGCGCGAGGAGCAGCGCGCGCGCCGTCAGGAGCGCGAGGCGCTCGAGACGCTCGAGCTGCGCGCACGCATCGAGCAGCGCTGGGCCGAGTCGCGCGACGCCCGCCGGGCGGCCGCCCCCGACATCCGCTCGGGCGACTCCAACTTCCGCCGCGCCCAGGTGCCGTACGGCGTCGACCTCGCAGCCGCCTGGGGCTGGCGCCTCCTCGTCATCGGCGCGGCCGGTCTCGCGGTCCTCTACCTGCTGCAGCTCTTCATGGTCGTGGTGCTGCCGCTGGTCATCGCGCTGCTGCTGGCCGCGCTGGTCTCGCCCGCGGCCCGCTGGCTCGACCGGCTCGGGCTGCCGCGCCCGGCCTCCGCGCTCGTGGTCGTCGTGGTGCTGCTGGCGGTGCTGTCGCTGCTCGTGACCTTCGTCAGCAGCTCGATCGTCGACGGGGCCAGCGACCTCAACCGGCAGGTCGGCAGCGGCCTCGGGCAGATCCGCGACTGGCTGCGCGACGGCCCGCTCCAGGTCACCGACTCGCAGATCTCGATGGCGCTCTCGGAGGGGCAGCGCCAGCTGCAGGACCTCGGCGAGGAGGCCGCGCGGCGGCTCGGCGAGGTCGGCACGGCGCTCGGCCACGTCGTGGCGGGGATCTTCATCGGGCTCTTCGCCACCTACTTCTTCCTCGCCGACGGTGGTCGCATCTGGGCCTGGGTGGTGCGGCTGTTCCCGCGCGCCGGCCGTGAGCAGGCCGACTCCTCGGGCCGGGTCGCGTGGGCGTCGCTGACCCAGTTCGTGCGGGCGACGGTCATCGTGGCCGCGGTCGACGCCGCCGGCATCGCGCTCGGCGCCGCCATCCTCGGCGTGCCGTTCGTCGGGGCCATCGCCGTGCTGGTCTTCCTCGGCGCCTTCGTGCCACTCGTCGGCGCGACCGTCAGCGGGGCCGTGGCGGTGCTCGTCGCGCTCGTGGCCCAGGGGCCGGTGACGGCGGGCCTGATGCTGCTGGTCGTCGTGCTGGTGCAGCAGGTCGAGGCCCACGTGCTGCAGCCCTTCCTGATGGGCCGCTTCGTCTCGGTGCACCCGCTCGGCGTCATCGTCGCCATCGCCATGGGCGTGCTCGTCGCCGGTATCGTCGGCGCCCTCGTCGCCGTGCCACTGGCCGCCTCGGTCAACGCCGTGGTGCACCACCTCTCGGGCAGCAGCCGTCCGGAGGGGCAGGGCGGGGGCCAGGACCCGGGGCAGGGGGCCGAGCTGGGGGAGGAGCCCACATGAGCGCAGGAGCGACCGACCGCACGACCGACCGCACCACCGGCCGCACGACCGTGACCGTCGCCGACGTCGAGGCCGCCCGCGAGACGGTGTCGCGGCTCGCGCTGACCACGCCGATGGAGGGCTCGCGCTGGCTGCAGCAGGTGGTCGGCGGCGAGGTGCGGCTGAAGTGCGAGAACCTCCAGCGCACCGGCTCGTTCAAGATCCGCGGCGCCTACCTGCGGCTGTCGCGGCTGAGCCCCGAGGAGCGCTCCCGCGGGGTGGTCGCCGCCTCCGCGGGCAACCACGCCCAGGGCGTCGCGCTGGCGGCCAAGGAGCTCGGCATGCGCGCCACCGTCTTCATGCCCGAGGGCGCTCCCATCCCCAAGGCCAACGCCACCCGCGGCTACGGCGCCGAGGTGCGCTTCCACGGTCAGTACCTCACCCAGGCGCTCGAGGCCGCGCAGCAGTTCTCGGCCGAGACCGGGGCGGTCTTCATCCACCCCTTCGACCACCCCGACATCGTCACCGGGCAGGGCACCTGCGGCCTCGAGATCCTCGAGCAGGCGCCGCAGGCCCGCACCGTGCTCGTGCCGACCGGCGGAGGCGGGCTGCTCGCGGGGGTCGCGCTGGCGATCAAGGCGCACCGGCCCGACGTGCGGGTGGTCGGCGTGCAGGCCGAGGAGGCGGCGGCGTACCCCGCCTCGCTCCGGGCCGGCACGCCGGTGGCGCTCGAGACCATGACGACGATGGCCGACGGCATCGCGGTCGCCCGGCCCGGCGACCTGCCCTTCGCCGCCATCCAGCAGTTCGTCGACGAGGTCGTGACCGTCTCCGAGGACTCGCTCTCGCGCGCGCTGGTGCTGCTGCTCGAGCGCGCCAAGATGGTCGTCGAGCCGTCGGGGGCCGCCGCCGTGGCCGCCGTGCTCGACGACCCGCAGGCCTTCGAGACGCCCGCCGTGGCGGTGCTCTCGGGCGGCAACGTCGACCCGCTGCTGCTCGGCAACCTGATCCGCCACGGCATGGCCGCGGGCGGGCGCTACCTGCAGATCGGGTGCGTCATCCCCGACCGGCCGGGTGGCCTCGCCCGGCTGCTGGCCGAGCTGGCCGAGCAGCGCGCCAACGTGCTCGAGGTCGCCCACGAGCGCACCTCGAACGCCCTCGGGCTGGGGGAGGTGCAGGTGCGCCTGCAGCTGGAGACGCGCAGCCAGGAGCACGCCGAGGCGGTGCTCCAGCGGCTGCGCGAGCTCGGGTTCCGGGTCGTCGACTGAGCGCGGCCCGGTCCGGGCTCAGCCGGCGTACGGCGTGGCCTCCAGGATCTCGGCGTCCTGCGACTTGCCGTTGGGCAGCTCGTAGCTGACGGTGTCGCCGACCGACCTGCCGTTGATCGCCTGGCCGAGCGGCGACTGCGGCGAGTAGACGGTGACGTCGTCGCCGGCCATCTCGCGGGCGCCGAAGAGGAACTCCTGCTCGAGGTCGACGCCGAGCAGCAGCACCTTGACCTTCATGCCGGGCTCGACGACGCCGTCGTCGGCCGGGGTCTCGCCGACCTGGGCGCGCTGCAGCATGTCGGTGAGCTGCTGGATCCGTCCGTCGACCTTGCCGAGCTCGTCGCGCGCGGCGTGGTAGCCGGCGTTCTCCTTGAGGTCGCCCTCGTCGCGGGCGTCGCTCACGCGCTTGACGATCTCGGCGCGGGTGGTGGTCTTGAGCGTCTCGAGCTCGGCCTGGAGCTCGTCGTACTTGCTCTGCGTCAGCCAGACGGTGCCGGTGGTGGTCTCGGTCATCGGGCGCTCCTGCGGAATCGGATGTGCTCGGGGAAAGGTCGTGCCCCGGAGCCGCGGCGCCGGGGCAAGTGGACGAGGATACCGCGAGCCGGGGCCGGCCCACGAATCCCGCCGCAGGTCAGCGCGGTCGCGGCTGGTCGGGGGTCGAGCAGCCGACGTTCTCGACGTTGGTCGCCTCGCGCTCGGTGCGGACCTCGACGCTCAGCCGCCGCGGCCCGGTGAGGCCCGTCACCGGGAAGCTCTGCTCGCCCACGACGCTGCTGTCGGCGGCGGTCGCCCGCACCAGGCAGGAGGCCTCGACCGACGGGTCGGACAGCTGCACGGTCACGGTGGCGGTCGCGAGCCGCGGGTCGACCACCTCGTAGCCGTCGAGCCGCGACTGCGCCTGCGGCGAGGCCGCCGCCCACGTCACCCACGCGAGCCACCCCAGCGCCACCACGGCCAGCACGCCGGAGGCGACCACGACGCGGCGTCGGCGCACGCTGCGGCGGTTGCGGCCGTAGCGCTCGTCGAGCGCCTGCTGCCGGAGGCCGTCGGGGGAGGTGCTCACCTGCTGCATCCTCCCACGCGGTCGAGGGACCCGGCCCCCTCCCTACGATGGGCCCATGCTGCGCCTGATGCACGTGCACGCCCACCCCGACGACGAGTCGAGCAAGGGTGCGGCGTCGACGGTGAAGTACGTCCGCGAGGGCGTCGACGTGCACGTCGTGACGTGCACCGGCGGTGAGCGCGGCTCCATCCTCAACCCCAAGATGGAGCGCCCCGACGTCCTGGAGAACATCACCGAGATCCGGCGCGCCGAGATGGACGCCGCCCGCGAGATCCTCGGCGTGACCCAGGAGTGGCTGGGCTTCGTCGACTCCGGCTGGCCCGAGGGCGACCCCAAGCCGCCGCTTCCGGAGGGGTGCTTCGGCCTGGTCGACCCCGAGGTGGCCGCGGAGCCGCTGGTGCGGCTGATCCGCTCGGTGCGGCCGCACGTGCTGACGACGTACGACGAGAACGGCGGCTACCCGCACCCCGACCACATCATGTGCCACAAGGTCTCGGTGGTGGCGTTCGAGGCCGCCGGCGACCCCGACCGCTTCCCCGACGCGGGCGAGCCGTGGCAGCCGCTGAAGCTCTACTACCAGCACGGCTTCAACCGCCCGCGCAGCCTGGCCATCCACGAGGCGATGCTCGCCGAGGGCCTCGAGTCGCCCTTCGAGGAGCGGCTCAAGGAGTGGAAGGAGGACCCCGAGCACGACGCGCGGATCACCACCCGGGTGCCGTGCGGGGAGTACTTCGAGGTCCGCGACCGCGCCCTGATCGCGCACGCCACCCAGATCGACCCCGACGGCTTCTTCTTCAAGGCGCCGCTCGCGCTGCAGCAGCGGGTGTGGCCGACCGAGGAGTTCGAGCTGGTGACCTCCCACGTGCCGACCGAGGTGCCCGAGGACGACCTCTTCGCGGGCGTGCGGGAGCTCTCCGACGACGAGCGCGAGGCCGCCGGACGGCGCCAGGGAGCGCACTGAGGCGCGTGCGACCATGAGAGGCATGGACCTCCTGCTTCTCGCTGTCACGGCGGCCGACCCCGTGCCCGACGCCGAGGACGTCAAGGCCGGTTGGCTGGCCTTCTGGATCTTCGTGGCGCTCGCCGTCGCCACGGGGCTGCTGCTGTGGAGCCTTACCCGCCAGCTGCGCAAGACCCGGGCCAATGCGGAGCGCGGCGTCTTCGACCCCTCCGACCCGCCCAAGCCCGGCCGCCGTCCGATCCCGCCGCGCGAGGAGCCCGAGCACCGCTCCTGACCCGTGACCACGGTCACCAGGAGTGAGTCGTGATCGATGGGGCACTCCCTACGTTGTAAGCATCCGCCGACGGAAGGATCGATCATGGGGCTCGCTGACAAGGCCAAGAACACCGCTGAGGACCTCAAGGGCAAGGCCAAGGAGGCCCTGGGCGACGCCAAGGGCGACGACCAGCTCAAGGCCGAGGGCAAGGCCGACCAGACGAAGTCGTCGGCGAAGCAGGCCGGCGAGAACGTCAAGGACGCCTTCAAGTCCTGACGCACTGACTTCGAGGGCCCCGTCCGCGCACCGCGGGCGGGGTCCTCGCGCGTCCGCTGGGTACCCTGGCCTCGGTGTGCCGGGAAGTCTGGTCGGCGAGTCCTGCCAGCCTGCCCCGAGGAGCCCCGTGTCATCGTCCGCCCGCACCGTCTTCGCCCGTGGCTCGTGGCCCGAGGCCCGCCGGATCGCCGCCGTGCTGCGCAGCGAGACCCTCGGCGGTGGTCTGCTCATCGCTGCCGCGCTGCTCGCCCTGGTCGCGGCCAACGTCGCGGGTGGCGAGTGGTACACCGCCCTCCGCGACACCCGGGTCGGGCCCGAGGCGCTGCACCTCGACCTGAGCCTCGGCACCTGGGCCGCCGACGGCCTGCTGGCCGTCTTCTTCTTCGTCGTCGGGCTCGAGCTCAAGCGCGAGTTCGTCGCCGGCGACCTGCGCAACCCCTCGCGGGCCGCCCTTCCTATTGCCGCGGCGGTGGGCGGCATGGCGGTGCCGGCCGCGCTGTTCGTGCTGGTCAACCTCGGCACGGGAGACGGTGCACTGCGGGGCTGGGCGATCCCGACCGCCACTGACATCGCCTTCGCCCTCGCCGTGCTCGCGGTGATCGCCAACCACCTTCCGACGGCCCTGCGCACATTCCTGCTCACGCTGGCCGTGGTCGACGACCTGCTCGCCGTCACGATCATCGCGGTCTTCTACACCGCCGACCTGCAGCTGCTCTTCCTGGCCGCCGCGCTCGTGCCCCTCGGGGTGTTCGCGCTGCTGGTGCAGCGCCGGGTGCGCTCGCCCTGGCTGCTCGTCCCGCTGGCCCTGGTCACCTGGGCGCTGGTGCACGAGTCGGGCGTGCACGCCACGGTCGCCGGCGTGCTGCTCGGCTTCACCGTCCCCGTCGTGCGCAGCGCGGCCGCCGGTGGCCCCGACGCCGGCCCCGGCCTCGCCGAGCACTTCGAGCACCTCGTCCGGCCGCTGTCGGCGGGCTTCTGCGTGCCGGTCTTCGCCTTCTTCGCCGCCGGCGTCACCATCGGTGGCTTTAGCGGCCTGGCGTCGTCGTTGGCCGACCCGGTCGCGCTCGGCATCGTCGCCGGCCTCGTGCTCGGCAAGCCGATCGGGATCCTGGGCACGACCTGGCTGGTGGCGCGCTTCTCCCGCGCCTCGCTCGACCCGGGGCTCCGCTGGGTCGACGTGCTCGGGGTGTCGATGCTCGCCGGGATCGGCTTCACCGTCTCGCTGCTCATCGGCGACCTCGCCTACGGCGCCGGCAGCGAGCGCGACGACCACGTCAAGGTCGCGATCCTCACCGCCTCGCTCCTGGCGGCACTCCTCGCCTCGGTGCTGCTCAGCATGCGCGAGCGCGCCTACCGCCGCATCCACGCCGAGGAGCAGCTCGACGCCGACGCCGACGGCGTGCCCGACGTCTACCAGCGCGACTAGGTGACGTCGTTCAGCGAGGTCGGACCCGACGACCTCGACGACCTGGTGCTGTTGTTCGACCGCCACCGGGCCACCCGCCGCTGCTGGTGCACGACGTTCTGCCTGTCGGGCCGCGACTTCGCGGTCGGCTGGGTGGTGGGGCGCAACCGTCGCCGGCTCGCCGAGACGGCCGAGGCCTCCGCGGCCCCTGTCGGCATCGTCGCCCGGATCGACAGTCGCCCCGTGGCGTGGGCCGCGTGCGGTCCGCGAGGCCGCTACACGACGGCGATCGCCGGTCGGAGCGCGCTGCTCCAGCACACCGACCGCGCCGAGGACGACGACGTGTGGCTGCTGCCCTGCGTGTTCGTCGACGCCGCCCACCGAGGCACTGGGTTGGTCGGGGCGCTCGTGCACGAGGTGGTCGACGTGGCGCGACGCCACGGAGCACGTGCCGTAGAGGCGTGGCCATCCACGGCCGGCCCGCGCTCAGACGCCACCGACTTCGTCGGTCGTGCCTCGACCTTCGCTGCGGCCGGTTTCGTCACCGTGGCGGAGCCGGAGCCCGGTCGGCGGCTCGTGCGCCGGGAGCTGTGACCGCCTCAGCGGCCGGTCAGCTTGTCGCGCAGCCGGGTGCCGCGACGGTCGGCCAAACCGCGCAGCGCGGTGTCGAGGTCGGTGGCGACCACCGCGTCGTCGACGACCTCGCGGCGCAGGAACCCCGCGTCGGCCAGCCCCGCCACGGCGTCGAGGAACGGCGTCCACAGCCCGCCCAGGTCGAGGAACGCCACCGGGTCGTCGTTGAGCCCCACCTGACGCCAGCTCCACACCTCGACGATCTCCTCCAGCGTGCCGAGCCCGCCCGGCAGCGCCAGGAACGCGTCGGCCAGCTCGGCCATCATCGCCTTGCGCTCGTGCATCGTCTCGACGACGTGCAGCTCGGTCAGGTCGTCGCGCCCCCACTCCCGCTCGAGCATCGAGCGCGGGATCACCCCGAGCACCTCACCGCCCGCGTCCAGAGCACCCTGCGACACCTCCCGCATCAGCCCGTGACCGCCCCCGCCGTACACCAGGCCCAGGCCACGCTCCGCCAGCCCCCGCCCCACGTCGTACGCCGCTCGTCCGAGGCCCGGGTCGGCACCCGGGCTGGAGGCACAGAACACCGCGACCCGTCGGATGGCTCCACTCACCCGCTGGAGTCTAGGAGCGCCGGGCCAGCAGCAGGATGATCGCGTTGGGGACGGCGGCGAGCAAGAATCCGAGCACCCTGAGTGCAACGGTGTCGGCCGTGAAGAACAGCGTCAGACCGACCAGACCCAGCGCGAGGGTCACCAGTGCGACGCGGGCTGAGATCCCGGAGCCGATGCGCGCGGCCCAGTCGTTCGTCGACCGGCTCGCCGGGGCCGTTCCTGCTGGTGCTGGGTGCTCCTCGCGGTAGGCACGGAACGCCTTGTCGAGCTGGTGGAAGCTGTCGGACGACTCGCCCACCCAGACGTGCTCGACCGACCCGTCGAGCATGTCGAGCCGCAGGGTGCGTCGCGGACGCGACAGCGACGGCGTGGTCAGCGATACCGCCGCCACGTCGTCGAAGCGGTAGTCCTGCTCGATGGTGCCGACGGTCCGCTCCCGGTCGTGCGACACGATGCTGAGCCGGTCGCGGCGCAGCCGCACCTCGCCCGGGACCGACTGCCACCCGACGTACAACGCACCTGGCCTGCTGAACACGCGGCTAGCGTGCCGTCTCCTGGCGACTCCTGCCTGCGGAACGCCGCACCACGTCGAGCTGCGGCTGACCACGGTCGTGGCTCCGGTCGTGGAGCGGGCTGGGGTGCGCGGCTACCGCGACCTCGACTCCTGGCCGGGTGGCATAGCTGGGGCCCCGGGACTACGTAGCCACGGGGCTCGATGGGGCCGTCGGCGATGTCCGACCTCGCCCACGAACGGCTCCGGCCGGGGCTGGACCACCTGGTTCTGCACGCCGGCACCCGTGACGGGTCGACGCCCTTGTCGCGGTGGCACGGGAGCGAGCACGCCGCTCCCTGAGGTGCGAGCGCAGCGAGCCCCCGCTCCCTGAGGTGCGAGCGGAGCGAGCCTCGAAGGGGCGGCGCCGGGCGTGCCGGTGGCCCGGCCACCGGGTGGGTGGCCGGGCCAGCGGGGCTCAGCGGCTGAGGGGAGCGCGGCTGTGGGGGATGACGACGTAGGTGTGTCCGGTGGGGCTGGTCCAGGTGTAGCTGCCGTCGCGCTGGCGTCGGTAGGTCCAGTCGTGGTGGGTCTTGGCGTTGTGGTGGCGCCGGCAGAGCGGGGCGAGGTTCGATGCTCGTGTCTGGCCCGGTGGTCCGCCGTCGTCGGGTGGTTCGTAGGGGTCGATGTGGTCGAGGTCGCAGGCCCTCGAGTCGCGTCGGCAGCCGGGGAAGGCGCAGTGGGCGTCGCGGAGGACGACCTGCTCGTGCATCAGCGGTGGCGGGTCGTGGGTGTCGACGGCCGCGTCACTGTCGAGCGCGATGGGTCGCAGCGTGACGACGGGGGCGTCGATGCCGTGACGGGTCAGCCAGGACTGGACCCCGGTGGTCGAGGAGGTTGCGCAGCAACTGCCTCGAGACCCCCCGGCCGTGACCTCCCTGACCCGCACGCGGCCGCCGTGAGCGGCGCGCCTGCGGATCCAGGCGGCGAGCTGTGGGGCAGAGACGGCGCCGCGGGTCTCCTCGGCGAAGGTGCCGTGCTCGG
>NZ_BAAHAA010000035.1:0-21685 GCF_054777915.1 Nocardioides marmoraquaticus | reverse complement strand
GGTCCTCGTCGACGCCGACCCGCACGGCGGCGCGGTCGCCCAGCACCTCGGCGTGCTCGACGAGACCAGCGGGCTGCTCGCGGCGGCACGGGCCGCCAACGCGGGCACGCTCGACGCCGCGGTGCTGGCCCGCGCGCGGCGGCGCGTGGGTGGTGACCTCGAGGTGCTGACCGGGCTGCCGCGTCCCGACCGGTGGGTCGAGGTGCGCCCGGGGGCGCTCGACTCGGTGCTCGACCTGGCCGTGGCCGTGGGCGACGTGGTCGTCGACACCGGCTTCAGCCTCGAGGACGACGGCGACGTCGGGCGCAGCCTGGCCCGCAACCAGATGACCCTCGACGCCGTGGCCCGGGCCGACCACGTCGTCGCCGTCGGCAGCGCCGAGCCGACCGGGCTGGCCCGGCTGGCCCGCACCCTGGTCGACCTGCGCGAGCTCGCGCCCCCGGCGGTGACCGTCGTGGTCAACCGGATGCGCGACAGCCTCGGCTGGGGGCGCGCCGACATCACCGGCATGGTCGAGGGCTACCTGCGTCCCGCCCGGGTGCTCTTCGTGCCCGAGGACCGCCCGGTCGTCGACCGCGCCCTGGTCGCGGGTCGCGCCGTCGTCGAGCAGAACGACTCGCCGCTGCGGCGTGCCCTGGTCGAGGTGCACGACGCGGTGTGGCCCGAGCCGCCCGGCGGCGTCAGCGCAGCGCCAGCAGGCCGAGGCCGGTGGCGGTCCAGGCGGTCGTGAGCAGCGGCACGGCCCAGGCGCGCCGTGGCGCCGGCCCCCGGTCCCGGTCGCTCAGCAGGGCCACCACGAGGCCGGCCAGCACGAGCGCGACCTGCAGGGTCGCCAGCAGCTCGGGCCGGTAGCCGAGCGCGTAGGCGAAGCCGCCCGCGGCCGGGTCGATCCAGCCGTCGCCACGCACCAGGGGGTCGCCCATCGCGACGACGGTGGTGCGGCCCTGCTCGAGCAGGTAGGTCACGTGCGAGGCCAGCAGCAGTGCGACCGCGACCGGCAGCAACGACCAGGCGCGGTCGCCCGCGAGGAGCACGAGCAGCAGCCAGGCGACCAGGCACAGCCCGCCGAGCGAGAGGGCCCGCCCGAGCGGCGAGGAGAACACCGCGGCGGCGACGAGCTCGTCGTGCGCGGCCCACCCGAGCAGCACGGCGACGACCCCGCGCGCGCCCGGTCGCACGGGCGCGGCGGCCAGGTGGCGCCAGGGCGCGACGAGCAGCAGCCGCCCCGAGCTGTCGCGGGCCCAGGGGGAGAGCAGGGCGATGCTGCTCGAGGCCACCTCGAAGGGGTCTGCCCGCGCCAGCCAGGTGCTGCCGTACGCCGCTGCGCCCACCAGCGCCGCGGCGGCGTACACGGCCAGCCAGACGTGCAGCGCGCCGAGGTACGTCGCCCTGGCGCTGACGTCGACGTGCCAGGCCAGGGCGAGCAGCCCGAGGACCGCGGGTCGACAGCCCCACGACCCGGGGTAGTCGGCCAGGCCGCGGTCCGGGTCGGAGCGCAGGACCGCGGTGAGCAGCCGGTCGACGGTCCGGGCCGGGCTCACGGCTCGGACCACCGGTCCGGCCAGCAGCGACAGCGGCACCAGGCCCACCACGACGAGGACGTGGAAGGTGCCCAGGGCGGGGTTCGCGGTGACGTCGGGACCCCACAGCAGGGGGACGAGAAAGGCGCCGAGCGCCAGCAGCCCCACGACGCGCCAGCCCAGGGTCCAGGCTTTGCTGTCGACCAGGCGCGCGAGCCACCGGGGCGCCGCCCGGCCCGGGGTCGGCGTCACGGCACGGGCAGGCCGGCCGGTCGTGAGCGCGGCGGCCAGCACGACGGCCAGCAGGACGGCGGCGACGACCACGACCACGGGGACCGGGGGGTCCACGGCGCTGCCGAACAGGTGCAGCGCGACGTCGCCGGACGCCGTGGGGGACATGGGTTCCTCCGTCCGGGGGCGTGGGCCGCTCTGCCACAATCCCATGACGCACCAGGGTCGGTGCCGGAGAGGTGGGTGGCGGATGTCGGAACGGCTGCGGCGACGCGACCTGGCCCTGCTCGCCGAGGAGACCGAGCAGACCCCGATGCACAACGCGACGCTGGAGATCTTCGACCCCGGCGACAGCGGCTTCGACTACGACGCGCTGCTGGCCCACATCGACGACCGGATCGCGTTCGTGCCGCGCTACCGACAGCGGCTGCGCGGGGTCCCCGGGCGCCTCGGCAACCCGGTGTGGACCGACGACGAGTCCTTCGACCTCGCCTACCACGTACGCCGCTCGGCAGTGCCGCGCCCGGGCACCCTCGACCAGGTGCGCGAGCTCACGGCGCGCATCATGTCGCGCCCGCTCGACCACAGCCGCCCGCTCTGGGAGGTCTACTTCGTCGAGGGCCTCGAGGGCGGGCGGGTGGCGCTGCTGTCGAAGTCCCACCAGGTGCTGGTCGACGGCATCGCCACCGTCGACCTCGGCCAGGTGCTGCTCGACGTCGACGCGGCGCCGCGCGGCATCGTCCACCAGGACTGGGTCCCGCCCCACGAGCCGACGCAGACGGGGCTGCTGCTCGGTGCGCTCACCGAGTCGGTGCGCGACCCCCGGGTCGCCGCGGCCACGGTGCGCAGCAACGCCGAGGCCGTCGGCCGGGCGCTCAGCAGCACCCTGGCCACCGCCACGTCGCTGGCCGGTGGCCTGACCGGTCGGCGCCCGGCGCCCGAGTCGCCCTTCAACGTCGACCACTCCGCCCAGCGACGCGTGGTGTGCGTGCGCACCTCGCTGAAGGACTACCGCAAGGTCCGGCGCGTGCACGGCGGAACCGTCAACGACGTCATCCTGGCCACCCTCGCCGGGGCGATCCGGTCGTGGCTGATGACCCGTGCGGAGCCGGTGGGGGCGAGCCGCAGGCTGCGCGCGCTGGTGCCGATGAGCGTCATCGACGAGGAGCTCGAGCCGACGTCGCTCGGCTCGCAGGTCGTCGGCCACCTCGTCGACCTCCCGATCGGCGAGGGGTCGCCTGTCGTGCGGCTGCACCAGGTCTCCTACGCGCTGCGCGCCCACAGCGAGACCGGGCGCGCGGTCGCCGCCGACCGCATCGCCGGCGTCGCGGGATTCGCCCCGACCACCTTCCACGCCCTGGGCTCGCGGGTCGCGCACGCCGAGTCGCGCAAGGACGTCAACCTCGTCGTCACCAACGTGCCGGGCCCGCAGTTCCCGATGTTCCTGGCCGGCGCCGAGATGGTCGAGACCTACCCCGTGCCGCCGCTGCTCCCCGGGTTCTCCATGGCCGTGGGCGTCACGTCGTACGACGGCGGCGTCTTCTACGGCATCACCGCCGACCGCGACGCGTTGCCCGACATCGAGGTGCTGGGCCAGTGCGTCCGCGAGGCGCTCGACGAGCTCGTCGACAGCGCCAGCGACGCCCGGCCGCGGGCCCCCCGCGGGCGTCGTACCCCCGGGACCGCCTGATGGCCCGGCTCTACCTGCCGATGACGACGGCCCTGCTGCGCCGCCTGCACGACGACGGCACCGTGCCGGCCGAGGTCGACCGACTGGCGACCGACCCGGCCGACGACGGCGACGAGGAGGCCGAGTACGCCGTGCTCCAGGACGCCGCCGACGCGTCCGCGGCGCTGCTCGACGGCCCGGGGCGGCGGGTCGTCGTCGTGGCCGAGGCACCCGCGGGGGAGTGGCCCGTCGCGCTGCGCCGGGTCGTCGCGGTGCACGCCGACGACGCCGACGTCAACCCCGCGGCGTACGACGACCCGCCCGAGCTGGGCTGGTGGGCGACCCAGGAGATTGCGGACCTGCTCGGGCGCGAGTGATCCGAAATTCGTCACCCAAGGGGCGAAACGACCACTTACCATGGTCGCGGACACTCGGAGGGTCGCGATGGGAGCACGACGGGGGCCGCGCGGGTCGCACCGCGCCACCGCCCTGGCCGCTGCGTGCCTGCTCCTGGTCGGGCCTGTCCCCGCGGCCGTCGCCGCGCCCGACGACCCGGCCCCGGTCGGCCCCCTGGCCGCCCTCGAGGACGAGGCCGACGGCGCACTCGCCGTCACCCGTGACTCGGCCGGTCGGGTCGTGGCGGTCGCCTCGACCGACGGCGAGGCCGTGGTCGCGACCACGGCGGCCACCCCGGCCGCGGCCGCCCAGGAGGTGCTCGCCGAGCACGGCGACCTGGTCGGCGTCGACGGGACCGCCTCCCGGGCTGCGGTCTCCCAGGTGCTCGACTCCGGCACCGGCGGCAGCGTGGTGCGCTCCCAGCAGGTCGTCGACGGCCTGCGCGTGGTCGGCGGCGCCGTCGTCGCCGTGCTCGACGCCGACCGTGACCTGGTCTCGCTCAGTGCCGACACCTCCCGCTCCACCGACGTCGCGACACGGGTCCCGACCGCCCAGGTCGCGGCGGAGGTCGCCCGACGGGCCGTCGCCGGGACCCACCGGCTCGACACCGGCGCCCTGGCCACGGCCGACCTCGGCCCGTGGCTCTACGACCCGGCCGTGGTCGGGGTCGCCGACTCCGCCGGGGCGCGGGGCGTGCGCTGGGTCGAGGTCCGGGGTGCCGGGGGCGACGCCCGCGTGCAGGAGGCCGTGCTGGTCGGCGCCGACGGCGCGGTCGCGCTGCGCTGGTCGCTGGCACGGGGCGCGACGCGGGTCTGCGACCGCGGTGGTGTCCTCGACGACGCCGTGGTGGAGTGCACCGAGCCCGTGCGCCAGCCCGACGACCCGACCACCGGGGCCGCCGACGTCGACGCGGCCCACGAGCACCTGGCCGAGACCGTCGCGACGTACGGCGCGCTCGGCATCGACCTGCCGGCCCTGCTCGGCGGTGCCCCGACGGCGACCGTCGGCTGGTGCGCGGCGGCCGGCTGCAGGTCCGACGCCTTCTGGGACCAGCAGCTGCGGCAGGCCTTCTTCGGCCCCGGCACGCCGCTGGCCGACGACGTCGTCGCGCACGAGCTGACCCACGGCTGGGTGCAGGCCACCGCAGGGCTGCTCTACCTCCAGCAGAGCGGAGCCATCGACGAGGCCGTGGCCGACGTCATGGGCGAGCTCGTCGACCAGCGCCACGGCACCGACGACGACGACGCCTGGCTCCTGGGCGAGGACGCCCCCGGCTTCACCCCCCGCTCGTTGGCGGACCCGTCGAGCGGTGGGCGCCCCGACAGGATGACGAGCGAGCTGTGGGTCGACGAGGACGGCGCGCAGGGTGTCGACCGCGGTGGCGTGCACACCAACCTCGGGGTGGGCGTCCGCACGGCGTACCTGGTCTCGCAGGGCGGCGAGGTCGAGGGCCGTGTGCTCCCCGGCATCGACGGCGACGACCCGAGCCTGACGAAGTCGGCGACCCTCTGGGCGGCGACGGTGCCCCAGCTGACGCCCGGCGCCGACTACGCCGACCTCGGCCGCGTGCTCCAGCAGACCTGCGTCCGGCTCGCGGCCGACGGCACGGCCGACCTGACCGCCGACGACTGCGTGGGCGTGCGCGAGGCCGTGGCCGCGACCGAGCTCGACCAGAGCCCGGTGGTCGGCTGGCAGCCGGTGACCGCGCCGGTCTCCTGCCCGGTCGGCACCACCACGACCACGCTGCGGCGCGACGACGACGGTGTCGCGGAGATGGGCTTCGACGACTGGCCCGGTGGTGCCGCGGTCGTCCGCGACAACGCCGTCAGCGGCCGGGAGTCGCGGGGGCTGCTGGAGCCGCTGCCCGGCAGCGCGCCGGTCGAGCTGCGCTCGGGTGCGTTCGACGTGCCCGGCAGCGCCGGCGGCACCTTCGTCCACTTCCACCACGCGTCGTCGTTCCTGCTCGACGACGAGGGCGTCCCCGTCACCGGCGGCCGGCTGCTGGTCGAGCGCCGGCTGCCGTCGGGCGAGTGGACCGGCGCCGGCGAGCTGCCGTGGCGCAACGCGCCGACCGACCGCCTTCCCGGCGGCACCGGACCCGTCTTCACGGGCGACAGCCGCGGTTGGGGCGCCAGCCAGGTCGACCTGACCCCGCTCGCGGGGCAGGCGGTCAGGCTGCGCTTCCAGGTCGTCGACTCGCGCCCGGCCGACGCCGAGCCGCAGCCCCCGACGACGTACGGCTGGTGGCTCGACGACGTCCGGGTCTACTCCTGCGTCACGCCGATCAGCAAGCCCCCGGTCCTGGCAGAGCCCCGCACCAGCGGCGCGACCGTGCGACTGACGTGGGAACCGCCGGCCTCGCAGGCCCGCGAGGTCGCCGGCTACCGCGTCACGCGCAGCGACTCGTCGGTCGTCACCGACCTCCCGGCGGCCGCCCGCAGCGCCGTCGTCGGTGGCCTGACCGGCCGCCAGGACGTGGAGGTGCGGGTCGCGGCGCTCGGCGTCGACGGCAGCACCGGTCCAGCGGCGGTCCGGCGGGTCGAGGCCACCTCGACCTCGCTGACCGCGCCGACCCGGGTGCGGCGCGACGCTGCCTTCACCCTCTCCGGCCGGGTCGTCGAGCTCGGCACCTCGACCGGCGTGCCGCGGGCCACGGCCACGCTGCAGCGGCTGCCGTCGGGCTCACGCACCTGGACGACGGTCGCGAGCGCCACGGCCAGCACGACCGGTGCGCTCAGGTGGACGGTGCGGCAGCGCGGCACGGTCAGCTACCGGGTCGTCGTCACGGCCGCCGGCCGCTTCCAGGGCAGCACCAGCCCCACCCGCGTGGTGCGCCTGCGCTGAGGAGCGTGGCACGATCGCGGGCATGGACGCCGTCTCGACCCCGCCCCCGGCCGTCAACGAGCCGAACCTCCACTACGCCCCCGGCAGCGCGGAGCGCGCCGACGTCGAGGCCGCCCTGGCGCACCTCGCGGCGGCGCCCCGCGACCTTCCCGCGGTCATCGGCGGCGAGCACCGGATGGGCGGTGGCGCGGCGGTCGAGGTCGTGCAGCCCCACGCCCACGCCCAGGTGCTCGGCACCCTGAAGCAGTCGACGAAGAAGGACGCCACCGACGCCGTGGCCGCGGCGGCCGACGCGGCCCCCGAGTGGCGCGCGATGTCGTTCGACGACCGCGCGTCGGTGCTGCTCAAGGCGGCCGACCTGCTCGCCGGCCCCTGGCGGGCCACCCTCAACGCGGCGACCATGCTGGGCCAGTCGAAGTCGGTCTGGCAGGCCGAGATCGACGCGGCGTGCGAGCTCATCGACTTCTGGCGCTTCAACGTCCACTACGCCCGGCAGATCCTCGCCGAGCAGCCGCCGGCCAACAGCCGCGGCGTCTGGAACCGCACCGACCACCGCCCGCTCGAGGGCTTCGTCTACGCGGTCACGCCCTTCAACTTCACCGCCATCGCCGGCAACCTGCCGACCGCCCCGGCCCTGATGGGCAACACCGTGGTCTGGAAGCCCTCGCCGACCCAGCAGCTCGCCGCGTCGCTGACGATGGAGCTGCTCGAGGAGGCCGGCCTGCCGCCGGGCGTCATCAACATGCTCCCGGGCGACGGCCTCGCGGTCTCCGAGGTGACCCTCGCCCACCCCGACCTCGCCGGCATCCACTTCACCGGCTCCACGCCGACCTTCCAGCACCTGTGGCGCACCGTGGGGGAGAACCTCACAGGCTACCGCTCCTACCCCCGCGTCGTGGGAGAGACCGGCGGCAAGGACTTCATCGTCGCCCACCCCTCCGCCGACCCCGACGTGCTGCGGGTCGCCATGCTGCGCGGCGCCTTCGAGTACCAGGGCCAGAAGTGCTCGGCCTGCTCGCGCGCCTACGTGCCCCGCTCGGTCTGGGCGCAGGTCAAGGACCAGTTCGTCGCCGACACCGACAACCTGACGATGGGCCCGACCTCCGACCTGACCAACTTCATGGGCGCCGTCATCGACGACCGGGCGTTCGCCAAGCACAAGGCGGCGATCGACCGGGCGCACGCCTCCGACGTCGCCGAGGTCGTCGCGGGCGGCACGTACGACGACAGCACGGGCTGGTTCGTGCGGCCCACCATCATCGAGGTCTCCGACCCCGACGACGCGATGTTCACCGACGAGTACTTCGGGCCCATCCTCGCGGTGCACGTCTACGACGACGCCGACTACGAGCGCGTGGTCGAGCAGATGGAGTCGGTGGCGTCGTACGCCCTGACCGGCGCGGTGATCGCCCAGGACCGTCGCGCGGTGGCGTGGACCTCGGAGCGGCTGCGCTTCGCGGCGGGCAACTTCTACGTCAACGACAAGCCGACCGGGGCGGTCGTCGGCCAGCAGCCCTTCGGCGGCGCCCGCGCCTCGGGCACCAACGACAAGGCCGGCGCCCCGCAGAACCTGCAGCGCTGGACCTCGCCGCGCTCGATCAAGGAGACCTTCGACCCGCCGAAGGACCACCGCTACCCCCACCTGGGGTCGTGACGGAGCGGGTCGACCCGCCGGCCAGCGGGTCCGAGACCGAGGTCCTCCTCGGGTTCCTGGAGTGGCACCGCGAGACCCTGGTGGGCCAGTGCGCGGGCCTCGACGCCGACCAGCTCGGGGCCCGGCTCGCGCCGTCGGCGATGACGCTGGGCGGGATGCTCACCCACCTGGCGTTCGTCGAGGACTACTGGTTCGGCTACCTCGTGTCCGGCGACGAACCGGTCGAGCCCTGGCGCAGCGCCGACTGGGACGCCGACCCCGACGCCGACTGGCACCTCGACGCGACGCCCGCCGAGGCGCGCGGCCTGCTGGCGGAGGCGTTCGCGCGCTCGCGTCGGGTCACCGCCGAGCTGCTGGCTCGCCCGGGAGGCATCGAGACGCTCTCGGCCCGGGAGCGTGGTGGCGAGCTGGTGTCGCTGCGCTACGTGCTGGTGCACCTGCTCGAGGAGTACTCGCGCCACAACGGCCACGCCGACCTGCTGCGCGAGTCGATCGACGGGACTGTGGGGGAGTAGGGCAGCAGCGGGGTCAGCCGCCGAGGCGCTCCCGGCCGACCTTGCCCTCGGTGCGCAGCGCCTTGAGCAGCATGTCGGCGATGAGGCCCTCGATCTTGCCGCCGACCAGCGGGATCCCGACCTTGATGGTGAGGTTGATGGTCTCGGTGACGCCCTGGGGGTCCTCGGTGAGGTGCACGGTGCCGGTCATCTCGCCGGGCTTGCCGGGGATGACGACCTCGATGTCGCCCTTGGCCGGCGACATCCAGTCCTCGCGCTGCACGATGTTGATCTCGTCGCCGACGATCCTGGTCGCGAACGAGGGCAGCCCCTTGGCGGTGTGCACCTGGTCGATGGTGGTCTTGAGCCGGTCGCCCTGGCGCTCGGTGCTCACGTCGTGGCGCACGACGCCCTGGCGGTCGCACACCTCGCGGCGGAACGCCTCGTCGCTGAGCATGTCGTAGACCTGCTCGATCGTGGCGCCGTCGTAGCGGAGCTCCTCGGTGACCTTCTTCATCGACTCTCCTGGTGCTCTCGGGGTGGGCGTGCGCTGGGCATCATGCCGCATCGTCGACGGTCTAGGTTGCGGGCATGGAGGAGAACTTCGTCTCGTTCGGCGAGGAGGCCGCCGGCGCCCGCCAGCTCACCTACGGCAGCTACCTGCGCCTGCCCGACCTGCTCGCCGCGCAGCACCTGGAGTCCCACCCGCCGGCCCACGACGAGCTGCTCTTCATCACCATCCACCAGGTCTACGAGCTGTGGTTCCAGCAGCTGCTCCACGAGGCGCAGACCGTGCGCGACGCCCTCGTCGCGACCCGGGCCGACAGCGGTGGCCGCGACCTGTGGTTCTGCCGCCACCTGCTGGGCCGGATGCACGTGATCGAGCGGGTCCTGGTGCAGCAGGTCGACGTGCTGGAGACCATGACGCCGCAGGACTTCGCCGTCTTCCGGCAGCGCCTGGCCCCGGCCAGCGGCTTCCAGTCGGTGCAGTTCCGCGAGCTGGAGTTCCTCTCCGGCGCCAAGGACCCCGGCTACGTCGACCGGTTCCGCGGGCTGACCGCCGACGAGCAGGCGCGGCTCGCCGCCCGGCTGGCCGAGCCGACGCTGTGGGACGGCTTCGTGCACGTCGTCGCCGAGGCCGGGCTCGCGACGGGCTCGGAGGCCGAGCTGACCGCCTCGCTGCGCCACGTCGCCCACCACCGCTCCGACTACGCCGACCTGTGGGCGCTGGCGGAGGCGCTGCTGCAGCACGACGAGCTCGCCGCCGCCTGGCGGGCGCGGCACGTGGTGATGGTGGAGCGCATGATCGGGGCCAAGACCGGCACCGGCGGCTCCAGCGGGGCGACGTACCTGCGCAGCCGGCTCGACCTGAAGTACTACCCGCTGCTGTGGGAGCTGCGCTCGGCCCTGTGAGTCGCGGCACACCTGGGCGCGGGTCTAGCCTGCGAGACGTGACGACGCTTGACGAGAGCAAGTCCGCATGCCTCACCGCGCTGACGCAGTACGCCGGCCACAAGTCGGTCCCCGTGTCGGCCGACGTCGACCTGCCCGGGCTGCTGCGCACCTTCTACCGGCACGTGGCACCCGAGGACCTGGAGGACCGCGAGCCGCGCGACCTCTTCGGCGCCGCCGCCTCGATGCTGCGGCTGGCTGCCGAGCGGCCCCAGGGCACGGCGCGGGTGCACGTGCACACGCCGCTGGTCTCGACCCACGGCTGGTCGGCGGGCGGGCACACGGTCGTCGAGGTCGTCACCGACGACATGCCGTTCCTCGTCGACTCCGTGACCATGGCGCTCGCGGACGCCGACCACGACGTGCACCAGGTGGTGCACCCGCAGGTGACGGTCAGCCGTGACGTGGAGGGCGCACTGCGGTCGGTGCGCGAGGGCGAGGCCGGCACGGGCGACGCCGACGACGGCCACGAGGTCGCCCGGGAGTCCTGGATGCACCTCGAGGTCGACCGGGTGCACGACGACGAGCTCGACGCCATCGCCGAGCGGCTGACCAAGGTCCTCGGCGACGTCCGCGACGCCGTGGAGGACTGGTCGCGGATGCGCGCCACCGCCTCCGACCTGGTGCAGCAGCTGCGCGAGGACCCGCCGGCGCTGCCGCCCGACGAGGTCGAGCAGGGGGCGTCGTTGCTGGAGTGGCTCGTCGACGACCACTTCACCTTCCTCGGCTACCGCGAGTACGGCCTCGACACCGTCGATGGCCACGACGTGCTGCGGGCCCGGCCCGGTACCGGCTACGGCATCCTGCGTGCCGACCCCGGCGAGCCCCGGCCGCTCCCGGACGCCGTGGCCGAGCACGCCCGCGACCCGCAGCTGCTCGTCCTGGCCAAGGCCAACTCGCGCGCGACCGTGCACCGGCCGGTCTTCCTCGACTACGTGGGCGTCAAGCAGGTCGACGAGTCAGGGGCGGTGGTGGGGGAGCGGCGCTTCCTCGGGTTGTTCTCCTCCGCGGCCTATACCGAGTCGGTCAAGCGGATCCCACTGCTGCGCGAGAAGGCCGCCGCGGTCATCGCCGCGAGCGGCTTCGAGCCCGACAGCCACGCCGGCAAGGCCCTGATGGACGTGCTCGAGACCTACCCTCGCGACGAGCTGTTCTCGATGCCGGTCGCCGAGCTGGTCCCCATCGCCTCGCAGGTGATGCACGCCCGCGAGCGCCGCACCCTCAAGCTCTTCGTCCGCCGCGACACCTTCGGGCGCTACCTGTCGGTGCTCGTCTACCTGCCGCGCGACCGCTACAACACCGGGGTGCGCGAGCGCATCGCGGCGATCCTCAAGGACCGGCTCGGCGGCGACAGTGTCGAGTACACCGCCCACGTCGGGGAGTCCTTCTCCGCGCGGCTGCACTTCGTGGTGCGGCCCCGGCCCGGCGAGCTGGTCGGCCGGCCCGACGTGGCCGATCTCGAGCGCCGCTGCGCCGAGGCCGCGCGGTCGTGGCGCGACGACTTCGCGGCGGCGACCCAGGCGGCGTACGGCGAGGCCCAGGGCAGCCGCTTCGCGCGGACGTACGCCGAGAGCTTCCCCGAGGCCTACAAGGAGGACTACCCGCCGGCCACGGCCGCGGTCGACCTCGGCCGGCTGGAGGAGATCACCGAGGAGGGCGGCGCCGGCATGACGCTGTCGCTCTACTCCGACGTCTCGGCGCCGCCGGGAGAGGCACGGCTCAAGGTCTACCGCGTCGGTACGCCGCTCTCGCTGTCCGACGTGCTGCCGGTGCTCTCGACGACCGGTGTGGAGGTCGTCGACGAGCGGCCCTACCAGCTGGAGAACCTGGCGCGGCCGACGTACATCTACGACTTCGGGCTGCGCTACGCCCACCCGCTGCCGGACAGCACCCGCGAGCTGTTCCAGGACACCGTCGCCGCGGTGTGGCAGGGACGCAACGAGAGCGACGGCTTCAACGCCCTGGTGCTGGCCGCCGGGCTGACCTGGCGCCAGGCGATGGTGCTGCGTGCGTACGCCAAGTACATGCGGCAGGGCGGCACGCCGTTCGCGCAGGACTACATCGAGGACGCGCTGCGGCTCAACGTCGACCTGACCCGGTTGCTGGTGCAGCTGTTCGAGGCCCGCTTCGACCCCGGCACTCGTCACGCGATCCCGGCCGACGGCGAGGCCCGGCAGGCGACCTGCGGCGACCTCGAGCAGCGCATCGAGCGCGCGCTCGACGACGTCACCAGCCTCGACCACGACCGGATCCTGCGGTCCTACCTGGCCAGCATCAAGGCGACGCTGCGCACCAGCTACTTCGTGGTCGACGCCGACGGGCGGCCGCTCGACCGGCTCTCCTTGAAGCTCGACCCGCGCGCCATCCCCGAGCTGCCGGCGCCGCGGCCGAAGTTCGAGATCTTCGTCTACTCCCCACGGGTCGAGGGCGTGCACCTGCGCTTCGGGTCCGTCGCCCGCGGCGGCCTGCGCTGGTCCGACCGGCGCGACGACTTCCGCACCGAGGTGCTGGGCCTGGTCAAGGCGCAGATGGTCAAGAACACCGTCATCGTGCCGGTCGGCGCGAAGGGCGGGTTCTTCGCCAAGCAGCTGCCCGACCCCGGCGACCGCAAGGCGTGGATGGACGAGGGGATCGCGGCCTACACGAGCTTCATCTCCGGCCTCCTCGACGTCACCGACAACCTCAGCCTCACCGACGACGGCCGCACGGTGGTGCCGCCCGAGCGGGTGGTGCGCCACGACGGCGACGACCCCTACCTGGTCGTGGCCGCCGACAAGGGCACGGCCACCTTCAGCGACATCGCCAACGGCATCTCGCAGCAGTACGGCTTCTGGCTCGGCGACGCCTTCGCCTCCGGCGGCTCGGTCGGCTACGACCACAAGGCCATGGGCATCACCGCCAAGGGCGCGTGGGTCTCGGTGCGCCGCCACTTCCGCGAGATGGGCGTCGACTGCCAGACCGAGCCCTTCACCGCCGTCGGCATCGGCGACATGTCGGGCGACGTCTTCGGCAACGGCCTGCTCTGCTCGCGCACCACCCGGCTCGTGGCCGCCTTCGACCACCGCGACATCTTCCTCGACCCCGACCCGGACGCCGAGGCGTCGTACGACGAGCGGGCGCGGCTGTTCGCGCTGCCGCGCTCGTCGTGGCAGGACTACGACACCTCGCTGATCTCGGAGGGCGGCGGAGTGCACTCCCGCTCGGCCAAGTCGATCCCCATCACCCCGCAGGTGCGTGCCGCGCTCGGTCTCGACGACGGCGTCCACCGCCTGACGCCGGCCGAGCTGATGCGCGCGATCCTGCAGGCGCCGGTCGACCTGCTCTGGAACGGCGGCATCGGCACCTACGTCAAGGCCGCGGGCGAGAGCCACGCCGACGCGGGCGACAAGGCCAACGACGCGATCCGCGTCGACGGCCGCGACCTGCGCACGCGGTGCGTGGGCGAGGGGGGCAACCTCGGGCTGACCCAGCTCGGGCGCATCGAGTACGGCCGCGACGGTGCGGGCGGTGACGGCGGTCGCATCAACACCGACTTCATCGACAACTCGGCCGGCGTCGACACCTCCGACCGCGAGGTCAACATCAAGATCCTGCTCGACCGGGTCGTCGCCGACGGCGACCTGACCGGCAAGCAGCGCAACCAGCTGCTCGCCTCGATGACCGACCAGGTCGCCGAGCTGGTCCTGGCCGACAACTACGACCAGAACCTCGCGCTCGCCAACGCCGAGGCGATCGCGCCCGCCCTGCTGCACGTGCACGAGGACTGGATCCGCACCCTCGAGCGACGCGGGGTGCTCGACCGCGAGCTCGAGGGCCTGCCGAGCCGGCGCACCATCGCGCGTCGCAAGGACCGCGACCAGGGGCTGAGCGCCCCCGAGCTGTCGGTGCTGCTGTCGTGGACCAAGATCGTGCTGGCCGACGAGCTGCTCGAGGGCGACCTGGCCGACGACCCGTTCGTGCGCTCCGAGCTGATCTCCTACTTCCCGGCGGCGATGCGCCAGGGCTACCGGACCCAGATGGAGGGTCACCAGCTGCGACGGGAGATCGTCGTGACGCAGCTGGTCAACCAGCTCGTCAACAACGCCGGCATCACCTACGTGCACCGCCTCGCCACCGAGACCGGCGCCTCGGCCGTCGACCTGACCCGCGCCAACGTGCTCGCCCGCGAGATCTTCGGCGCCGAGCGGCTGCAGCGCGAGATCGCCTCGTTCGACAACCAGATCCCCGCCGACCTGCAGACCCGCATGCGCCTCGAGGTCCGCACGCTCGTCGAGCGTGCCTCCCGCTGGCTGCTCGGCGGCCGTCGGCTCGAGGGCGGTCTCGAGGCTTTCGTCGACACCTACGAGGTCGTGGTCGAGAAGGTCGTGGCCGAGCTGCCGCGCCTGATGACCGGCATCGAGCACGAGGCGTACGCCGCTCGCCTCGACCACCTGGTCGGGGCCGGGGTGCCTGAGTCGCTGGCCTCGCGGATCGCGTGCTGCCCGCCCGCCTACATGGTGCTCGGGATCGTCGAGACCGCCACCCGGCTCGACCGCGAGCCGATGGAGGTCGCCGAGGCGCACTTCGCCGTGGGCGAGCGCTTCGAGCTGCCCCGTCTGGTCGACGCGATCCTCGCCCTGCCCCGCACCGACCGCTGGCAGAGCATGGCCCGTGCCGCGCTGCGCGACGACCTGCACGTGGTGCACGCCCAGCTCACCGCCGCCGAGCTCGAGGGCGAGGCTCCCGGCGAGCGCGAGACCGAGCAGGCCGTCGCCACGCTCCGCGACGTGCTCGACGAGGACGTCGTCGACCTCGCCCGGCTCTCGGTCGCGCTGCGGGTGGTGCGGGCGCTGCTGTAGTGCCGTCCTTCTACGAGGTGCTCGGCGTCGCGCCGACCGCGTCGGCCGAGCAGCTGCGGCGCGCCCACCGCGAGGCGGCGCGTCGTACCCACCCTGACGCGGGGGGCCGGCCCGCCGACTTCCTCGCCGTGCAGCGGGCGTGGGAGGTGCTCGGCGACCCGGCGCGCCGGGTGGAGTACGACCGCTGGCTGCTCCGGGCGTCGCCCTCCGAACCCGTGGTCGCCGACGAGCCGTGGCGCCGACCGACCGTCGGCTTCTTCTCCACCCGCTCGACCGTGCTCGGCCCCGTCGTGCTGACCGGCACGATGCTCGTGCTGGTACTCTGGACCGTCGAGCCGGTCGCTGCCGCCGTTGCTCTTGTCGCCGTTCTCGTCGCCGTGGTGCGACTGCTGCGGGGTCGCAGCGTGGCGGTCTGGCTGGTGGTCTCCCTCGTCGGCGTCGTCGGGCTCGCCGCCCTGGCCGTGCTGTCCGCCCTCGGCGACACCTCGCCCACGCTGCCCGGCCTCGCCGCCATGGGCCTCGCCGTCCACAGCGCCGCCGTCGCGGCTGCGTCGTACGTCAGGGGGCGGCGGCGGCAGTAGAAGTCAAGCAGCTCGGAAGCGCTCACGCATGTGCCATGCAAGGGCGTCGGGGTCTGGGGCGAGCCGATCATCCTGGGGCGGTCGTATCTGCTGCCTTCGCCGCTCCCGTTCGTAGAGTTCGACGCCGTTGCCGAAATCGCGTCCCAGGCTCGGACTGACTCGCAGGCGGAGGTCGGTGTCGACTCCGATGTAACCCCGGTCGTAGAGGCGGTGCAGGTCCGAGCGAAGGGCCATGCCGTTGGTCTCGTGGTGGAGCCCGCCGTCGGCGTAGGCACGGATGTGCGCGGCCTCGAGGGCGGGGACGGTGCGACTGCCCGTGATCGCGCAGCGCTGGTCATAGGCGTCGAGCACCGCGAGCCGGAAGGAGCCCTGGCCGAGTCGGTGCCGGGTCAGGACCGGCTTGCCGTAACGCTCGGCGTCGAGGTCGATGCCCCGAAGGTCGGCGTCCCAGGCGTAGTCGACCCGGGCGTAGCCCTGGAGCGCGTCGAAGGCGTGCCCCACGTAGCCGAAGTCCGGGTCTGCGGAGTCGTAGGTCTTGCCCTGCACGATCGAGGCGCCCCAGGATTGCGGCTGCGGCAGGTCAAGGCCCGGGGGCGCGAAGAAGGGATTGCGCAGGACGAGGCAGCCGATGGTGGGGTCGGGATGGGCCGGCGCCTGCGTCCTCGCCCGGTAGCGCTGGATCGCGGTCTCGAGCTCCTGCTCGGTCCCGACGCCGTTGCCCTCCCCGAAGGTGGCCCAGGCCTCGCTGACGCGGAGCTCCCAGAACCGGACGTAGAACCCGCCGCCCACGATGCGGTTCTCCGGGCTCTTCGTCTTGAACAAGAACGGCTCGTCGGCCGACGCCCGCCCCATGAAGCTGCGCCCCGACGGGACCCAGAAGTTGACCTCGGTCAGGTGCGGCCGCTCGCGCAGGTACGCCGCCCACGTGGCATCGGTGACTCCCAGGGTGATCCTCACGACGTCCGGCCGTGGTCGCCGACCGCGCGGTCGTCATCGATCAGGTAGGCCGGGTCGACGTCAAGCGCGGTCGCCAGCCGCCAGATGACATCCAGAGTCGGGTTGGGAGGCTTCGCCCTGCCCGTCGTCTGATCGACGGCGCTCCCGCGGCCCTTCAGCAGCTTCTGCACGTAGTCGCGGCTCAGTCCGGTGCGCTCGATGAGCTGCAGCTCGGTCAGGTCGAGCTCTCCACGACGGTGCTGCACCTTTGAGCTGAACCGGCGCGCCTTCTCGGCGAACTCAGGTTGATGCTCGACGGCCGGCACGCGACTCAGCCTGGGAGCCGTCCAGTCGCCTTTGGGCCTGATATAACAGGCCAACCTGATGTGTCAGGCCGACTCGGGGGGTGCCATGGCAGACGCGTCGTCGACGCTCGCCAACCCCGTCCTCAACGGCCCGTACGACCCGCCGTCCCGTCACTTCGAGCTCGGGGTGCACGGTCCGACGGGTCGCATCGTCGACGGGCGCCGGCCGAGCGAGTCCTTCATCCCCATCGCGCCCGTCCGCAAGGGCAAGCGCGGCAGGGACGACTCGGTGCAGGAGTCGCTTGTCCTGACGCACGAGCGGACCAGCGCCAACCCCCTGGTCAACGAGCTGCGTCGCGAGGTCGAGATCTGGCGGGCGCGGCGCTACGACGGCGTCACGGCGATCACCCGCAAGCTGCTGCTGCACTGGGCCGACCCAGCTCGCGAGAACCGCGTGCTCTTCGCCCAGCGGGAGGCCGTCGAGACGGCGATCTACCTCGCCGAGGTCGCCGGCAGCCGGACCTTCCGCGCTCGGCGTGACTTCCGGGTGGCGCTCGCGGAGCACAACGAGGCGCACAACAGCGGACTACCGCGGGTCGGGCTCAAGATGGCGACCGGCTCCGGCAAGACCGTCGTGATGGCGATGCTGATCGCCTGGCAGGCGCTCAACCACGTCGCCGGCAAGCGCGGCTTCAGTCGACGCTTCCTCGTGGTGGCCCCGGGCATCACGATCCGTGACCGCCTCCGGGTGCTGCAGCCGGGAGATGCCGGCAACTACTACGACGAGCGCGACCTGGTGCCGCCGGAGCTGCGGCCCCAGCTCGGCAAGGCGCAGGTCCTGGTCGTCAACTACCACCAGTTCCTGCCGCGCGACAGCAAGGAGATCAAGGGCGTCGCCTCGGCGACCCGCAAGATCTTGCTGAACGGCAGGGCAGACCCGTTCCGCGAGTCCGAGGACGCCGTCGTGTCGCGTCCTGCGCGGCTGGGGCGTGGGGTCGCGGCAGCGGCAGAGCGACATCGTCGTGCTCAACGACGAGGCGCACCACTGCTACCAGGACAAGCCGGTCCAGGTCGATGCCGGTCCCGGCGCGGAGGATCCTGACGCTGAGGACAAGGCCCGCAACGTTGACGCACGGGTGTGGTTCAAGGGTTTGCGGGCGGTCGCGGCCAAGGTCGGAGTCCGGGCGGTCTACGACCTCTCGGCCACGCCCTTCTACCTCAAGGGCTCGGGGTTCCACGAAGGCTTCTTGTTCCCCTGGGTCGTCAGCGACTTCGGCCTGATGGACGCGATCGAGTGCGGCATCGTCAAGGTCCCGCGCACCCCGGTCGACGACGATGCCGCGCACGAGGGCGTTACCTACCTCGACCTCTGGGACCGCATCGGCAAGCAGCTGCCGCGGGCCAACCGCAAGGGCGTCGATGCGTCGACCTGGGTCCCGCCCGACGAGCTGGTCGGAGCGCTGCGCAGCCTCTACGCGTCGTACGAGCAGAGCTTCGACCACTGGCGCAGCGAGCTCGAGCCCCTCGGCCATCCGCCGCCGGTGTTCATCGTGGTCTGCCCCAACACGGCGGTCTCGAAGCTGGTGCACGGCTGGATCGCCGGTCACGAGGTGGCCACCGACGATCAGACGCGATGGGCGCCCGGGAATCTCGCGCTCTTCGGCAACGTGCGTGACGGCGCGCTCCGGAGCCGGCCGCGGACGATCCTGGTCGACTCTGCCCAGCTGGAGTCCGGCGAGGCGATGAAGAAGGAGTTCAAGGACGCCGCGGCCGCTGAGATCGCCGCCTTCAAGGCCGAGATCCGCCAACGCGATCCCGGCGCCGACGTCGACGCGCTGACCGACGAGGACCTGCTGCGTGAGGTCATGAACACCGTCGGCAAGCGGGGACGGCTCGGCGAGCACGTCCGTTGCGTCGTGTCGGTCGCGATGCTCACCGAGGGCTGGGACGCCAACACCGTCAGCCACATCCTCGGCATCCGAGCCTTCCGCAGCCAGCTGCTGTGCGAGCAGGTGGTAGGACGGGGACTGCGGCGCCGCTCCTACGACGTCAACGACGACGGACGGTTCGAGGCGGAGTACGCCTCCGTCTACGGCGTTCCGTTCGCCTTCATCCCGACCGACAAGCCGATCGGCCCCGCCCCGCCACCGCGCCCGTCCACGCTCGTCAGGTCGGTCGAGGGTCGCGAGGCAGCCCGCATCACCTTCCCGCGCCTGCTCGGCTACCGCCTCGAGGCGCCAGAGCGCGGCCAGCTCTACCTCCCGAGTGACCCGCTCCCACGCTTTGTTATCGGACCGGACGTGATCCCGGGGTGGACGCTCGCGGCACCGGTCGTCGGCGAGGCCGAGCGCATCGCCGACGCGCCCGCGTCCGAGCGACCCCAGACCGTCGCATACCACCTGGCCAAGCGACTGGTGCAGACCCACTACCGCACCTTCCCGCAGGGCGACGGCGCCGGCGACGAGCGGCCGTGGCTCTTCCCGGAGCTGGTCAGGCTGTGCCGTGACTGGGTCGAGCGCGCGGTCGAGGTGCAGGGCGACTTCTCCCTCGGTCACTTGACCGCCTACGTCAGCTGGCAGGCGCGAGCCGCCGACGAGGTCCACGGGCTCATCCACCGGCAAGGCATCACCCAGCCCAAGCTGCGACCCGTCCTCGATCCCTTTGCCGCCACGGGTTCGACCGAGCGGGTGTCCTTCGTGACCCGCAAGGTCGCGCTCCTGGCGGACCAGGACCGCTGCGAGGTCAGCCACGTGGTCCTCGACGGGCCGACCGGCAACACCTGGGAGCAGCTGCTCATGGCGTACGCCGAGCAGCACCGCGACGTGGCGGCGTACGCGAAGAACGACCGGCTCGGCTTCGAGATCCCCTACGTCCAGCAGGGCAAGGCGCACGCCTACGTGCCTGACTTCCTGCTGCGGCTCAAGCAGCGCGACGGCGACGTGGTGCGGTCGTTGGTCGTCGAGGTGTCGGGTGGTCAGAAGCGACTCGTCGCCCCCGGGCTGACCGACCGCAAGGCCGACGTCGCCCGCGACCTGTGGTGCGTCGCGGTCAACAACCACGGCGCCTTCGGGCGGTGGGGCTACCTCGAGGTCACCGACATGACCACGGTCAAGGCCGACCTCGACGCCGCCATCCAGGACTTGTACGCCGACGGTCCGGTCGTCGGTGACATGGACCTCTCGGACTGGCGTGCCCGGGAGGTGACTCGTGCCGCCTCGTAAGCGCCCGGTCGGCCCCACCCCGGTGGAGTCCATCACCCACGCCGACCGTCGGGCCAACCTCCCAACCGCGGACGCTCAGGACTTCGTCACCCCGGAGATCGAGGAGCGGCGTCAGCTCTTGGTGGACCGTGACACCGCGCTCGACCCGCAGCTCGTATGGCGCGGCAAGTACGGCGACGAGTCGGACTCCGCAGTCGAGGGTGCCGAGGTGCTCGCGGCTGACGCCCCACCCATCTACATCCAGGAGAAGATCGACCCCCGGGTGCTCGTGGAGAACCTCCGCCGTACTGCGAGCCGTCCCGAGGAGGAGCCGGAGCTCGCGCTCTTCGAGACGTTCGACGACCTCGACGACCTCGATAGCGTCGACTTCTACCGTCACGCGTCGAAGTGGACCAACCGCATGGTCCTGGGCGACTCGTTGCAGGTGATGGCCTCGCTCGCCGAGCGCGAGGAGCTGCGCGGCAAGGTCCAGATGATCTACATCGACCCGCCCTACGGCATCAAGTTCGGCTCGAACTGGCAGGCCAGCGCCCGCAAGCGCGACGTCAAGGACGGCAAGGTCGAGGACGCCGCCCGTGAGGCCGAGCAGATCAAGGCCTTCCGCGACACCTGGGAGCTGGGCATCCACTCCTACCTGTCCTACCTGCGCGACCGGTTGCTCATCGCCCGCGAGCTTCTGACCGAGAGCGGCTCCTGCTTCGTACAGATCGGCGACGAGAACGTCCACCTCGTGCGGTCGTTGCTGGACGAGGTGTTCGGGAGCGAGAACTTCGTGAGTCTCGTGTCCTTTGCGACCACCTCCGGCGCGGGGAGCTTCGCGGGTGGCACAAACGTGCTCCCGGCGGTCAACAGCTACATCATCTGGTTCGCGAGGAATATGCAGGCGGTCAAGTACCGACAGATCTACCGGACTCGCTTGATGGACGGCGTAGGTGCGGGCAAGTACACGACGGCAGAGCTGCCGGACGGGACCCGGTTGCCAGCGACGCGAGTCAGGCGAGGGGATGCCTCTCGACTGCTCCGCTTTGACAACCTGACCTCCCAAACCACCCGCACGGGGCAGACAACTGTTTTCCCCGTGACCGTCGAGGGCACCACCGTCAATCCAGCATCTGGTGGGTGGAAGACGAATGCGTCCGGCATGGAGCGTCTGGTGATGGCCCATCGAGTTGCGCTTACCGGTAGATCGCTTTCGTACGTCCGATACTTCGACGATTTCCCTGCTTTTCCTCTCACCAATAGCTGGACGGACATCGGCGGGATCCAAAGCCGTGCCGACCCGAAGATCTATGTAGTGCAAACTGCCGTGACTGCTGCAGAGCGCTGCATGCTCATGTGCACCGACCCGGGCGACCTCGTCCTCGACCCCACCTGCGGCAGCGGCACCACCGCCGCCGTCGCTGAGCAGTGGGGCCGGCGGTGGATCACCATCGACACCTCCCGCGTCGCGCTAGCTGTAGTTCCTCGTGACGTTGTGAACGCGGTCGGCTGGGGTGAGGCCTCCGATGCCAGTGTGGGGTCGGTGGTGATTGTAGAAGTGGACC
>NZ_BAAHAA010000034.1:0-25838 GCF_054777915.1 Nocardioides marmoraquaticus | reverse complement strand
CGACGGCTCTACAGCGACCCGCAGCGCGGCGACCTCGTCGCGATGGACTCACGACGGCGCACCTTCACCGGCCAGCTCCGCAAGCTCCTCGTCCTGCGAGACCAGAGATGCCGTACTCCGTGGTGCGACGCCCCCATCCGACACCTCGACCACATCCGCCGAGCCACCGAACACGGCCCCACCACCGCCGCCAACGCCCAAGGCCTCTGCGAAGCCTGCAACCACGCCAAGGAAGCAGCCCACCTCCACCAGGAGACCCGGCTCGACAGATCCGTGGTCACCACCACCCCGACCGGACACACCTACACGGGACACCGACCCAGACCCCCGGGACCACCGCCCCCGACACGTGCCGACTGGTCCCACCTCGAGACCTGGCTCCGCGGCGAGCTGCCCGCATGACCGGGGTGGTAGGCAGCGGACTGCACGTCCTCGGCATGTTCTCGCGGCTGTCGGGGGCAGGCGGCGTGCTGCACGCCTCGATGACGGTGCACAGCATGACCCCGAGTCGCTCCGGACGCGCCCTGGCTGGCCTCAGTGACTGGGCAGCCGCCCGGTCAGCCGGTCATGGCGCTCGGCGCTCTGGCCGTGCAGGCCGACGATGCTGACCTCGGCGCCGCGGCGCTCGTACTTGGTCGTGATCGCGTCGAGCGAGGCGACGGTGGAGGCGTCCCACACGTGGGCGTCGCGGAGGTCGATGACGACGTGCGCCGGGTCGGCGGCGTACTCGAACTGGGTGTAGAGGTCGTTGGAGGAGGCGAAGAACAGCTCGCCGGTGACGCGGTAGACCGCCGTCGGCTCGCCGTCGGCGCCGACCACGACCTCGCGGTGCGTGTCGGTCACGTGGGCGACGCGGCGGGCGAAGAGCGTCATGGCGACGAGCACGCCGGTGACGACGCCGATGGCGAGGTTGTGCGTCAACACGGTGACCGCGACGGTAGTGACCATGACGGCCGTCTCGGAGCGCGGCATCCGGCGCAGCGTGGCGGGACGCACCGAGTGCCAGTCGAAGGTCGCGACCGAGACCATCACCATCACGGCGACGAGCGCGGCCATCGGGATCAGCGCGACCATGTCGCCGAGGCCGACGACGAGCACGAGCAGGAAGGCGCCGGCGAGGAAGGTCGAGAGCCGGGTGCGGGCGCCCGAGACCTTCACGTTGATCATCGTCTGGCCGATCATGGCGCAGCCGCCCATGCCGCCGAAGAGTCCGGTGACGAGGTTGGCGACGCCCTGGCCCCAGGTCTCGCGGGTCTTGTCCGACCCGGTGTCGGTGATGTCGTCGACCAGCTTGGCGGTGAGCAACGACTCGAGGATGCCCACCAGCGCCATGCCCACGGCGTACGGCGCGATGATGCGCAGCGTCTCGAGGGTGAGCGGCACGTCGGGCACGAAGAGCGCGGGCAGGCTGTCGGGCAGCCGGCCCTGGTCGCCGACGTCGGGCACCTGCACCGCGGCGGCGACGGTGAACGCCGTGAGCGCGACGATCGCCACCAGCGGGGCGGGGACGACCTGGTTGACCCGGGGGAATCCGACGATGACGGCGACGCCGACCGCGGTCATCACGTAGACCGCCCACGGCACGTCGACCAGGTGCGTCAGCTGGGAGGAGAAGATCAGGATCGCCAGGGCGTTGACGAAGCCGACCATGACCGAACGCGGCACGAACCGCATCAGCCGGGCGACCCCGACGAGCGCGAGCACGACCTGGATGGCACCGCCGAGGAGCACCGTGGCGATCAGGTAGTCGTAGCCGTGGTCACGCATCACGGGCGCGACGACCAGCGCGATGGCGCCGGTCGCGGCCGAGATCATCGCCGGACGACCCCCGACGACCGAGATCACCACGGCCATCGTGAACGACGCGAACAGCCCCACGCGGGGGTCGACCCCGGCGATGATCGAGAACGAGATCGCCTCGGGGATGAGCGCGAGCGCCACCACGAGCCCGGCGAGCACCTCGGTGCGCAGCAGGCGGGGCGAGCGCAGCGCGGCGCCGACGGTTGGCGCGGACGTGGCGGCAGCAGGGGGCACGGGAGTCCGTTCGGGAGTTGGCACGGGCGTACGACGCTCGGCAGGGTGGGGCGAGGACCGTCCACGACCCAACCTCACGCAACGTGAGGGTTGCAACTCGAAGTCCGGTGATCGTGCCCACATGACCGACCAGCCCCCCGACACCCCGCCGATGCGCATCGGCGAGGTCGCGGCGCGCACCGAGCTGTCGCTGCGCAGCCTGCGACACTGGGAGGACGTCGGCCTGCTCGTGCCGTCGGGCCGCACCGAGGGCGGCTTCCGGCTCTACACCGAGGCCGACGTGGAGAAGATCCTGCTCATCCGTCGGATGAAGCCCCTCGGCTTCACCCTCGAGGAGATGAAGGCGGCGCTGATCGACAGCGAGGCGCTGCGCGCATCCAGGTCGACGGCGTCGGCGCGGGACCAGGCGCGGGCACGACTGCAGGCCGTGCACGACGACGCGCTGCAGCGCCGCGCCCGCCTCGCCCGGCAGGTGGAGATGGCCGACGAGTTCCTCGCCGTGCTCGGCGACGAGCTCGGCTGAGGCGGCGGTACGCGACGGCGCGCTATGTTCGAGCCCACCTACCCCTGCGCGACGAGGAGCCCGACGTGGCTGACTTCCAGGACTGGAACGCCAAGGTGATCGCGGAGTTCCGCGAGAAGGGCGGCGAGGTCACCGAGGCCGCGGCGTTCGGCCGGTCGTTGGTGCTGGTGCACCACCTCGGTGCGCGCACCGGCACCGAGCGGGTGACCCCGCTCGTGCACGTCCGCGACGATGACGACACCTGGCTGGTCGCGGCGTCGAAGGCCGGGGCGCCCGACAACCCTGACTGGTACCACAACCTCAAGGCCCACCCCGAGGTCTCGATCGAGACCGGCGACGAGGGCGTCGTCGAGGTGCGCGTCGAGGAGCTCGCGGGTGCCGACCGCGACGCCGGCTACGAGCGCTTCAAGCAGCTCAGCGACGGCTTCCGGGAGTACGAGGAGAAGACCTCCCGCACCATCCCCGTCCTCGCCCTGCGGCGGCGCTGAGCGGCGGTTCGGTCCTCGGTCGACCTGCCAGGCGACCAGCACGGCGACGCACCCGACGACCACGGCGACCGCCCGCGGGCGCAGGTGATCGAGAGGTGGGGGTACGACAGCGGCATGCAGGCACGCACGCTCGGCAGCTCCGGTCCCTCCGTCTCCCCCCTCGGCCTGGGGTGCATGGGGATGAGCCAGTCCTTCGGTCCCCGACCACCGCGCGACGAGATGGTCGCCTTCCTGCGCGACGCGGTGGAGCGAGGCGTGACGTTCTTCGACACCGCCGAGGTCTACGGGCCGTTCCACAACGAGGAGCTCGTCGGCGAGGCGCTCGAGCCGGTGCGCGACCAGGTCGTCGTCGCCACCAAGTTCGGCTTCGCGTTCGACGCCGACGACCGCCAGACCGGCGTCACCAGTCGGCCCGACGACATCCGCCGGGCGGTCGACGGCTCGTTGCGACGGCTCCGCACCGACACCATCGACCTGCTCTACCAGCACCGCGTCGATCCCGACGTCCCGATCGAGGACGTCGCCGGCACCGTCGGCGAGCTCGTCGCGGCCGGCAAGGTGCGGCACCTGGGGCTCTCCGAGGCCGGTGTCGACACCATCCGCAAGGCCCACACCACGCACCCGGTGACCGCGCTGCAGAGCGAGTACTCGCTGTTCTGGCGCGAGCCCGAGGCCGAGATCCTGCCCACCCTGGAGGAGCTCGGCATCGGCTTCGTGCCCTTCAGCCCGTTGGGTCGCGGCTTCCTCACCGGCCAGGTCACCGCCGACGCCGAGTTCGGCGAGGGCGACATCCGCGCCACGCTCCCCCGCTTCGAGCGGGAGGCGCTGCAGGCCAACCTCGCGCTCGTCGACCGGGTCACCGCCGTCGCCGAGCGGGTGGGAGCCACCACCGGGCAGGTCGCGCTGGCCTGGCTGCTGGCGCAGCGGCCCTGGATCGTGCCGATCCCCGGCACCCGCCGCGCCGAGCGGCTGGAGGAGAACCTCGGCGCCGCCGACCTCGCGCTGACGGCCGACGACCTCGCCGAGCTCGACCGGGCCTCGGCCGAGGTGCAGGTCGTGGGCGAGCGCTACCCCGAGGCGATGCAGCGCTGGGTCGACCGCTGACGCACCTCACTACGATCGGCGGGTGAGCGCGCACCTGGTCGCCAAGGCACTTGCCGGGGGCCACGGCCACCGCACCCTGTTCGAGGCGCTCGACCTCACCGTCGCGCCCGGTGACGTGGTCGGGGTCGTGGGCGCCAACGGCGCCGGCAAGACCACGCTGCTGCGCATCCTCGCGGGCGACCTGGCGCCGCTCGACGGCACCGTCAGCACCGCGCCGTCCGACGCCTTCGTGGGCTGGCTGCCCCAGGAGCACGAGCGGGTGCCGGGCGAGACCGTGGCGGCGTACGTCGCCCGGCGCACCGGCGCGGCCGCCGCGACCGAGGCGATGGAGCACTGGGCGGGCCGGCTCGGCGACGACCCGGCCGCCGACGCGGCGTACGCCGACGCCCTCGACCACTGGCTCGCCAGCGGCGCCCCCGACCTCGACGAGCGGCTGCCGCCCGTCATGGCCGACCTCGGGCTCGACGTCGGCCCCGACGCGCTGATGGCCTCGCTGTCGGGCGGGCAGGCGGCCCGCGCGGCGCTGGCCGCGCTGCTGCTGAGCCGCTTCGACGTGATGCTGCTGGACGAGCCCACCAACGACCTCGATCTCGCGGGGCTCGAGCGGCTCGAGAGCTTCGTCGGCGGTCTGCGCGCGGGCGTGGTGCTGGTCTCGCACGACCGCGAGTTCCTCTCCCGCGTCGTCACCAAGGTCGTCGAGCTCGACCTCGCCCAGCACCAGGTCGCGGTCCACGACGGCGGCTACGACGCCTTCCTCGAGGAGCGGGCGGTGGCCCGGCGGCACGCGCGCGAGCGCTACGAGGAGTACGCCGACACCAGGGCCGACCTGGTGCGGCGCGCCCGGGTGCAGCGCGAGTGGAGCTCGCAGGGCGTGCGCAACGCGATGAAGAAGTCGCCCGACAACGACAAGATCCGTCGCAGGGCCAGCCAGGAGTCGTCGGAGAAGCAGGCCCAGAAGGTGCGGCAGATGGAGTCGCGGATCGCGCGGCTCGAGGAGGTCGAGGAGCCGCGCAAGGAGTGGCAGCTGCAGTTCTCGATCGGCAGCGCGCCGCGGTCGAGCTCGGTGGTCGCCACCCTCGACGCGGCCACCGCGCAGCTCGGCAGCTTCGCGTTCGGCCCCGCGTCGCTGCAGGTGAGCGCCGGCGACCGGATCGGGGTGACCGGGGCCAACGGGGCCGGCAAGACCACCCTGCTGCGACTGCTGCTCGGACGGTTCGAGCCGACCTCCGGCCGCGCCAGCCTGGGGGCGTCGGTCGCGATCGGCGAGATCGACCAGGCCCGCACCGGGCTGGCCGACGACGTGGCGCTGGGCGAGGCGTTCGAGCGCACCATGCCCGCGATGAGCCCCGCCGACGTGCGCACGCTGCTCGCGAAGTTCGGCCTCAAGGCCGACCAGGTCGCCAGCCTGGTCGGCGCGCTGTCGCCCGGCGAGCGCACCCGCGCCGCGATGGCGCTGCTGCAGGCGCGCGGCACCAACCTGCTGGTGCTCGACGAGCCCACCAACCACCTCGACCTGCCCGCCATCGAGCAGCTCGAGCAGGCGCTCGAGTCCTACGACGGGGCGCTCGTGCTGGTCACCCACGACCGCCGGCTGCTCGACGCCGTGCGCCTCGACCAGCGCTGGCACGTCGACGCGGGACAGGTGTCGGTCACCCACGTCGGCTGAGTCTCACCCGAGCAGCAGCGTGACGACCACGAGCACCGGCACCGACAGCACGGTGGTCACGAGGATGGTGTCGCGGGCGAGCACCTGCATCCGTTCGTAGCGGCTGGCGTGCAGGAAGATGTTCTGCGCCGTCGGCAGCGCTGCGCACACCACGATCGCGAGCAAGGTCGGACCCTCGATGCCGAGCGCCCACCGCGCCACCAGCCAGGCGACGAGGGGCTGCACCACCAGCTTGGCCGTGGTGGTCACCGCGAGCTCGACCCGGCTGCCCACGCCCGCGAGCCCGGGACCGAGCCGCAGCGAGATCCCGTAGGCGATGAGCATGGCCGGGATGGCCAGCGCCCCGACGAGCTCGACCGGGGCCCGCACCGGCTCCGGCAACCGGAAGCCGGTGACGGCCAGCAGTACCCCGAGCAGCGCCCCGACCGTCAGCGGGTTGCGCAGCGGACGCACCAGGGCGGCCCGCGCGCCGCGACGACCGCCCGGCCGCTGGGCGTCGAGCACCACCAGGGCGAGCGGCTGCACCACGAGCATCTGGAGCAGCAGCACCGGCGCCACGGCGGCGGCGTCGCCCAGCACGTAGCCGGCGACCGGGATGCCGAGGTTGCCCGCGTTGACGTACGACGACGCCATCGCGCCGACGACGAGGTCGCCCGCGTCGCGTCGGCGCCGCCACCGCGCCCACGCGGCGTACGCCCCGGCGGCGGCGAGCACCGAGAGAGCGGCCGCGACGAAGCTGCCGACCAGGCCCTGGCCGAGGTCGGCGTCGCCGATGGTGGTGACCATCAGCGCCGGGCTGGCGACGACGAAGGAGATCGTCAGCAGCTCGCGCTGGGTGCGCTCGCTGACGAGCCGGAGGTGCGCGAGCAGCGCACCGAGGCCGATGACCGCGCCGATCGTCGCGAACCCCGTCAGCAGCCCCACGGCGCCACCCTCTCCTGCGGCGCCGCCGGCCGGGTGCTCAGCCCTCCCGCTCGCGGCGTCGCGCGGCGACGCCGGCGTCGGTGCACCAGCCGTCGCCCTTGCGCTTGCGGCACAGCAGGCCGACGAGGTCGCCGTCACCGTCGACCACCGCCACGCGTCGCTGGCCCGTGGCCGCGAGCTGCTCCTGGGCCGCCGCCAGGGAGGTGCCGGAGCGGACGGTGCGGCCCTCGAGCGCCCCGAGGTCGACCGCGGGGTCATCGTCGGACGCCTCGACGAGGTCGTCGCGCACCACCACGGCCGCCAGCCGTGACCCGTCGACCAGCAGCGCGGCGTGCACGTGGTCGCCGAGCAGGCGGCGTACGTCGCCCACGCTCGCGGTCGCGGGCAGGGTCTTGGGGCGGCGCAGCACCGCTGCGTCGACCAGCTCGACCTCCACTGCCGTCCCCACGAGGCCCTGAGTACCCCGCTCGCTGCTCACGGCTCCCCCGGCGCACCGAGCGCGCGGGTGATGCCGCGGGCGGCGACCTGCAGGGCGGGCACGAGGCGGGCCTGGCTGCGCTCGAGCGAGGGCACCACGATCCCGAGGGCGGCGACGACCTCGCCGGACGGGCCGGGTGCCTCGACCGGCACGGCGAGCGAGCAGGCGCCGAGGCTCATCTCCTCGCGGGTGCTGGCGAAGCCGTCGGCGACGACGCGCTCGAGCTGGCGCTGCAGCCGACCGGGCTGGACGACGGTGTAGGGCGTGATCCGCTCGAGCCGGCCCAGCACCTGCTCACGCACGGCGGCGGGCGCGTGGGCGAGCAGCACCTTGCCGACGCCGGTGGCGTGCAGGGGCAACCTCGAGCCGATGGTGCTGATGACGGGCACCGACGCGTGGCCGGCGAGCCGGTCGACGTACAGCACGGAGGCGCCGTCGCGCACCGCGAGGTGCACGGTGGCGTGGGTGGCGGCGTACAGGTCGTGCAGGTACGGCGACGCCGTCTCGCGCAGGCCGCGCTGCACGGGCGCGAGCATGCCGGCGTCCCAGAGCCGCCGACCGACGACGTAGGAGCCGTCGTCGTCACGGGCCAGCGCGCCCCACGAGACGAGCTCGCCGACCAGCCGGTGCGCGGTGGGCACGGGCAGGTCGGCGCGGGTCGCCAGCTCGGTCAGGCTGAGCCGGCGGTGGTGCTCGTCGAAGGCCCCGATCAGTGCGAGGGCGCGACCGGTGACGGTCGTCCCGGCTCGGGAGACGTTGCCGGCCATGAGTCGGATGGTTCCAGGTGGGCCGGGACGGTGGAAAGGGCCACCACCGCGAGCACCGCGGCGAGCGCGAAGGCGTAGAAGCCCCACGGGTAGGCGATGCCCAGGCTGACCAGCGCGCCACCGAGGAAGGGCCCGACAATGGCGCCCACCCGGCCGACACCGGCGGCGAGGCCGAGCGCCGTGCCGCGGACCTCCGGCGGGTAGAGGTGGCCGACGAAGGCGTAGACCAGCACCTGGGCGCTGAAGACGAAGACGCCGGCGACGAGGACGGCGGCGTACACCAGCACCGTGCTCTCGATGCGCACCGACAGCAGCACGAGCGCGACCGCGGCGACGCCGAACCACACCAGCGCGGTGAGCTTGTTGCCGCGGGCGTCGGCGATGGCGCCGGCCACGACGAGGCCGATCACGGCGCCGACGTTGAGGGTGAGGAGCAGCGCGATGCCGCCCTCGATGGAGTAGCCGGCGGCGCCCATGATCGACGGCAGCCAGGTGTTGAGCCCGTAGACGAGCAGCAGGCCCATGAAGGACGCCGTCCAGAGGCCGATGCTGACCGCGAGGTAGCGACCGCGCACGATGTCACGTGGTCGGCTGACCGACGCGGGGCGCTCGGCGGGACCGGCGTCGCGGGCGCGGAGGAACGCCTCCGACTCGGGCAGCTTCCACCACATCAGCGGCAGCACCGCGAGGCCGGCGAGCCCGCCGACGACGAACATCGCCTGCCACCCCACCGACTCGATGAGCAGCAGCCCGAGCAGCGCGGTGAGGACGGCGCCGACGTGGTAGCCGGTCATCAGCCGCGTCATGGCGCTGCCGCCGCGCCCCCGGGGCGCGTGCTCGCTCATGTAGGCCAGCGCGGTCGGCAGGCAGGCGCCGAGGCCGACCCCGGCGAGGACCCGGAAGACGATGAACCAGGTGACGCTCGGCGCGACCGCCACGGCCAGGGTGAAGAGCGAGAACGACGCGATGCAGGCGAGCAGCGTCGCGCGGCGGCCGAACCGGTCGGTGAGCGGCCCGACGGCCACGGCGCCGACGCCGACCCCGGCCAGGCCGAGGGTGGAGGCGAGGGTCAGGGTCGGGCCGGTGAAACCGAGCGCTCCTTCGGTGCGGAGCGTCTCGAGCACGGCGCCCAGGACCACGAGGTCGAAGCCGTCGAGGGCGACGGCTACCCAGCAGAGGACGACGGGCCAGCGCGAGGCGGTGGTGGGAGACATGGCGGCAGTGCAGCACCGGCGTCGTGACGGCCGCCACACCCGTGTTCCACTCAGCGGAAGGGCGTCCTGGCCGGGGCACCGACCGCCCCCTAGGTTCCTCGACGTGACAGCACCGAGCCTCCCCTCCCAGGCGGACGTGAGCGCCGAGATCGCCGCGGCCGCCGCGTCGTACGACGCCGAGACCGCGCCGGAGACCGGCCCGCGGCTCGACTACGCGCCGTACCGCAGCAGCCTGCTGCGCCACCCCACCAAGGACCTCCACCACGCCGACCCCGAGGGCGTCGAGCTGGTGGCGCCGGTCTTCGGCCACCGCGACGTCGCGCCCGACGAGGCCGACCTGACGGTGCAGGCGGGCGGCGAGCCGATCGGCGAGCGGATGGTCGTGACCGGGCGGGTGCTCGACGCCGACGGCCGGCCGGTACGCCGGCAGCTCGTCGAGGTCTGGCAGGCCAACGCCGCCGGCCGCTACGTGCACAAGCGCGACCAGCACCCGGCGCCGATCGACCCGCACTTCACCGGGGTCGGTCGCTGCCTGACCGACGACGACGGCCGCTACCGCTTCACCACGGTCAAGCCGGGGCCCTACCCGTGGCGCAACCACCACAACGCCTGGCGCCCGGCGCACATCCACTTCTCGCTGTTCGGCACCGAGTTCA
The DNA here is from genome assembly GCF_054777915.1 of Nocardioides marmoraquaticus. Taxonomy (NCBI): domain Bacteria; kingdom Bacillati; phylum Actinomycetota; class Actinomycetes; order Propionibacteriales; family Nocardioidaceae; genus Nocardioides; species Nocardioides marmoraquaticus. The sequence goes on along the minus strand of NZ_BAAHAA010000034.1, from coordinate 15,984 downwards.
CCCAGCGGATGATCACGCAGGTCTACTTCCCCGGCGACCCGCTGCTGGCGCTCGACCCGATCTACCAGTCCATCGTCGACCCGGCCGCGCAGGCGCGGCTGGTGGCGGCGTACGACCACGACCTGACGACCCACGAGTGGGCCACCGGCTACCGCTGGGACATCGTGCTCACCGGCACCCACGCGACCCCGATGGAGGCCGACGATGAGTGAGCTCGTGCCCACCCCCGGCCAGACCGTCGGGCCGTTCTTCGGCTACGCGCTGCCCGTCGAGGGCGGCGGCCAGGTCGTGCCGGCCGCCCACCCGCGGGCGGTGCGGCTGCACGGCACCGTGACCGACGGTGCCGGCGACCCGGTGCCCGACGCCCTGCTGGAGACCTGGCAGGCGGCACCCGACGGCTCGCTCCCCGCCGAGCAGGGCTCGCTGCGACGCGGTCACGCCTTCACCGGCTTCGGCCGGGTGGCGGTCGACGCGGGCGGCCACTACGAGCTCACCACCGTGGTGCCCGGCGTGGCGGCAGGCGGTACGGCGCCCTTCGTCGCGGTCACGCTGTTTGCCCGCGGCCTGCTCGACCGGCTCTTCACCCGCGCCTACCTGCCGGTCGAGGGTGTCGACCTCGACGCCGACCTGTTCCTCGCGGGCGTGCCGACCGAGCGCCGCCACACCCTCGTCGCGGTGCCCGACGAGCTCGGCTACCGCTTCGACGTCCGGCTGCAGGGCGACGACGAGACCGTCTTCCTCGCCTTCCCGCGGCACGGCGCCGTCCGCGGCCGGTAGCGTCGCCGGGTGAGCCTGCTCTGGCCGGGTGACGAGCGCGCCGGCGACACCTTCACCGACGCCGCCGTGCTGCGCGCGATGGTCGCCGTCGAGCAGGCGTGGCTCGACGCGCTGCGACCCGGCACCGACGTCGAGCTCTCCGGCCTCCTCGACCCCGACGACCTCGCCTCGGTGGCCGCGGGCGGCGAGGCCGCGGGCAACCCGGTGGTGCCGCTGGTGGCGGCGCTGCGGTCGCGGCTGCACGGGGAGCCGGCCCGCTGGCTGCACCGGGGCCTGACCAGCCAGGACGTGCTCGACACCGCGCTCTTGCTCTGCGCCCGCACCGCGACCGGGCGGGTGCAGACCCACCTCGACGGGGTGGTCGACGCGCTGGCCGGGACCGTCCGCCGGCACCGTGACGACGTCGCGGCCGCCCGCACCCTGACCCAGCACGCCGTGCCGACCACCGTCGGCCTGCGCGCCGCGACCTGGCTCACCGGCGTGCTCGACGCCCGCGACGACCTCGCCCTGCTGCGCTTCCCCGCCCAGCTCGGCGGCGCGGCCGGCACCCTCGCCGCCCCCGTCGACCTGCTCGGCGGCGTCGACGACGCGCTCGCCGTCGTGGCCCGCACCGCGGCCGCGCTCGGTCTCGACGACGCCTCGCCGTGGCACACCGCCCGCGCGCCGCTCACCCGGGTCGGCGACGCCCTCGTCACCACCACCGACGCGCTGGGTCACCTCGCACGCGACGTGCTCTCGCTGGCCCGGCCCGAGGTGGCCGAGGTCGCGGAGCCGGCGGCCGAGGGGCGCGGCGGGTCGTCGACGATGCCCCACAAGCGCAACCCCGTGCTCTCGGTGCTGGTGCGGCGCGCCGCCCTGGCCGCGCCCGCGCTCGGCGCCCAGCTGCACCTCGCCGACGTCGAGCAGGTAGACGAGCGCGCCGACGGCGCGTGGCACGTCGAGTGGTCGGCGCTGGCCCAGCTCGCCCGCCGCACCGTCGTCGCCGCCTCGCACGCCGCCGAGCTCGTCTCCGGGCTCGAGGTCGACACCGCTGCCGCCGCCCGTCGGGCCGGGGCGGTCGCCGACGACCTGCTCGCCGAGCGCGCCCCGCTGCTCACGCTCACCGGGCGCGAGCCGGACCCCGACCCCGACCCCCGCTCCTACCTCGGCGCCGCAGCGGCGTACGTCGACCGGGTGCTGGAGCGCGCCGAGACCCAGGAGGCCCCGTGACATCGCCTGCGACCACCTCGCTACCCCTCGCCGGCAGCCAGCTCGCCGGCACCGAGGGCGCACCGCTGCTCGTGCTCGGCCCGTCGCTCGGCACCAGCGTCGCCACGCTCTGGGAGGCCGTCGCCGGCCCGCTCGGCGAGACCCACCACGTGGTCGGCTGGGACCTGCCCGGCCACGGCGCCTCCCACGACGTCGAGGCGCCCGACGGCCTCACCGTCGCCGACCTCGCCGCGGCGGTCGTCGCGCTCGTCGACCGGGTCGCCGGTCCCGACGCGACCTTCGCCTACGCCGGAGACTCCGTCGGCGGGGCCGTCGGGCTGCAGCTGCTGCTCGACGCCCCCCACCGGGTCACCTCGGCGGCGGTCGTGTGCAGCGGCGCGCAGATCGGCACGCGGGAGTCGTGGGCCGAGCGCGCCGACCTCGTGAGCCGGGCCGGCACCTCCGCGCTGGTGGAGTCGTCGGCGCAGCGGTGGTTCGGGGGCGACTTCGTCGCCACCCACCCCGACGTCGCGGGCCGCCTGCTCGAGCAGCTGCGTCACGTCGGCGACGCCGGGTACGCCGCCGTCTGCGGCGCGCTGGCGACGTACGACGTGCGCGAGCGGCTCGGCGAGATCGGCGCGCCCGTGCTGGCGGTCGCCGGCTCCGACGACGTCGCCACGCCCGCCGAGGGGCTGCGCGTCGTCGCCGACCGCGTGCAGCAGGGCCGCCTCGTCGTGCTCGGCGGCGTCGGTCACCTGGCCCCCGCCGAGCGCCCCGACGAGGTCGTCGCCCTGCTGCGCGAGCAGCTGGGCGGCACCCGCGACCGGCACGCCGACGGCATGCGGGTGCGCCGGCAGGTGCTCGGCGAGGCCCACGTCGACCGCGCCGAGGCCGGCACCAGCGACCTGACGCGTGACTTCCAGCGCTTCATCACCGAGTACGCCTGGGGCTCGGTCTGGACCCGACCCGGCCTCGACCGCCGCAGCCGCTCGATGATCACGCTCACCGCCCTCGTCGCCGGCGGCCACCACGAGGAGCTGGCCCTCCACGTGCGCGCCGCCGTCGCCAACGGCCTCACCCGCGACGAGATCGGCGAGGTGCTGCTGCAGAGCGCGGTCTACTGCAGCGTCCCCTCGGCCAACTCCGCCTTCCGGGTGGCCCAGAGGGTACTCGACGAGCTCGACTAGCGCGCCGGCCAGCCGGTGTAGCCCTCGGCGAGGTAGGTGGAACCGGCCTCGGAGGAGACCAGCCACGACAGCTCGCCGAGCTGGCGGCGCTCGTCGAACTCGCTCGACTCCGCGGTGCGGTGGAGCAGCGTGGTCATCCAGTAGGAGAAGTGCTGGGCGCGCCAGACGCGGTCGAGCGCGAGGTCGCTGTACGACGCCAGCGCCTCGTCGTCGCCCTTGAGCAGGTGGCGCTCGAGCACCTCGGCGAGCACCCGCACGTCGGCGAGGGCGAGGTTGAGGCCCTTGGCCCCGGTGGGCGGGACGGTGTGGCCGGCGTCGCCGGCGAGCAGGAGGTTGGCGTGCCGCATCGGCGTCTGCACGAAGCTGCGGAAGGGCAGCACCGAGCGCTCGAGCACCGGCCCCCCGTTCAAAGAAAAGCCGTCGGTCCCTGCGAGGCGCGACTGCAGCTCGGCCCAGATGCGGTCGTCGCTCCAGGCGTCGGGGTCCTCGCCCGGGTCGCACTGGAAGTACATCCGCTGCACCGACTCGGTGCGCTGGCTGACCAGCGCGAAGCCCTTCTCGGAGCGGGCGTAGACGAGCTCGTCGGCGCTGCGGGGCGCCTCGCACAGGATCCCGAACCAGGCGAAGGGGTACTCGCGGCCGAACCGCTCGTGGCCGGCCACGAGGTCGCGGCACACGCTGCGCGAGCCGTCGGCGCCGACCACGATCTCGGCGGTGACCTCGTGCCGGGCACCAGTCGCGTCGGCGTACGTCACCCGTGGCTCGACGACGTCCTCGACCCGCACGTCGTCGACGCCGAACCGCACGTCGCCACCGTCACGGGCACGGGCGCGCTGCAGGTCGGTGAAGACCTCGGTCTGGGGGTAGAGCCACACCGACGCGTCGACGAGCCGCTCGAAGTCGACGTGGTGGCTCTCGCCGCCGAAGCGCAGGAAGATGCCGCCGTGGCGGTCGCCCTCGGTCAGCACCCGGTCGCCCACGCCGCTGTCGACGAGCAGCCGCACGCTGTCGCGCTCGAGGATGCCGGCGCGGTGGGTGGTCTCGATCTCGTGGACCGTGCGCCGCTCCAGCACCACCGAGTCGATGCCCGCGACGTGCAGCAGGTGCGACAGCATCAGCCCGGCCGGCCCCCCTCCCACGACGACGACGCGGGTGCGGGTGGTGCTGGCGAGCGTGCTCATGCCTCCGACGGTAGGGAGACGCACGCCACACCGTCATCACGCGGCTTCCGCTGAGCAGAAGCGGACGACGATCGTGTGACCTGCCTGCCTCCCGCGTGAGGATCGGCGTGCCGGTTGCGTCCAACTGACACGAAACCCGATCGGCCAGGCGCGTTCCGAGCGCCCGGCCCCCAGAAGGAAGGACGCATCATGGGACTCGCTGACAAGGCCAAGAACGCTGCTGAGGACCTCGCTGGCAAGGCCAAGGAGGTCATCGGCGACGCGACCAACAACGACGAGCTGAAGGCCGAGGGCAAGGCCGACCAGACCAAGTCCTCCGCCAAGAAGGCCGGCGAGAACATCAAGGACACCTTCAAGTCCTGATGCACCGCGCGAAACGGCCGGTCACGCACCCGCGTGGCCGGCCGTTCGTCGTGTCCGGGCGGCGTCCGCCGCCCGCTGCGCGAGTCGGTCGCGCGCCTCGCGCAGCGCGACCGGGTAGACCTCGGCGACCAGGGTGAGCAGCCGCACAGGTTTAGCAACTAAGTTGCTCGGTTACTTAGCAAACATGGCACTCCTCGACATCGACCGGCCCGTGGAGACCCCGACGGGCGCCGACCGCATCCGCCAGGTGGGGGTGACCGCCGCCGAGGTGTTCTGCGTCGTCGGCTCGCTCATCGGGTCCGGGGTCCTCGGCACCTCCGTGGACAACACCAACAGCGGCGCCCTGGCGGCCGACTCGACGCTGCTGGCGCCTGCCGGTCCGGCGTTCTCGATCTGGTCGGTGATCTACCTCGGCCTGCTCGCCTACACCGTGTGGCAGTGGCTGCCGGGCCGCGCCACCGACCCGCGCCTGCGGGCCACCGGTTGGCTGGCCGCGCTCTCCATGGTGCTCAACGCCGGCTGGCTGCTGGTGACCCAGACCGGCTCCATCTGGGGCAGCGTCGTCGTCATCGTCGCGCTGCTGCTGACCCTCGGCCTGCTCGTCCAGCGGCTGACCGACGTGGCCCCGACCCGGGGCACGGCGGAGCGCGTCGTCGTCGACGGCACCTTCGGGCTCTACCTCGGCTGGGTCAGCGTCGCGACCTTCGCCAACGTCGCGGCGGCGCTGACGGCCAGCGGGTTCGAGGTCAGCGTGGCCCTGGCCAGCGTGCTGCTCGTCGTGGTCGCCGCCCTCGCCGCCGTCTACGCCCGTGCCTTCGGCGGCCGTGTCACCGTCGCCGCGGCGATCGCCTGGGGCCTCGCGTGGCTGGCCTACGGCCGCGTCGCCGACGCTCCCGAGTCAACGCTGGTCGCGGCCGTGGCCGTCGGCGCTGCCGTCGTCGCGGTGGGCTCGGCGCTGACGGGCCGCACCCGCCGCTGAGCGCCCGCGGGTCGACGTGCGCCTCGGGCGGCGACGGCTCAGGAACCCGACGACCAGCAGCACGGCGACCACGAGCGTGAGCACCACGGCGTACTGCTCGACCCGGTCGACCAGCCCGATCGCCCGCCGACCGAGGGCGTGGCCGAGGGCCACCATGACGGCCGAGTAGGCCGTGGCGCCGAGGAGGTTGAGGGCGAGGAAGACCGGCAGCCGCATGCCGCCGGTGCCGGCAGCGGCGTACACGAGAGGGCCCGGGAGCGGCTGGAACTTCGCGACCAGCACTGCCAGCGGGCCCAGCCGGTGCGCGAGCCGCTCCACCCGGGCGGCCCGACGCTGGGCCTCCGCGGGGTCGCGACGGCCGAGGAGGCGCACCAGGGCGCGGTCGCCCCACCGGCGGCCGGCCGCCCAGTAGAGCCAGTCGGTCAGCACCCAGACGGGCACCCCGACCGCGATCGCCACCGGCCACGACGTCTCCCCGACGCGCACCCGGGCCCCCATGACGACCTCGGCGACGCTCGAGCCGCTGAGCAGCGTCAGCAGCAGCGGCTGCGTCCCGATCATGAGCGGGATCAGCAGCACCATCGCGACGCCGTAGACGTTGCGCGCGACGATCGCCCCGCCGAGGAGCCAGTCGACGCGGTGGGACCCCTCGCTCACGCGCCCATCCTGACGAAGGGGTGGGCGCGGGCCGATCTCAGGCCAGGTCGAGGCCGGTGAGCTCGCGCAGCTCCTCGACGGTGGTGCCGTGCAGCTCGACGACACGGGCGCCCTCGGGACCCACGTCGATGACGCCGTGGTCGGTGTAGACGCGGCTGACGCAACCCACCCCGGTCAACGGGTAGGTGCACGCGTCGACGAGCTTGGAGCGGCCCTGCTTGTCGAGCAGCGTCATCATCACGAAGGTCTGCTTGGCGCCGATGGCGAGGTCCATCGCGCCGCCGACCGCGGGGATCGCGTCGGGCGCTCCGGTGTGCCAGTTGGCGAGGTCGCCGGCGACCGAGACCTGGAAGGCGCCGAGCACGCACACGTCGAGGTGGCCGCCGCGCATCATCGCGAAGGAGTCGGCGTGGTGGAAGTACGACGCCCCCGGCGTCTCCACGACCGGCACCTTGCCGGCGTTGATCAGGTCGGGGTCGACCTCGTCGCCGCTGGCGGCGCGGCCCATGCCGAGCATGCCGTTCTCGGTGTGCAGCACCACGCCGCGCTCGGGGTCGAGGTGGTCGGCGACCAGCGTGGGCTGGCCGATGCCGAGGTTGACCACGGCGCCGCGCGGGATGTCGGCCGCGATGCGGGCGGCGATCTCGTTCTTGGTCAGGAGCGTGCTCATGCCACCACCACCGTCTCGACGTAGATGCCCGGGGTCACGACGACCTCCGGGTCGAGGGCGCCGGTCTCGACGACCTCGCCGACCTGCGCCACCGTGCGGGCGGCGGCGGTGGCCATGACGGGACCGAAGTTGCGAGCCGTCTTGCGGTAGACGAGGTTGCCCACGCGGTCGGCCCGATGGGCCTTGACCAGCGCCACGTCGCCGCGCAGCGGCAGCTCGAGCACGTAGCGGCGCCCGTCGATCTCGCGCTCCTCCTTGCCCTCCGCGAGCGGCGTACCGACACCGGTGGGGCACCAGAAGCCGCCCAGCCCGGCGCCGGCGGCGCGCATCCGCTCGGCGAGCGTGCCCTGCGGGACGACCTCGAGCTCGATGTCACCCGCGCGGTAGAGACCGTCGAAGACCCACGAGTCGCTCTGCCGCGGGAACGAGCAGACGACCTTGCGCACCTGGCCCGCCGCGAGCAGCGCAGCCAGTCCGGTGTCGCCGTTGCCGGCGTTGTTGCTGACCACGGTGAGGTCGCGGGCGCCCTGGCGGATGAGGGCGTCGATCAGCTCGACCGGCATGCCGGCCATGCCGAAGCCACCCACGAGCACGACCGAGCCGTCCTCGACGCCGGCGACCGCGGCGTCGACGTCGTCGGCGACGGTGGTCAGCCCGCTCACCGAGCGCTGCCGTTCTCGAGGACCACGGCCAGGGCCTGCCCGACGCCGATGCAGATGGCCGCGACACCCCAGCGCCCGCCGTCGGCGCGCAGCCGGTTGGCCAGGGTCCCGAGCACCCGGGCCCCGGAGGCCCCGAGCGGGTGGCCCATCGCGATCGCGCCACCCCAGGCGTTGACGACCTCGGGGTCGACCCCCCAGGCGTCGACGCAGGCGAGCGACTGCACCGCGAAGGCCTCGTTGAGCTCGACGGCGGACACGTCGTCCCACCCGATGCCGGCCCGGGACAGCGCGGCGTCGGCCGCCTCGACGGGTGCGAAACCGAAGTCCTGCGGGTCGAGCGCGTGCGCTCCGCGACCGGCGATCCGCGCGAGCGGCTCGAGCCCGTCGACGGCGCCCTCGGCGCCGATCAGCAGCGCGGCCGCGCCGTCGCTGAGCGGCGAGGCGTTGCCGGCGGTGATGGTGCCGTCCTTCCTGAACGACGGCTTCAGCCCGGCGAGCTTCTCGGCGCTCGAGCCGGGGCGGATGCCCTCGTCGCGGGTCAGCTCGACCCCCTCGACCGGCACGACGAGGTCGTCGTACGACCCGGCCTCCCAGGCGGCGTCGGCGAGCGCGTGCGAGCGCGCGGCGAACTCGTCCTGCCGCTCACGGTCGATGCCGAAGCGCTCGGCGAGCAGCTCGTTGCACTCCCCCAGCGAGACCGTCCACTCCTCCGGCATCCGGTCGTTGACCAGCCGCCAGCCGAGCGTCGTCGACACGGCCTCGACGTTGCCCGCCGGGAAGGCGCGCGACGGCTTCGGCAGCACCCACGGCGCGCGCGTCATCGACTCGACCCCACCGGCGACCACGACGTGGGCGTCACCGGTCTCGACGGTGCGCGAGGCGACCATCGCGGCGTCGAGGCTGGAGCCGCAGAGCCGGTTGACCGTCGTGGCGGGCACGCTTGTCGGGAGCCCGGCCAGCAGCACCGCCATCCGGCCGACGTTGCGGTTGTCCTCGCCCGCCTGGTTCGCACAGCCCCACACCACGTCACCCAGCCGGGCCGGGTCGAGGTCGGGCGCCTGCGCCAGCACGCCGGTGAGCGCCGTCGCGGCCAGGTCGTCGGGGCGTACGCCGCCCAGGGCGCCGCCGAAGCGGCCGAACGGGGTGCGGGCCGCGGCGTAGAGGAATGCGTCTGCCATGCGCTTGATGTTCGCACAGCGTATGCTCGTTCGCATGCCGAACACCGCGCAGGGCGCCGGGCCGCTACCCGGTGACGACTTCGTGCAGTCGCTGGCCCGCGGCATCGCCGTCATCACCTGCTTCGACGCCGAGCACGGCCGGCTCACCCTGAGCGAGGTCGCCGAGCGCACCGGGCTGACCCGAGCCACGGCCCGACGACTGCTGCTGACTCTCGCCCAGCTCGGCTACGTGCGGGTCGAGGGCCGGCTGTTCGCCCTCACACCGCAGGTGCTGCAGCTCGGCACGGCGTACCTCTCGGGGATGGGGCTGCCCGAGGTCGCCCAGCCCCACCTCGAGCAGCTGACCGCGCGCACCGGAGAGTCGTCGTCGGTAGCGGTGCTCGACGGCGACGACATCGTCTACGTCGCGCGCGTCGCGACCACCCACCGGCTGATGCGGGCCGGCATCACCGTCGGCACCCGGTTCCCGGCCCACGCGACGTCGATGGGACGGGTGCTGCTCGCAGCCCTTCCGGAGGCCGAGCGGTCCGTGCGCGTGCGGGCGATGGCGCTCGACCCGTTGACCGAGCGCACCACGACCGACCCCGACGCCCTCCTCTACGCGCTGCGCCGCGTCGCCGGCGACGGGCACGCCCTGGTCGACCAGGAGCTCGAGCCGGGCCTGCGCTCCCTCGCCGTGCCCGTGCGCCACCGCGGCGCGGTGGTCGGCGCGCTCAACGTCTCGCTGTCGGCGGTCGGCCCCGCCGAGACCGCACTGGGGCTGCTGCCCGACCTCGAGTCCACCGCCCGCGCCGTCGGTGCCGACCTCGACCTGACCCGGTGACCCCGTCGGCGGCACGGCCTAGCCTGCCGCCATGACGCGCTTCGCCCTCGACGGTGCCGCCCTGCTCCGCCTCGTCGAGTCGGGACGGGCGCTCGCGCCCGAGCACACGCTGGTCGGGCGCGGGTCGCTCCGCAGCGACGCCATGGCGCTGCTCTACGCCGACGTCGTGGTGGGGCGGCGTACCGAGGTCGACGCCAAGGCCGTGCTGGAGCGCGTCACCGCCGTCAAGGTTCGACTCCTCGGCGACCGGGTCTCCCGAGCGACCGCCTGGTCGCTCGCCCGCGACCTGGGCCTCGAGGCGATCGGCGACGTCGAGCACCTGGCTGTCGCGAAGCTCCAGGCGGACGCCCTCGTCACCGACGACCCCGCCCTCCGGGCGCTGGCCGAGGGGATTGTCCAGCTCGCCGACCTCGACGAGCTGCTCGCGTGAGGGTCGGTCGGAGGCCACGGAGTGCGGCACGACGCAGTCGAGCTGCCCCTTCGGCCTGACGTAGGTGAAGCCTTCCCGCTCGTACATGCGTCGCGTGCCGTTCTAGAGGAACGACGACGTCTTTCTGCCCTGCTTGAGCGCCATGTCGCGCGGGTAGCCCTCGACCGCCCCGCCCCCGGCCACCGCGAGCAGGTCGACGGCGCCGCGCAGCGCGACCTCGGCGAGACCCTGCCGTCGCGCACCACGAGCGCGGCGTGCGCGACCCCCTCCTCGACGAGGCGCTGCTTGAGCTCCCGAGCGGTCTCGGGGCCCGAGCACAGCGCGTTGGCGTCGTTGAAGTGGAAGAGCGACCACGTCTGCGGCGTCAGCGCCACGATCCGGTCGTCCACCTCCGCACCGTACGCCGCCCCGGGCGCGCGGGACGGTGGCTGGACCTCAGGCGCGGTCGAGGACGGACGGCGGGAGGGCGAGGTCGGGCACGAGCTCGAGGAGGAGCGCACGGACACGGGCGTCGAGGTCGGCGACCACGCGGCGTACGCCGGCCTCGTCCTGGCCGCCGGGGTCGGCGACGGGCCAGTCAACGTAGCGCACCCCGGGGGCGTAGGGGCACTCCTCGCCGCACCCGAGGGTGATCGCGAGGGTGCTGGCGGCGACGGTGTCGCGGGTGAGCAGCGTCGGGCGCTCGGCGGAGGTGTCGAGACCGAGCTGCTCGAGCACGTCGGCGACCTCGGGGTGGATGTGCTCGCCCGGCTGGGTGCCGGCCGACAGCGCGACCACCCGCCCCTGCGCGTAGTACTCGGCGAGCACCCGACTGATCACGGACCGGCCACCGTTGCGGACGCAGGCGAAGACGACCTGGGGGACGTCGCTCATGACGAGGCTCCTGTCGGGGTGGACGCGCGGGACGCGTGGGGGAAGAACCGACGCGCCCAGAGGCTGACGTAGACGAGGCCGACGAGCACGGGGACCTCGATGAGCGGTCCGACGACGCCTGCCAGGGCCTGGCCGGAGGTGACCCCGAAGACGCCGATGGCGACCGCGATCGCGAGCTCGAAGTTGTTGCCGGCGGCGGTGAAGGCGAGCGTGGTGCTGCGCTCGTAGGTCATGCCGAGGCCCTTGCCTAGCGCGAACGACCCAGCCCACATGAGCGCGAAGTACGCGAGCAGCGGCAGCGCGATCCGTGCGACGCTGAGCGGGCGGCTGGTGATGCTGTCGCCCTGCAGCGCGAACAGCACGACGATGGTGAAGAGCAGGCCGTGGAGCGCGAGCGGACCGACGCGGGGCAGGAGGCGGTCCTCGTACCAGGTGCGGCCCTTCGTGCGCTCGCCGATCGTGCGGGTCAGGAAGCCCGCCGCGAGCGGGATGCCGAGGAACACCAGCACCGAGGTGGCGATCTCCCACACCGACACCTCGAGGCCACCGCCGGTCGCGGCGTCGCCGAGACCCAGCCAGCCGGGCAGCCCCTCGAGGTAGAACCAGCCGAGGCCGGCGAATGCGACGACCTGGAAGACCGAGTTGACGGCGACCAGGATCGCGGCGGCCTCGCGGTCGCCGCAGGCGAGGTCGTTCCAGATCAGCACCATGGCGATGCAGCGGGCCAGGCCGACGATGATGAGCCCGGCGCGGTACTCCGGCAGGTCGGGCAGCATCAGCCACGCCAGGGCAAACATCAGCGCCGGTCCAAGCACCCAGTTGAGCGCGACGGAGGCACCGAGTAGCCGGCGGTCGGCGGCGACGTGGCCGAGCTCGTCGTACCGGACCTTGGCCAGCACGGGGTACATCATCACGAGCAGCCCGACGGCGATCGGCAGCGAGACCGAGCCGACCTCGACCGCGGCCAGCGCCTCGTCGAGGCCGGGAACGACGCCCCCGAGCAGCAGACCGAGGCCTATCGCGGCCAGGATCCAGACCGGCAGGAACCGATCGAGGGTCGAGAGCCGCCCCGTGACCCCGGCGTCGGGTCCCGCGGTCGCCGCGGTCGTCGGGGCGCTCACGTCGGGCCCCCGGCGAGGGGGGCGAAGAGCCGACTCAGCGCACCGATCGCCTCCGGACGCGCGCGGTAGTGGACCCACACCCCGCGCTTCTCGCGGTCGACCAGGCCCGCCTCGTGCAGCACCTTGAGGTGGTGGCTGATGGTGGGCTGCGAGAGGTCGAAGGCCGGCAGCAGGTCGCAGACGCAGGCCTCCCCGCCCTCGTGGGCCAGCACCAGCGAGAGCAGTCGCAGCCGCACCGGGTCGGCGAGGGCCTTGAGCAGCGGCGCGACGCACTCGGCACCGGCCTGGCTGATCGCCTCGGCCGCGATGGGCGTGCAGCAGGCCACGCTGTCGACCCTCGCGGCCGGGTCGAGCGTCAAGGACTTCGACATACATCGATATTGACAGACATCGATATCTGGGCTCAACCTGATGTCGATCACCTTCGAAGTCTCAGGAGGATCTCGTGTCCCGTGTCCAGCTCGCCCTCGACGTCGACGACCTCGAGCGGTCGGTCGCGTTCTACTCCGCACTCCTCGGCGTCGCGCCCGCCAAGCAGCGGCCCGGCTACGCCAACTTCGCCGTCGCCGACCCGCCCCTGAAGCTCGTGCTGATCGAGAACCCCGGCCACGGCGGCGGCCTCAACCACCTCGGCGTCGAGGTGGCCGACACCGCCACGGTGGACGCCGCGCAGACCCGCCTCGCCGCGGCCGGCCTCGCCACCCTCGACGAGCGCCAGACCGTCTGCTGTTACGCCAAGCAGGACAAGTTCTGGGTCGAGAACACCCCCGACGGCGAGCGCTGGGAGGTGTACGCCGTCCTGGCCGACAGCGCCGTGCCCGGCGGCGACGCCGACCGCGACTAGCCGGCCGTCGGGACGACGCGGTCGGCCGCGGCGACGGCTCGGTCGACCGCGGCGTGCTTGCCGGCGAGCCGGAGACGGCGCGCGGCAGCACGCAGCTTCTCGACCTCACACGGGTCTCTGGGCGACTCCATCCGCCCAGTACGGCGCACCTAGTCGATTGTGCGCCATCTTTCGGGTCGTCCGGTCCGCATCTGACCAGACCTGGGCCTATGGTCGCAGGATGGCGTTCACGACCACGCTCCTGATGCCCGAGACCTGGGACGACTTCGCGCGCCTGGTCGAGGCGCACAACGGCGTGTGGGGCGGTTGCTGGTGCATGGGCTCCCACCCCGATGCCTTCAGCCGGGCACGCGAGGCCGGCGGCAACCGGCAGGCCAAGCGTGATCTCGTCGACGCCGGCCGGGTGCAGCAGGTGCTCGTGCACGACGACGGCGAGTGCGTCGGCTGGTGCCAGTTCGGCACCGTCGACGAGGTCGCCTCGATCAAAAACCCCAAGGCGTACGCCGCTGACCTGGTCGCACTGCCCGACTGGAGGATCGGCTGCATCTTCACCGCCGGCAAGCGGCGCGGCCAGGGCGTCGCGACGGCGGCGGTGGGCGGCGCGCTCGAGGCGATCGCCGCCGCGGGCGGCGGGGTGGTCGAGGCGTATCCTGAGCAGACCGTCGAGCGGAAGCCGCAGCGTGGCGCCTACCTGCACACCGGGCCCGAGGAGCTGTACGCCGGGTTCGGGTTCGAGCGCGACCGCCGCATCGCGAAGTGGCGCTGGGTGATGCGGCTCGAGGTCGCGCCGGCCCGGCGCTAGCGGCGTCGCAGCCGCCGCAGCTCGCGGGCGACGTACGGCCGGGCCCGGCGCTGGCCGCCGCGCTCGAGCACGGCCCGCTCGAGCGCGGTCAGCGAGCGCAGCAGCCGCGCGGCGTCGGGCTGCCACCCGCGTCGCTCGCACTCCTCCAGCCAGGCCACGGCCGCCTGGTGGCCACGCTGGCCGTTGCAGCGACGGCAGGCGAGCAGCTCGTTCTCCAGCCACGACGGGCCGCCCTTGACACGCGGCACGACGTGCTCGGTCGTCGGTCTCACGAGCGGCCCGAACGCCCGCCCGCACCACACGCAGGTCGGCCCGTCCCGCTCGAGGAGCAGGGCGCGGCGGCTGCTCCGGTCGGGCGAGGACGACGGCATCGTGGTGGCGGGGTACCCGTGACCCCGCCACGCCTCACGCGTCGCCAGCGACGTACAGCAGGCGCTTGTTGACGAACTCGTCCATGCCCAGCGGACCCAGCTCGCGACCGAAGCCACTGCGCTTGACGCCGCCGAACGGGATCTCGGCCCCCTCGCCGGCGGGGGTGTTGACGTTGGCCATGCCGACCTCGAGCCGGCTGGCGACCGCGTGCGCCCGGGCCGTGTCGCGGCTGAAGACGGCGCCGCCGAGGCCGTAGTCGGAGTCGTTGGCCAGGGCGACCGCCTCCTCCTCCGAGGACACCCGGTAGACCACGGCCACGGGGCCGAAGAGCTCCTCGCGGTAGGCCTTCATCTCGGGGGTGACGCCGGTGAGCACCGCCGGGGAGAAGTACGCCGCCTCGCCCTCCGCGAGCTCGCCGCCGACGTGCAGGGTGGCGCCCTGGGCGACCGCCTCCTCGACCTGGGCGGCCAGCGTCTCGGCTGCACGTCGCGACGACAGCGGGGCGTACTGCCGGTCGCCGAGCTCCATCGGGTCGCCCGGGGACAGCTCGCGCGCCTGCGCGACCAGCGCCTCGACGAAGGTGTCGTAGGTGTCGTCCATGACGATCATGCGCTTGTTGGAGTTGCAGGCCTGGCCGGTGTTGTAGACGCGGGTGCCCCACGCCGTCTCGGCCGCCGCAGCCACGTCGTCGGTGTCGAGCACCACGTAGGGGTCGGAGCCCCCCAGCTCGAGCACGCACTTCTTCAGGTGCTTGCCCGCCAGCGCCGCCACCGCGGCGCCGGCGCGCTCCGACCCGGTCAGGGAGACCCCCTGCACCCGGCGGTCGCCGATGATGCGCTCGACCTGGTCGTGGCTGGCGAAGACGTTGCGGTAGACCCCGGCGGGCACGCCGGCCGCGTCGAGCACCTCCTGCAGCGCCAGGGCGCAGCCCGGCACCGACTCGGCGTGCTTGAGCAGCACGGTGTTGCCGAGCACGAGGTTGGGCGCGGCGAACCGGGCGACCTGGTAGTAGGGGAAGTTCCACGGCATTACGCCGAGCAGGAGCCCGACCGGACGCCGCTGCACCACCGCGCGGTCGCCGTCGGTCGACACCTCGATCGGCTGGTCGGCGCCGAAGCGCGGGCCGTTGTCGGCGTAGTAGTCGAAGATCGCCACGCAGAACTCGACCTCCTCGACCGCCTCGGAACGCGGCTTGCCCATCTCGCTCACGGCGAGGTCGGCGAGCTCGTCGGTACGCCGCTCCAGCTCGCGGGCGATGCCGGTGACCACCGCCGCTCGCTCCTCCAGCGTCTTGGCACTCCACGCGGCGAACGCCTCGTGACCGGTGGCCAGCGCAGCCTCCAGGTCGGTGTCAGTGATGGTGTCGTGGGTCGACCGCACCTCGCCGGTGGTCGGGGCGACGGAGCGGTAGGGCGTCGAGGTCATGAGGTCTCCTTCTCGGTGGTCGATGCCATCCTGCCGCCTCACGCGGGCAGCTCGGAGCGGAGCCAGGTCTCAAGGTGTGACCAGTCGGCTCTCGTCGGAGGTGGTGGGCTGGGCGGTCTGCCGGGTGGTCGGGGTCGGTGCCCTCGGTAGGTGTGGCCGGTGGGGGTCAGGGTGACGACGCTTCCGTCGAGCCTCGGCTGCTGGGTGAGATGGGCTGCTTCCTTGGCGTGGTTGCAGGCTTCGCAGAGGCCTTGGGCGTTGGCGGCGGCGGTGGGGCCACGGTCGGTGGCTCGTCTGATGTGGTCGAGGTGTCGGACGGGGGCGTCGCACCAGGGGGTGCGGCATCTCTGGTCTCGCAGGACGAGGAGCTTGCGGAGCTGGCCGGTGAAGGTGCGTCTTCGTGAGTCCATCGCGACGAGGTCGCCGCGCTGCGGGTCGGTGTAGAGGCGTCT
>NZ_BAAHAA010000033.1:0-32809 GCF_054777915.1 Nocardioides marmoraquaticus | reverse complement strand
GACCTGCACGGCCGTGACGAGGCCGATCCCGGACGAGGCGCCGGTGATGACGACGGTCTTGTTGGTCACCGGCGTGGTCGGCTGCGCCGCCCTCGCGCGTCGCTGGCGGTCGCGGTTGTGGTGGGCAGCGGCGTGTCCGCGCCCCCGGCGCGGCCCGCGCCGGCCGACGTCGTGACGGGCGTCCGCACCCCTGCTCCCGCCGCCCGCACGGTGGCCACGAACTGGACCGGCACCCCGACCGGTTCCGAGACCAGCCGCGCCGTCAGGAGCGATCGGACAGACTAGCCGGTGTGAGCACGCACGAGCCGGGTCCGCACGAGCCGACGCAGCAGCAGCCGACCCAGCCCGCGTCGCCGCCCCCGCCGAGCCCGTACGCCGACCGCTCGTGGGGCGCGCCCGCCGGCCAGGCCGCCGAGCAGGCGCCGCCGGCGCAGGGTCCCGGCATGGGCCATCAGCGCCCCGAGCACCCGGCCTTCAGCTCGCCCGAGCCCGGCCGCGACCCCTGGCAGCCCCGGCCGGTGCCGCCGTGGGTGGCGACCCCCCGGGCCTGGTCCCCGCCCTCGGCCCCCGAGCGGCCCCAGCGACCCAACCGCTGGCTGTGGCCGGTGGTGGCCGTGCTCGCCCTCGTCGTCGGTCTCGTCGGCGGTCTCCTGGGCGGTGCGCTCAGCGACGACCTCACCGGCGGGCCCGCCACGACCATCAGCGTGGAGCGGCGTACGGCGCAGCCCCTGCCGGCCGACAACGACAGCATCGCCGCGGTGGCCCAGGAGCTGCTGCCCAGCACCGTGCAGGTCATCGCCGGCGGAGGAGCGGGCGGCGGCGGCGGCACCGGGTCGGGCTTCGTCTACGACACCGAGGGCCACGTCGTCACCAACAACCACGTCATCGCCGAGGCGGCCGAGAGCGGCGGCGACATCGCGATCGTCGACCAGGAGGGCAACCGGTTCCCGGCCGAGGTCGTCGGCCGCAGCACGGTGTACGACCTCGCCGTGCTGCGCTCCGACGCCGCCGAGGAGATGCCCCCGGCCGCCGTCGGCTCCGCGCAGCAGATGCGGGTCGGCGAGACGGTCGTCGCGATCGGCTCGCCGCTCGGGCTGTCGTCGACGGTCACCAGCGGCATCGTCAGCGCCAAGGAGCGCCCCGTCACCACCGGCGCGAGCGCCGAGGACAGCAGCTACATCAACGCCGTGCAGACCGACGCCGCCATCAACCCCGGCAACTCCGGTGGCCCGCTGGTCAACCTGCAGGGCGAGGTCGTCGGCGTCAACTCCGCGATCGCCGCGCTCGGCGGTGGCGGGCTCGGCGGCGACCAGGGCGGCAACATCGGCGTCGGGTTCGCCATCCCCGTCGAGCAGGTCGAGGTCACGGCCCAGCAGATCCTGGCCACCGGCAAGTCGTCGTACCCCGTCATCGGCGCCGACGTCCGCCCCGTCGCCACCGGCGACGGTGCCCGTGTCGCCGGCATCAACCCCGGCTCGCCCGCCTCCCGCTCCGACCTGGAGGTGGGCGACGTGATCCGCCGGGTGGACGGCAAGCCGGTCACCTCGTCGATCGACGTCGTCGTCGCCGTCCGCTCCCGCGCCCCCGGCGAGCGCGTCACGCTCGAGGTCGAGCGCGACGGCGACCCCGTCGAGGTCGAGGTCGGCCTGCAGGCCGTCACGGAGTGAGGCTCGCCTCCGTCTGCTGGCCCCGGAGCTGGCTGCTGAGCACGGAAGTCTGTCGCTGAGCCACGATTGTTTGCCGCGTCCAGCGGCAGAGTCACTGGTTGACCAGTGACTCTGCGCCGTCGCCGGGCTGCTGAGCACAGAAGTCTGTCGCTGAGCCACGGTTGTTTGCCGCGTCCAGCGGCAAAGTCACTGGTTGACCAGTGACTCCGCGCCACTCGGGCCGTCCGCGGGCTGCTGAGCACAGAAGTCTTTCGCTGAGCCACGATTGTTTGCCGCGTCCAGCGGCAGAGTCACTGGTTCACCAGTGACTCTGCGCCCCGCGGGCCGCAGGCCGGCCCCCCGCTACGTCGCGTCGACGTCGTACGGCGGCTGCTCGCCGTGCTGGAGGACGTCGACGGGGGGCGGGGGTTGGTCGCCGCGACGCTCGGCTGCGGCGGTGGCGGCGTCCTCCTCCTCGATGGCCTCGCGGATGTGACGGCGGATGGCGGCGCGGGGGTCGAGGTCGGTGAGCTTGAGGTCGGCGTACTCGGGGCCGAGCTCGTCGCGGAGCTGGGTCTGGGCGCTGTTGGCGAGCCGTCGCAGCTGACGGACCATGCGGCCCGCCTGGCGGGCGAACTCGGGCAGCCGGTCGGGCCCGAAGACGACGACCGCGACGAGCGCGATGACGGCGAGCTCGGGCAGGCCGACCCCGAACAAGGGCTCAGCCCTTCGCGGTGGGGGACAGGCCGAGCTGCATGCCGGCGAGGCCGCGCCCGCGGGCGGTGAGCTTGGAGGCCACCGAGCGCAGCACGATCGCGCCGACGCTGGTGGGGTCGGCCTCGACGATCGGCTTGCCGACGTCGCCGCCCTCGCGGAGGTTGACGTCGATCGGGACCTGGCCGAGCACCGGCACGTCGTAACCGAAGCGGCCGCCCAGGGTCTCGGCGACGCGACGGCCGCCTCCGGAGCCGAAGACCTCGATGCGGTGGTCCTCGGCGTCGGGGCAGTGCGGGCAGGGCAGGTAGGCCATGTTCTCGACGACGCCGACGACGCGCTGGTGCATCATCGAGGCCATCGTGCCGGCGCGCTCGGCCACCTCGGCGGCCGCCTCCTGCGGGGTGGTCACCACGACCACCTCGGCGTTGGGCAGGTGCTGGCCGAGCGAGATGGCGACGTCGCCGGTGCCGGGCGGCAGGTCGAGCAGCAGCGCGTCGAGGTCGCCCCAGTAGACGTCGGAGAGCATCTGCACGAGCGCGCGGTCGAGCATCGGGCCACGCCAGGCGACCACCTGGTCGCGGCGCGGCTTGAGCATGCCGATGCTGATGACCGAGACGCCCGACGGCGTCGGCACCGGCATGATGAGGTCCTCGACCTGGGTGGGCCGGGTGTCGGCCACGCCGAGCATCGCCGGCACCGAGTGGCCGTAGATGTCGGCGTCGACGACGCCCACCTTCATGCCCTGCTGCGCCATCGCGACGGCGAGGTTGACGGTGACCGACGACTTACCGACGCCGCCCTTGCCGGAGGCGATGGCGATGACCTTGGTGAGGTTGCCGGGCTGGGCGAACGGGATCTCGCGCTGGGCCTGGCCGTCGCGGAGGACCTCCTGCAGCTTCGAGCGCTGCTCGGAGCTCATCACGCCCATCTCGACGTGCACGCCGGTGACGTCGGGCAGCGCGCCGACCTCGCGGGTCACGTCGCGGGTGATGGTGTCCTTCATCGGGCAGCCCGCGACGGTGAGCAGGACCTTCACGGTCACCTCGCCGCCGTCGACGAGCACGTCCTCGACCATGCCGATCTCGGTGATGGGCCGCTTGATCTCGGGGTCGTTCACACGTGCGAGCGCAGCCCTGATCTGGTCGATGTCAGGGGAAGCCATGGCTCCAGGGTACGGGCCGTCAGTTCGGTGCGGACCCGGGATCGGCGTCGCCCCGGTCACGTCGCCCCGCCGGCCCGGCCGGGTCCGGCACCGGCTCGTCGAGGCCGGGCGCCGCGGAGTCGGCGGCCTCGTCGGCGTCGCGGCGCTCCTGCTCCTCGAGCAGCTCCTCGAGCAGGTTGCGCAGCTCGGAGCGCACGAAGTCGCGCGTCGCGACCTCGCCGACGGCCATGCGCAGCGAGGCCACCTCGCGGGCGAGGTACTCCATGTCGGCGTGGGCGCGGGTGTTGGCCTGCCGGTCCTGCTCGTTGACGACCCGGTCGCGGACCTCCTGGCGGTTCTGCGCGAGCAGGATGAGCGGGGCGGCGTACGACGCCTGCAGGCTCAGCATCAGGGTGAGGAAGATGAACGGGTAGTCGTCGAACCGCAGCGGCCCCGGGGCGGCGACGTTGAGCAGGATCCAGATCGCGACGAACGCCGTCATGTAGAGCAGGAACTGCGCGGTGCCCATGAAGCGCGCGAAGTTCTCCGCGAAGCGGCCGAAGCGGTCGGTGTCACCGCCCCCGCCGCGTCGCAGCGGCGAGCGACCGGGCTCGAGCGGGGTGTCGAGGCGGGGTCCGCGGCGGACCGGCTCCTTCTTCTCGCTCACGCGCCGCCCCCCACGGTCTGGTCGCGCCAGCCGTCGGGCAGCAGGTGGTCGAGCAGGTCGTCGACCGCGACGGTGCCGAGCAGCCGCCCCTCCTCGTCGACCACCGGCGCGGCGACCAGGTTGTAGGTGGCCAGGAACGTCGCGACGTCCTGCAGGCTCGCCTCGGGACGCAGGAAGTCGATGCTCGTGTCGAGCGAGCCCGCCACCAGCGACGACGGCGGCTCGCGCAGCAGCCGCTGGATGTGGGCCACCCCGAGCAGCTTGCCGGTCGGCGTCTCCAGCGGGGGCCGTACGACGTGCACCAGCGCGGCCAGCGACGGGGTCAGCTGCTCGGCGCGCACGCGGGCGAGCGCCTCGGCGACCGTGGCGTCGGGCGGCAGGATGACCGGCTCCGGCACCATCATGCCGCCGGCGGTCTCCTCGCCGTAGACCATGAGGCGGCGCACCGAGGCGGCGTCCTCGGTCTCCATCAGCCCGAGGAGCTCCTGGGCGGTCTCGGGCGGCAGGTCGGCGATGAGGTCGGCGGCGTCGTCGGCCGACATCTCCTCGAGGATGTCGGCGGCCCGCTCGCTGTCGAGGTGCTCGAGGATCTCGACCTGGTCCTCCTCGGGCATCTCCTCGATGACCCGGGCGAGCCGTTCGTCGTCGATCTCCGCCACGACCTCGCGACGCCGCTCGGGGCTGAGGTCGTGCATCACGTTGGCGGCGTCGGCCGGGCGCAGGTCGGCCAGCGAGGCGGCGAGGTGCTCGGCGCCCTGCTGCACGGGCTGCTCCATCAGGCCCTCGACGTCGTCCCACTCCGCGACGTGGGTCTGCGCCCTCCGTCGCAGACCCTTGGCGCCCTCGGTCACCGCGACCCGGCTCAGCACCCAGTCGCGGGTGCGGGTCTGCTCCATGGCCACGTCGAAGACGCTGCCGACGATCCCGCTGCTGGCGATCCGCACGCGGCGGTCGAGCAGGTGCTGGACCACGAGGATCTCGCTCGCGCGCTTCTCGAAGCGGCGCATGTTGAGCAGCCCGGTCGTGATGACCTGCCCGGCGTCCATGTTGGTCACGCGGGTCATCGGGGCGAAGATCTGCCGCCGCCCGAACACCTCGACCACCAGGCCGACCACGCGCGGTTGCCGCGCGGTGGCGCGGGGCACGACGACCACGTCGCGCACCTTGCCGACCTGGTCGCCCGAGGGGTCGAAGACCGGGAGCCCCGCCAGGCGGGCGGCGTAGACGCGCTGCGGGGAGGTGCTCACGACCCGCGAGCCTACTCAGGCCGGGCCGCCCGCACCGGTCGGTCGCCGGCAGCGGGCGTGGGGCGGGGTGAGATTGCTCATGCCACGTTCGGCTACCAGCCAGTAACGTTGACCGTGGTCGGGACGGGTGGCCGAGACTGCACCGTGCTGCACCGGCCCGCTGCACCCGCCGCGTACCGCCGTAGTCGTCGAACGAAGGACACCGTCATGGCCCGCCTCGCCCAGACCGAAGGCCTCTCCGAGATCCAGGTCGAGATCCTCAAGACCGTGCGGCAGTTCGTCGACACCAAGATCATCCCGGTGGCGACCGAGCTCGAGCACGCCGACGAGTACCCCACCGAGATCGTCGAGGGCCTCAAGGAGCTCGGCATCTTCGGCATCACCATCCCCGAGGAGTACGGCGGCCTCGGCGAGTCGCTGCTGACCTACGCCCTGGTGGTGGAGGAGATCGCGCGCGGCTGGATGAGCGTCTCGGGCGTCATCAACACCCACTTCATCGTGGCCTACATGCTGATGCGTCACGGCACGGAGGAGCAGAAGCAGAAGTACCTGCCCCGCATGGCGACCGGCGAGGTCCGTGGTGCGTTCTCGATGAGCGAGCCGGGCCTGGGTTCCGACGTCTCCGCGATCAAGACCAAGGCCAAGCAGACCGGCGACGGCGGCTACGAGATCACCGGCCAGAAGATGTGGCTGACCAACGGCGGCTCGTCGACCCTGGTCGCCTGCCTGGTCAAGACCGACGAGGGCGCCGACTCGGTCTACAAGAACATGACGACCTTCCTGCTGGAGAAGGAGGCGGGCTTCGGCGAGACCGCGCCCGGCCTGACCATCCCCGGCAAGATCGACAAGATGGGCTACAAGGGCGTCGACACCACCGAGATGGTGCTCGAGGGCCACCAGGTCTCGGCCGACCAGGTGCTCGGCGGTGAGCCCGGCAAGGGCTTCTACCAGATGATGGACGGCGTCGAGGTCGGCCGCGTCAACGTCGCCGCCCGCGCCTGCGGCGTCGGCCTGCGTGCCTTCGAGCTCGGCATCTCCTACGCCCAGCAGCGCGAGACCTTCGGCAAGCCGATCGCGCAGCACCAGGCGGTGCTGTTCCGCCTCGCCGAGATGGCGACCAAGGTCGAGACCGCCCACGCCGTCATGGTCAAGGCCGCCCGGCTCAAGGACCGCGGCGAGCGCAACGACGTCGAGGCCGGCATGGCCAAGTACCTCGCCGCCGAGTACGCCCACGAGGTCGTCGAGGCGTCGTTCCGCATCCACGGCGGCTACGGCTACTCCAAGGAGTACGAGATCGAGCGGCTCTACCGCGAGGTCGCCTTCCTGCTGATCGGCGAGGGCACCGCCGACATCCAGAAGATGATCATCGGCCGGGCGCTGCTCAAGGAGTACGCCCTGAAGGGCTGAGGGTCCTCACTGTCAGGAACGGGTCGTCGCGCCGGGTGCGCGGCGACCCGTTCCTGACACCGGGACGCTGATTACCCGGTCGAGCGGGTAGTCCGCCTCTCGCTGACAGGATCGGGTCGCTCCCCGCGTCCCCGGACGACCCGGACCTGACAGCCATGGATCGGGTGTCACGATGGCGGGCGTGGAGGTCGAGGCGGCGCTGCGGGAGCAGGCGCGGGGGTGCGCCGCGCTGGGCTCGCCGATGTACGCCGCCCTCCTCGACCGGCTGGCCGACGACCTGGCCGCGGGCGGCCCGACGGCGCGGGTGCTGGCCGGCCACGAGGACGACCCGGGTCCGAGCGCGCTGGCGCTCCGGCTGCTGGGCAGCGTGCACCGGCTCGTGCTCGAGCGCCGGGCGGGAGCCGTGGCGACGTACTACCCGAGCGTGGGCGGCACCTGGGACGACGACGCGGGCAGCGCCGCGGTGGTCGCACTGCTCGACGAGCAGCCCGAGGCGGTGCGCGAGTGGCTCGACCGGCCGCCGCAGACCAACGAGACCGGCCGCGCGGTGGTGCTCCTCGGCGGGCTGCAGCGCCTGGCGCCGGAGCTGCCCGTGCGGCTCGTCGAGCTCGGCGCCTCCGGCGGGCTCAACCTGCTCGCCGACCTGCTCCACCCCGACCGCGCCGCCGGGCTCGAGGTGGTCGAGCGCCTCGGGTGCGACCCGCGCCCGGTCGACGTCGCCACCACCGAGGGCCGGCTGACGCTGACCGCCTACGTCTGGCCCGACCAGCGCGAGCGGCACGAGCGGCTCCGGGAGGCGCTGCGGCTCGCCCAGCAGCACGCCGTGGTCGTACGACGCTGCGGTGCGGCCGAGCTGCTCGCGGGTGTCGAGCCGCGCGACGGCGTGGTGACCGTGGTGTGGCACTCGGTGGTGCGGCAGTACCTCGACGCCGACGAGCGGGCCGAGGTCGAGGCGCACCTGCAGCGGCTCGGGGCGGCCGCGACCGACCGTGGGCCCGTCGCCCACCTCGCGATGGAGCCGCAGCGGCGTACGCCGCAGAGCCCGCGCGAGATGCTCGTGACGCTGCGCGCCTGGCCCCACGCGCCCGAGGTGCGCGTGCTCGGCGTCGCCCACCCGCACGGCGTGCCGGTGGCCTGGGACTAGACGAGGCGAGCCGTCCGTGACGACGTGCACCACCCCGGTCGGGCCTCTCGAGCCCCAGTATCCGTCGGACCAGGTCGACGAGGCTCGGCGGTCGCGCCGAATCCAGTCGTCAGGAGCCTGGTCCCATGCCAGGGTGGAGGCCCGTCGAGCAGAGGAGCAGGCCATGGCCGACCAGCACGCGAACGACGACCTGAAGGCGAAGATGCGCGAGGCGCTGGACCGCAAGAACGGCGTCAAGCACCCCGACGACCACGCCGACGCCAAGGGCAAGGCACACGGCTCCGAGGTCGTCGGTGGGGCGCCGAAGATGCACCGGCGCAAGGCCGGCGGCGGGGGTTCCTGAGAGGAATCCCACGACTCCTGCCACCGCGGCCCGGCGTCCGCCACCATGAGCGGCGTACCGCACGGGACGAGGCGCAGGAGGACACATGCAGTTCGGTCGCAGCTACGAGGAGTTCGAGGTCGGGGCGACGTACCAGCACTGGCCCGGCAAGACGGTCACCGAGTTCGACGACCACATGTTCTGCCTGCTGACCATGAACCACCACCCGCTGCACCTCGACGAGCACTACGCCGGGGAGACCACGCAGTTCGGCAAGAACGTCGTGGTGGGCAACTACGTCTACTCGATCCTGCTCGGCATGAGCGTGCCCGACATCTCGGGCAAGGCCATCGCCAACCTCGAGATCGAGTCGCTGCGCCACGTCGCGCCGACCTTCCACGGCGACACGCTCTACGGCGAGACCACCGTGCTCGACAAGTGGGAGTCGAAGAGCAAGGACGACCGGGGCGTCGTGCACGTCGAGACCATCGGCTACAACCAGGACGGCAAGGTCGTGTGCCTGTTCCGCCGCAAGGTGATGGTGCCGAAGGACAGCTATCTCGAGGCCCGCGGCGGCGAGCAGCCCGGGCGCCCGGTGCCGCAGCCGGATAAGAACTGGCCGGGTCGCGCCGAGAGCTGATCTCCGGTAGGACGGAGACGTGACTGCCTCCGGTGAGCTCTGGGTCGTCCGGCACGGCGAGACCGAGTGGAGCCGCGACGGCCGGCACACGTCGGTCACCGACCTCGACCTGACCGAGCGCGGCGTCGAGGTGGCCTCGACGCTGCGCGAGCGGCTCGCCGGCGTCGAGTTCGACCTCGTCCTGTCGAGCCCGCGGCGACGGGCGCGTCGTACGGCGGAGCTGGCGGGGTTCGGCGAGCCCGAGGTGACCGACGACCTCGTGGAGTGGGACTACGGCGACTACGAGGGCCTCACCACCCCGCAGATCCGCGAGACGGTGCCGGGCTGGACGGTCTGGTCGCACCCGTGCCCCGGCGGAGAGGACGCCGAGCAGGTCGCCGCCAGGCTCGACCGCGTCGTGCGGCGCGTGCGCGACGAGGGCGCACGGGTCCTCGTGGTCAGCCACGGCCACGCCTCGCGCGTCCTCGCCGCCCGCTGGCTCGGGCTCGACCCGCGCGACGGGCGGCACTTCCTGCTCGACACCGCCACGGTGTCGACGCTCGGGTGGGAGCGGGACTCGCCGGCCGTGGCGCGCTGGAACAGCTGAGCACTACGCTGCGGCCGTGTCGCTCGCGGCGTCGTGTCCCCGGTGCGCCGCTCCGGTCTCCGGGGCGGACGACGCCTTCGCGTGCCGCGACCACGGTCCGACCGAGCCGCTGTGGCGCCCGGAGGAGATGGACTACGACGCCTTTGCAGCGGTCGTCGCCCGGGTCGACGACCTCCCGCTCTACCTGCCGTGGCCGATGAGCCCCGGCTGGTCGATCAGCGACGTCGGCTGCGTCGGGCACGACCGGGTGCGGGCCACCACGACGACCGTCGTCGGCACCAGCGACCTCGACGGCGACGTCGAGGTGACCGTGGTGTCGGAGGAGCCCGGCGTGGGTCTCGGCGCGCGGTGCGCCGCAGCGGCGTACGACGACCCGGGGCCGCAGATCAGCAACGGGCCGCCGTCGGTGCACGTGCGCGCCGGCGGCCGCACGGTGCCGATGTGGCTGGTCGAGCCCGACGGGCCCGCGACCGGTCCCGACGAGGGACCCCTGGTGCGCGCGGTCTTCGCCGGGGAGGCCGAGGGGCGCTGGTTGTGGCTGGTCACGCGGCCCGCGTCGGCCGCGCTGCTGCTCCACGACGACTGGCTGCTGGCCGACGTGACGGGCTTCGGGCCGGAGGCGCTGGCGATGCCGTTCGGTGGTCGCCGCCCCGCCTGGTGAGTGACCAGCGTCACCGCGGGTGAGCCCGCTGCCGTGGGGCATGATGTGCCGCGATGAGCACTCGAGTCCTGGCCGTGGCCAACCAGAAGGGTGGGGTCGCCAAGACCACCACCGTCGCGTCGCTGGGCGCCGCCCTGGCCGAGCTCGGGCAGCGGGTGCTGCTGGTCGACCTGGACCCGCAAGCGTGCCTGACCTTCAGCCTCGGCATCGACCCCGAGGACCTCGAGACGTCGGTGCACCACGTGCTGACCAAGGGCCTCGACCCGGCCGAGGTCATCATCGCCACCGAGGACGGCGTCGACCTGCTGCCGGCCACCATCGAGCTCGCCCGCGCCGAGGCCGACCTGCTCACGCGCACGGGTCGCGAGTACGTCATCCGCACGGCCGTCGAGGACACCGCTGGCTACGACTGGGTGCTGCTCGACTGCCCGCCCTCGCTCGGCGTGCTCACCGTCGCCGCCCTCACCGCCGCGACCGGGGTGCTGGTGCCGCTGCAGTGCGAGACCCTCAGCCACCGCGGCGTCGGCCAGCTGCTCGACACCGTGCACGACGTCAAGCGCTTCACCAACCGCGACCTCGAGGTCTGGGGCGTGCTGCCGACGCTGTACGACGGCCGCACCACCCACGCCCGCACGGTCCTCGAGACCATCTCCGACACCTACGGCCTCGCCGTGGTCGAGCCGCCCATCCCGAAGTCGATCCGCTTCGCCGAGGCCCCCGCCGCCGGCCGCTCCATCCTGCGCACCTCGAGGTCCAACAAGGGCGCCCAGGCCTACCGCGACGTCGCGAAGGGCCTGCTGGCCCGCGTGGCCTGAGCGCGCCGGGTCGCTGAGGCGAGCCCGACGTACGCACGAAAGGCCACCGCCCGGCGCGCGCCGGGCGGTGGCCTCTCGGTCGTCAGGGACTGGCCTCCCGACCAGGGGTGGGTCAGGAGGCGGCGGTGCCCTCGCCGCCGGCCGACTGGCCGCCGCGGGTACGGCGGCGACGGCGGCGGTTGCGCGACGTCGAGGCACCCTCGCCCGAGCCCTCCGAGGAGGGCGCGGCGGCCGGGGCGTCGGAGCCGGACGAGCCGCCGCGGCTGCGGCTGCGCGAGCGACCGCCGCCGTCGCGGGAGCCCGAGCCGCCCTTGCCGCCGCCCTTCTCGGGGCGGCCCTTGCTGTCGCGGCGGGGCACCACGACCTGGCCCTCGGGGATGACGCGGCCCTTGGTGGCCTTGTCGAGCCCGTGGTCGGCGAGGAAGTTCTCGGAGCTGGAGTAGGTCTCCGGCGGGTCGTCGAAGGTCAGGTCGAGCGCCTTGTTGATCATCTTCCAGCGGTGCAGGTCGGCCCAGTCGACGAAGGTGATGGCCTTGCCGCTCGCCCCGGCACGACCGGTGCGGCCGATGCGGTGGACGTAGGTCTTGTCGTCCTCGGGGCAGGTGTAGTTGACGACGTGGGTGACGCCGGTGACGTCGATGCCGCGGGCGGCGACGTCGGTGGCGACGAGCACCTGCAGGTCGCTGTCGCGGAAGCGCTGCATGGCCTTCTCGCGAGCCACCTGCGTCATGTCGCCGTGCAGCGGGGCGGCGTTGAAGCCGCGCTCGGTCATGTCGTCGGCGATGCGCTGTGCCTGCCGCTTGGTGCGGGTGAAGACGATCATGAGGTCGGTGCCCTCGGCGCGCAGCAGGCGGCCGAGCATCTCGGGCTTGTCGAGGTCGTGGGCCTGGTAGACGTACTGCGTCGTCAGCGGCACCGTCTGGTTGTCGGCGCTGGACTCGGCACGGATGTTCATCGGCTGGCGCATGTGCATGCGCGCCAGGCCGACGATGGCCGAGGGCATGGTCGCCGAGAACAGCATCGTCTGGCGGTTCGACGGGGTGTTGCGGATGAGCTTCTCGACGTCGGGCAGGAAGCCGAGGTCGAGCATCTCGTCGGCCTCGTCGAGCACCAGCGCCTTGACGTGGGAGATGTCGAGCGAGCGACGGTCCATCAGGTCGATGAGTCGGCCCGGGGTGCCGACGACGACGTCGACGCCGGTCTCGAGCGCGTCGAGCTGCGGCTCGTAGGGCACGCCGCCGTAGACGGTGAGCACGCGGATGCCGCGGTCGGCGCCGGCGACCGCGAGGTCCTGGCTGACCTGCAGGGCGAGCTCACGGGTGGGGGCCACGACGAGCGACTGCGGCTTGCCGGGCGCGGCGAGGTCGTCGTAGTCGGGGTCGTGGGGTGCGACGGTGCGCTGCAGCACGGGGATGCCGAAAGCGAGCGTCTTGCCGGTGCCCGTGCGGGCCTGGCCGATGAGGTCGGTGCCGACCAGGGCGACCGAGAGGGTCATCTCCTGGATCGGGAAGGGGTGGGTGATGCCGACGCGCTCGAGCGCGTCGGCGATCTGGGGGATGACACCGAGATCGCGGAAGGTGGTGGTCAGGATCATGGCCGTTCTGTGTGACGCCCGTGGTCACACGAGCGTGGATGACGTCTGTCGCGGCAACATCGAGGAGCCCGACCGGCGCGTCACGAACGGGTGACCAGGCCGGTCAGGGGGCACTCGGAGCCCGCAACCCTGCCGCGATGCTATCGGTAGGGTGCGCGCATGACCGAACCGTCGCCGGAGAGCACCCCAGCAGCCACCCCGGTGAGCGAGTCGGTCGCCTTCCAGGACCCCGCCTACCGCGAGGCCGTCGTCGACCTGCTGGGCGTGATCGGCTACGGCCAGATCACCGCCTTCGACCGGCTCACCGACGACGCCCGCATGGCGCCCGACCTGTCGGCCAGGCTGGCGCTGGCGACGATGGCGACGGCGCAGTTCGGCCTCGTCGAGCCGCTGCTGGAGCGCATCCGCGAGCTCGGTGCCGACCCGGTCGAGGCGATGGAGCCCTTCCGCAAGCCCTTCGACGTCTTCCACGCCTCGACGGCGCCGGCCGACTGGCTGGAGGGCCTGGTCAAGGCCTACGTCGGCGACGGGCTCGCCGCCGACTTCTACGTCGAGATCGCGGCGTTCCTCGACGCCGACACCCGCCGCCTGGTGACGGAGTCGCTGGCGCAGGCCGGGTACGCCGCCTTCGTCGTCGAGCGGGTGCGGGGCGCCATCGCCGACGACCACCGCGTCGCGGGCCGGCTCGCGCTCTGGGGCCGCCGGCTGATGGGGGAGGCGCTCTCCCAGGCGCAGCGCGTGGCGGCGGAGCGCGACTCGCTCGCGGCGCTGCTCGCGGGCGGCGTCGACCGCCCCGGCATGGACCTCGCCGCCCTGGCGCGCATGTTCTCCAGGCTCACCGACAACCACGTGCGCCGCATGACCGAGCTGGGCCTCGAGCACTAGGCATGAACCGGGTCACACCGGGCCGGATAAAGTTGCCATAGATCAACCAATGGGCATATCGTTGCCCTATGCAAACGATCGCGACCACCCGCGCCGACGCCGTCGGTGACCTGGTCGAGGCGATGCTCGGCTTCCACCGGGCGCTGCGACGCCGGGGCGACGAGTGGGGCGAGGTCGCCAGCGACCTGAGCCGCACCGACGTCGTCCTGCTCGGCACCCTCTCGGCCCAGGGCCCGATGCGACCCGGTCGCATCGCCGCCAAGCTGGGCTGCAGCGCGTCGGTGGTCAGCCGCCGGCTCGCCGCCCTCGACGAGGCCGACCTCGTCACCCGCGACACCGACCCGCTCGACGGACGCGCCGAGCTCGTCTCCCTGAGCCGCGGCGGGCGCGCCCGTCTCGACGGCGTACGCCGCCAGCTCGCCGAGCACCTCGCCGAGCGGCTCCAGGACTGGCCCGCCGACGACGTCGGACGCGCCACCGCACTGGTCAGCGACCTGACCGACCGCCTCGTACGACCGGTCTCCTGACCCGCCTGGTCCCTCGCGGACGCACCACCCGTGCGCCCGCCCACCCACCCGCTCCCCACGAAGGACACACCATGACCACCACCGCTGAAGGTCTCGCGACGCGTGACGTCGCGCCGGGCCGTCACCGCGCCGGTCGTCGGGCCGATCGCGCCTCCCGCCGCAGCGCGGGCGCCGGCGGCGCGACGCCGTACGCCGCTCCGACCGGCACCGGCGGCGACGACCACCGCGAGCCCACCCACCGCGAGATCGTCGAGGTGCTGATCGGGCTGCTGTCGGCGCTGTTCGTCGCGATCCTGTCGACGACCATCGTCTCGACCGCGCTGCCGACCATCATCGGCGACCTCGACGGCACCCAGACGCAGTACACCTGGGTCGTCACCGCGTCGCTGCTGGCGATGACGGTGACCAGCCCGGTGTGGGCGAAGTTCTCCGACCTCTACAACAAGAAGCTGCTCGTGCAGCTGGCGATCGGCATCTTCATCGTCGGCTCGCTCGCGGCCGGCGCCGTGCAGAACGTGCCCGAGCTGCTCGCCGCGCGGGCGCTCCAGGGCCTCGGCATGGGCGGCCTGATCGCGCTGTCGCAGTCGATCATCGGATCGATCATCCCGCCGCGGCAGCGGGGTCGCTACAGCGGCTACATGGCCGGCGTGATGGCGGTCGCGACCGTCTCGGGCCCGCTCATCGGCGGTGTGCTCGTCGACTCGGCCGGCTGGCGCTGGTGCTTCTGGGTCGCGGTGCCCTTCGCGTTCCTCGGGCTGGGGATGCTGCAGAAGTTCCTCCACGTCGAGACCATCCGTCGCGAGGTCCGCATCGACTGGTTCGGCATGCTCTTCATCACCGTGGCCGCCGCGCTACCGCTGATCTGGGTCTCCTTCGCCGGCGACAGCTTCGCCTGGTGGTCGAGCGAGACCGCGATGTTCCTCGCCGGCACCGGCGTCGCCCTGGTCGGGGCCGTGCTGGTGGAGCGCCGCCACAGCGACCCGCTCGTGCCGCCGCACATCGTGATGGACCGCATGACCTCGCTGTCGATCGCCGGCAGCGTCGCCGTGGGCGTCGCACAGTTCGGCGCCTCGGTGTTCCTCTCGCAGTACTTCCAGGTCGCCCGGGGCCACACCCCGACCGAGGCGGGCCTGCTGATGATGCCGCTGATCCTGGGCAACCTGGTCGGCGCCACCGGCGCCGGGCAGTACATCACCCGCACCGGCACCTGGAAGCCGGTCATGCTGGGCGGCGCGGTGCTGCTCTCCTCCGGCCTGCTGCTCATGGGCACCGTGGGTCACGAGAGCCCGCTGTGGCACCTCTCGCTGTTCATGGTCGTCATGGGTGTCGGCACCGGCGCGCTGATGCAGAACCTCGTGCTCGTCGTGCAGAACACCGTCGACGTCACCGAGGTCGGCGCCGCGGGCGGCGTGGTCACCTTCTTCCGCTCGCTCGGTGGTGCCGTCGGCGTCGCCGGCCTCGGCGCGGTGCTCGCCTCCGGCGTGGCCGACCGGCTCGGCACCTCGGGTGCCTCGGGTGGCGGCACGCTCGACCTGTCCGGCCTGCCGCCGGCGGCCCTCGAGGCCGTGCGGGTGGCGTACGCCGACTCGACCGCGCACATCTTCTTCATCGCGGGCCTCGTCGCCCTCGTCACGGTGGTGGCCGTGGCCCTGATGCCGAAGGCCGAGCTGCGCAGCACCATCCGCAAGACCGACGACGAGCCGGCCACGGAGGACGCGCTGGTCTGAGCGCAGGTACGGCGGAGCCCCGGTCACCCAGGTGGGTGGCCGGGGCTCTCGTGTGCCGTGGCGGGTCTTTCCGCGCGGAAAGACCTCGGGCGGGGTCACTGGACCACGAAGTCTGACGCTGGACGCGGCAAGCTTTCGTGGCTCAGCGTCAAGCTCACTGGTTAACCAGTGACTTTTGCCGGGGCGGCGAAAGCGTCAGCGGCCCAGCGCCTCCGCGACCGCGTCGCGCAGGGGGAGGGGAGCGCGGCCGAGCAGGCGGACGAGGTCGGCGGTGGGCACCTCGAGCTCGCCCGCCGCGATGCCGCGGTCGACGTCGGCGAAGACGGCGGCGGCGGGCGCGGGCAGGCCGGCGCCCTCGAGCACGCCGGCCAGCGCCTCGACCGACAGCTGCGTGACGGCGACCTCCTCGCCGAGCACGTCACCGATCGCCGCGGCGATCTCGGCCGTGGTCACGGCGTCGCCGCCCAGCTCGTACGTCGCCCCGGCGTGGTCGTCGCCGAGCAGCACGGCGGCGGCCGCCTCGGCGTACTCCCGGCGCAGCGCGACGCTGACCCGCCCGTCGCCGGCGGCGGTGGCGAGGCCGTGGGCGCGGTAGGTCTCCGCCTGCCCGGTGTAGTTCTCGACGTACCAGGCGTTGCGCAGCACCGCGACGGGCAGGCCCGAGCCACGCAGCACCTCCTCGGTGGCGGCGTGCTCGGCGGCGAGCAGCAGCGGCGTGGTCGCGGCGTACGGCGCGCTGGTGTAGGCGAGCAGGTCGACCCCGGCGTCGCCCGCCGCGGAGATCGCCGCGGTGTGCTGCCGCAGCCGGTCGCCGGGCTCGCTGCCCGAGACGAGCAGCAGCCGCTCGGCGCCCGCGAAGGCGTCGGGCAGGGTGGCGGGCTCGTCGAAGTCGGCGCGTCGTACGACGACCCCGCGCGCGGCGAGGTCGTCGAGGCGCTCGACGGAGCGGCCGGTCGCGACGACGTCGCCCGGCTCGGCGCCGCGGGCGAGCAGCGACTCGACGACGTGGCGGCCGAGCTGGCCGGTGGCGCCGGTGACGACGATGGACATGGGTCCTCCTGGGTCGGGGGCGGCCGGTCGGCCGCGTTCACCCGGGCCAACGGGAACACCCCGCCGTCACTTCCCGTTGGAGAGCAGGCACCTTCAAGTGCCGTAGCCACCCCGAGGAGAGTGTCGATGCCCGCGCCCGACCCGTACGCCGCCGACTGCCCCAGCCGGCAGCTGCTCGACCGCATCGGCGACAAGTGGACCGTGCTGGTCATCGTGGTGCTGCAGGACGGCCCGCGTCGCTACGGCGAGCTCGCGAGCGCCATCGCGGGCGTCAGCCAGAAGATGCTGACGCAGACCCTGCGCCACCTCGAGCGCGACGGCCTGGTGACGCGCACGGTCACCGCGAGCGTGCCGGTGCGCGTCGACTACGAGCTGACCGACCTGGGGCGCTCCTTGACCGGGCCGCTCGGCGTGCTGACCGACTGGGCGACCGAGCACCTCGGCCGGATCGAGCAGGCGCGGGCGGCGTACGACGCGCGCGCCTGAGGTGCGGTCAGGAGCGGAAGCCGACCTGACCGGCCGTGCTGGTGGAGATGTCGACGTAGGCGAGCTTGTCGCCGGGGACGACGAGTCGCCGGCCCTTGCTGTCCTCGAGCGACAGCGTGCCGCCCTCGAGGGCTTTCTCGACCGCGGCGGTGATGCCGTCGGCGTCGAGGGTGGCGTCGATGCTGAGCTCGCGGCTGGCGTTCTGCACGCCGATCCTGACCTCCATGGGAGGGCCTCCTGGGAAACGTGGGTGGGTGGGTGGTGCGGGCCCGGCTGTCAGCCGTCGTTGCGGGGGTAGCCGCCGATGCCGCGCCAGGCGAGCCCGGCGACGAGCGCGGCGGCCTCGTCCTTGGACATGGTGCCGGTCTCCTGCAACCAGAACCGCGCGGACACCTGTCCCATGCCCACCAGCGAGACCGCCAGCAGCTGCGACTGCTCCTCCGGCAGGCCCGTGTCGTCGGCGATGACGTGGGCGATCAGCTTGGCCGACTCGGTGGTGACCCGGTCGACCTGCGCACGCACGGCCGGCTCGTTGGTCAGGTCGGACTCGAAGACCAGCCGGAACGCGCCCTCGGGCGCGGTGACGTAGGCGTAGAACGCCGCCATCGTGGCGTTGACGCGCTGCTTGTTGTCGGTGGTGCCCTCGAGGCCGTCGCGGACCGCGTTGATCATCGCGGAGCACGACTCGTCGAGCAGCGCGAGGTAGAGGTCGAGCTTGCCCGGGAAGTGCTGGTAGAGCACCGGCTTGGAGACGCCCGCCCGCTCGGCGATGTCGTCCATCGCGGCCGCGTGGTAGCCCTGCGCGACGAACACCTCGCGCGCGGCGGACAGCAGCTGGGCGCGACGGGCGCGGCGGGGCAGACGGACCCCGCGCGCCGGTCCGGCGGCCGTGCCGTCGTCGTTCGTGCTCACGGCGTGCACCCTACAAGTGACGCCCGGCACGACCGGCAGGTCGTCCACCGGCGGGCGCGGTGGCCGGTCCGGTCCACATCGCGGGCACCGTCGGCGGCGTCGTCGCGGCCCGCGACCATGGACGGCGTACGACGACGGCCGCGGCGGGAACACCTGCCGCGACGACGGCGTTGTCACCCCCGTTGCCGCCCTCCGGCACACGCACCCGAGCACGAGGAGAAGCCGACCGTGTCGCAGACCCTGGAGCCGCTCGTCGAGCCGGCCGACGAGCTGACCATCGACGAGGTACGCCGCTACAGCCGCCACCTGATCATCCCCGACGTCGGGATGACCGGGCAGAAGCGGCTCAAGAACGCCAAGGTGCTCGTCATCGGCGCCGGCGGCCTCGGCAGCCCCGCGCTGCTCTACCTGGCCGCGGCGGGCGTCGGCACGCTCGGCATCGCGGAGTTCGACGAGGTCGACGAGTCCAACCTGCAGCGCCAGATCATCCACGGCCAGTCCGACATCGGGCGCCCCAAGGCGCAGTCGGCCAAGGACTCCATCGCGGAGGCCAACCCGCTGGTCAACGTCGTCGTCCACGACGAGCGCCTCGACAACGACAACGTCATGCGGATCTTCGAGGGCTACGACCTCATCGTCGACGGCACCGACAACTTCGCCACGCGCTACATGGTCAACGACGCGGCGTACTTCCTCGGCATCCCCTACGTGTGGGGATCGATCTACCGCTTCGACGGCCAGGCCTCGGTGTTCGCGCCGAAGCAGGTCGAGGGCGCGCCGTGCTACCGCTGCCTCTACCCCGAGCCCCCGCCGCCCGGCATGGTGCCGAGCTGCGCCGAGGGCGGCGTGCTGGGCGTGCTGTGCGCCAGCATCGGCTCGATCCAGGTCAACGAGGCCATCAAGCTGCTCACCGGCGCCGGCGACCCCGCTGTCGGCCAGCTGGTCATCTACGACGCCCTCGAGCTGGAGTGGCGCAAGCTCAGGGTCCGCAAGGACCCCAACTGCCGGCTGTGCGGCGAGCACGCCGACGTCACCGAGCTGATCGACTACGACGCCTTCTGCGGCGCGATCTCCGACGAGGCCGCCGACGCCGCCGCCGGCTCGACGATCTCGGTCGTGCAGCTCGAGCACATGCTCAAGGAGCGCGAGGAGGGCAGCCGCGACTTCACCCTCGTCGACGTCCGCGAGCCCAACGAGTACGAGATCAACAAGATCCCCGGCTCGGTGCTCATCCCCAAGGGCGAGATCCTCAACGGCAACGCCTTCGAGCAGCTGCCGCAGGACACGCCCGTGGTGCTGCACTGCAAGTCGGGCGTGCGCTCGGCCGAGGCGCTGGCCGTGCTCAAGGGCGCGGGCTACTCCGACGCCGTGCACGTCGGCGGCGGCGTGGCCGCCTGGGTCGACCAGATCGACCCCTCGCAGCCGTCGTACTGACGCCACCGCGTCCCGCTGACGACGCACGTGCCCCCGGGGTCCTCCCCGGGGGCACGTAGTCCTTCCGGACTACCCGGGCGTAACCCCGACGGGAAACGCGCGTTGTAGAGCCATCGCCGTCTGGTCACCGTCGAAAGGCTTCGTCATGCGTCTCGCCCGCCCCCTCGCCCTCGCCTCCGGGGTCGCGCTCGCCGCGGCCGCGGCCGTCGCCGCCCCGGGCAGCGCCCAGGCCGCACCGACGTGGGCGCCCGCCGACGAGGCCGCCGTGCACCCGGGCGTGCAGATGTACGCCGACGGCGGCCAGTGCACCGGCAACTTCGTCTTCACCGACGCCTCCGGCAACGTCTACGTCGGGTACGCCGCCCACTGCGCGGCGAGCGGCGAGGCCACCGACACCGACGGCTGCCAGACCGACGCCCTGCCGCTCGGCACCCGGGTGTCGTTCCAGGAGATGGGCAACGTCGTCACCGGCGGCACCGAGGTCGCCAGCGGCACCCTGGCGTACTCCTCCTGGGAGGCCATGGACCGCGTCGGCACCACCGACGCCGACACCTGCGCCTACAACGACTTCGCGCTGGTCAAGGTCTCCGGCGCCGACAAGGGCAAGGTCAACCCCTCGATCCCGTTCTGGGGCGGCCCGAGCGGCATCGACACCGACGGCACCGCCGCCGGTGAGCAGGTCTTCAGCTTCGGCAACTCCAGCCTGCGCGGCGGGATCGAGGTGCTCTCGCCCAAGACCGGCGGCAGCCTCGGCACCTCGGGCGGCGGCTGGACCCACTCCGTCTACACCGTGACCCCGGGCGTCCCGGGCGACTCCGGCTCGGCCTTCCTCAGCGCCGACGGTGAGGCGCTGGGCACCCTGTCCACGCTCGCGCTGGCCCCGCTGCCCGCCTCCAACGGCGTCGGCGACCTCTCCCGCGAGCTCGCCTTCGCCCAGCAGCACTCCGGCATCCCCGGCCTGCAGCTCGCCCGGGGCACCGAGCCGTTCCGCGCGATCCCCTGACCTTCTCGGGCCTCGGACCACGGGGGCGTCTCCTCCCGGGGGGACGCCCCCGTGGTGTGTCCGTGGTGCGTCGGGGCCCCGCGGTGGGCAGCATGGGTGCGTGCCGGACCCGGAGGAGTACGTCGACGCGGTGCTCGACCTGGTCGAGCAGGTGCCGCGCGGCCGGGTGACGACGTACGGCGCCCTGGCCGACGCGCTCTCGCGCGCGGTGCTCGTCCGCGGCCCGCGCACCGTGGGGCGGGTGATGTCGCTCCACGGGGGCTCGGTGCCGTGGTGGCGGGTCGTGCGCGCCGACGGCTCGCTCCCGCCGAGCCACGGCGAGGAGGCCAGGGCGGCGTACCTCGAGGAGGGCACGCCCCTGCGCCCCTCCGGCCGCGTCGACATGCCCGCCGCCTTCTGGCAGCCGGACGAGCCGCGTCTGTCCGCTCCCTGAGCCGGCGAGGGATGCGCGGCGTCTGTCCGCTCCCTGAGGAGCCTGGCGAGGGATGCGCGGCGTATGTTCGCTCCGTGTGGAGCCCGGCGAGGGACGCGCGGCGTCTGTTCGCTCCGTGTGGAGCCCGGCGAGGGACGAGCCGCGTCTGTCCGCTCCCTGAGCCGGCGAGGGACGCGCTGCGTCTGTCCGCTCCCTGAGGACCCGGAGAGGGACGCGCTTCGTCTGTCCGCTCCCTGAGGAGCCCGGCGAGGGACGCGCTGCGTCTGTTCGCTCCCTGAGGAGCCCGGCGAGGGACGCGCTGCGTCTGTCCGCTCCCTGAGGAGCCTGGCGAGGGACGAGCCAGGCGTCTCGAAGGGCCTGTCGGACCTTCGTGCTTGGGTGGTCCCCATGAGCGCGGGGGAGCTGCTGCAGGGGCCGGGCGGGGTGCGCCACCGCCTCGTCCCGGGCGCGGGCGCACCCGCGGTCGCACCGCCGCTCGACGACGCGCAGCAGGCCGTCGTCGACCACGAGGGCGGGCCGCTTCTGGTGCTCGCCGGGCCCGGCACGGGCAAGACCACGACGATGGTCGAGGCCATCGTCGACCGGGTCGAGCGGCGCGGCGCCGACCCCTCGTCCGTGCTGGCACTGACCTTCAGCCGCAAGGCCGCCGAGCAGCTGCGCGACCGGGTGACGGCGCGGCTCGGCCGCACGACCGCGACCACGACGTGCGCGACGTTCCACTCCTTCGCCTACGGCCTCATCCGGCGCTACGCACCGCCCGAGCTCTACGTCGGCCCGCTGCGGCTGCTGTCGGCCCCCGAGCAGGACGTCGTGCTGCGCGAGCTGCTCGACGACACCCCCGAGTCGGTGCGCTGGCCCGAGGCGCTGCGGCGGGCATCGCAGACCCGCGGCTTCGCCCACGAGGTCGGTGCGGTGCTGGGGCGCGCCCGCGAGAAGGGCCTGGACGGCGATGAGCTCACCGACCTCGGGCTGCGCCACGACGCCCCCGAGCTGGTGGCGGCCGGTCACTTCCTCGAGCAGTACCTCACCGTCCTCGACGACCTCGGTGCCACCGACTACGCCGACCTGATCCGACGCGCCACCCTCGAGGCGCAGCGGCACGCCCCCGAGCTGCGCGCCGAGATCAGCCACGTCTTCGTCGACGAGTACCAGGACACCGACCCCGGGCAGGTCGCGATGCTCCGGGCGCTGGCCGGCGACGGCCGCGACCTCGTCGTGGTCGGCGACCCCCACCAGTCGATCTACGGCTTCCGTGGCGCCGAGGTGCGCGGCATCCTCGACTTCCCGCGCGAGTTCCCGCAGCGCGACGGCCGGCCCGCCGACGTGGTCGCCCTGGGCACCACGCGGCGGTTCGGCCCGCGCCTGCTCACCGCGACGCAGCGGGTCGCCGGGCGGCTGCCGCTGCCCGGCGGGTTGCCCGAGGCGGCGCGGGAGGCGTTCACCGCCCCCGACGCCCGCTCCGAGCTCGGCGCGGGTCGCGTCGACGTCGTCACGTTCGACACCGACCGCGGCGAGGCCGAGCACGTCTCCGACCTGCTGCGACGCGCGCACCTGGAGGACGGCCTGGCGTGGCACGAGATGGCCGTGCTGGTGCGCTCGGGCCGTTCCTCCATCCCCGGCCTGCGGCGCTCGCTCGTCGCGGCCGGGGTGCCGGTCGAGGTGGCCGGCGACGACGTGCCGCTGGCCCGTGACCCCTCTGTCGCGCCGCTGCTCGACGGGCTCCGTGCCGTGCTCCGGCTGCACGACGAGGACGACCCGGGCGAGGAGTCCCCCGGCGAGGCCCTGGTCGAGGGCGGTCACCTCGACCACGCGCAGGTGGTCTCGCTGCTGACCGGCCCGCTCGGCGGTCTCGACGCGGGGGAGGTGCGCGCACTGCAGCGCGCGCTGCGCGACCGCGACAAGCAGCGCCTCGACGGTGAGGGGCCCGGTGGTCCCGAAGGGGCCGACGCTCCGCCCCGCGCGCGTCACTCGCGCGACCTGGTGCGGCTCGCGCTGCTGCGGCCGGGCTTCCTCGACGGGGTGCCGGGCGAGGCCGCGTCGCGAGCGCGTGCGGCCCACCGGCTGCTCGTCTCCGCCCGCGCCGTGCTCGACGACGGCGGCACCGCCGAGGAGGTGCTGTGGAGCCTCTGGTCGGGCACGTCCTGGCCCGGTCGGCTGCGGCGTGCGGTGGCGCTCGGCGGCGGCGCGGCCCGACGCGCCCACCGCGACCTCGACTCCGTGGTGGCGCTGTTCGCCGCGGCCGCGCGGTCGGAGGACCAGCGCGACCACCAGGGGGTCGTGGCCTTCCTCGAGACCCTCTCGGCGCAGCAGCTCCCGAGCGACACGCTGGCCGAGCAGGGCGTGAGGGGCTCCGCCGTACGCCTGCTGACGGCGCACCGCAGCAAGGGGCTCGAGTGGCGGCTCGTGGTGGTCTGCCACGTGCAGGCGGAGGGCTGGCCCGACCTCCGCCGCCGCGCCACCCTGCTCGAGCCCGACCGCATCGGCGCCGGTGAGCTGGTCCCGCCGGTGTCGCGGCGCGAGCTGCTGGCCGAGGAGCGACGGCTCTTCTACGTCGCCTGCACCCGGGCCCGGCAGCGGCTCGTGGTGACGGCCGTGGCGTCGTCCGACGACGACGGCGAGCAGCCGAGCCGCTTCCTCGGCGAGCTGGGCGTCGACGTCCGCCCGGTCGTCGGGCGACCCCCGCGACCGTTGTCGGTCACCGGTCTCGTCAGCGAGCTGCGCCGCACGCTCGCCGACCCCGACGCCCCTGCCGCGCTGAGGCAGGCGGCCGCGACCCGGCTCGCGCGGCTGGCGGGGGAGCGGGCCGCCGGACGGCAGCTGGTGCCCCAGGCCGACCCGGCGACCTGGTGGGGCACCCGGGCCGAGACCCGGTCGGCGACGCCGGTGCGCGAGCCCGACCGTCCGGTGCCCCTCTCCGCCACCGTGCTCGACGGCCTGGCGGCGTGCCCGCTGCAGTGGTTCCTGCAGCGGGAGGCGGGTGGCACCGACCGCTCGCACCAGGCCGCCAACGTCGGGCAGATGGTCCACGCCCTGGCCGAGCGCGTCGGCGGCGACGACCTGCCCGACGTCGACCCCGCCGACCCCGCCGCGCTCGACCGGCTGATGACCCACGTCGACGCCGTCTGGGACCGCCTGGAGTTCCGCACCCCGTGGTCGCGGCAGCGCGAGCACGACCGCATCCGCCACGCCCTGGCCCGGTTCCTGCGCTGGCACCACGACAACCCGCGCGAGCTGGTGGGCCGCGAGAGCCGCTTCAGCACCGTCGTCGAGCTCGACGACGGAGAGCGCGTCACCATCGGTGGTGCGGCCGACCGGGTCGAGGTCGACGCCTCCGGGGCCGTCGTCGTGGTCGACCTCAAGACCGGGCGCAGCGCCCCCAGCGGTCCCGCCGTCGAGCGCCACCGCCAGCTCGCGCTCTACCAGTACGCCGTCGACAGCGGCGCCCTCGCCGAGGTCACCCCGGGCCGCAGCGGTGGGGCCGAGCTGGTGCAGCTCGGGCTGCCCGGCGACGACACGGCCGCCAAGGTGCAGCCGCAGCCCGTCCACACCGAGGTCTCGCCCGAGCGGCGGGTCCTGCGCGACGAGCTCGCGCGCTCGGCGACCTACCTGCGCACCGAGACGTTCCCCGCGACGCCGGGCGACGCCTGCAAGGACTGCGCCTTCGTCGCGGTGTGCCCCGCCCGCAGCGCCGGGCCGGTGGTGCGCCAGTGACGGCCACGACGTCGACCGACAGCAGTCGGGCCGACGGCGTCGACGAGGTGCCGGCGTACGTCCGCCCGATCGACTCGCCCGCCGACCTGCGCGAGGTGATGCGGGCCGACTACGAGGTCAGCGCGCAGCAGTGGGCCGCCGTCGCGGCCCCGCTCGGACCGGCCGTGGTGATCGCGGGGGCGGGCTCCGGCAAGACCACGCTGATGGCGGCGCGCGTGGTCCACCTCGTCGTCACGGGGCAGGTGCGGCCCGAGGAGGTGCTCGGCCTGACCTTCACCTCCAAGGCCGCCAGCGAGCTGCGTGCCCGGGTGCGCGAGGCCCTGGTGACCGCCGGCGTGCTCGACACCGACCTCCGGGCCGACGGGGCGGGCGAGGAGGTGCTCGAGCCGACCGTGCTCACCTACCACGCCTACGCCGCCCAGCTGCTCGCCGAGCACGGCCTGCGCATCGGTCACGAGCCCGACACCCGGGTCATCACCGACGCCTCCCGCTACCAGCTCGGCGCCCGCACCGTCGACCGCTTCCGCGGCGACGTGCACGCCCTCTCCGACCACCCGCCGACCGTCGTCCAGAACCTCCTGGCCCTCGACGGCGCCATGACGGAGCACCTCCTGGGGCCCGACGAGGTCGCGGCCTTCGACCAGCGCGAGCGGATCGGCTTCGAGGGCGCCCGCGCCGACGAGCTCGCCGGCAAGGCCCGCAAGACCTACCTCGAGAAGGTCGAGGGCGCGATCTCGGCGATCGACCGGCGTGCCGACCTGCTGGGGCTGGTGCGCGCCTACCGGCGCCACAAGGCCGAGCTCGGGCTGATGGAGTTCTCCGACCAGATCGCCCTCGGGGCCCGGCTGGCCGCCGAGCAGCCCGACGTCGGGGCCAGCGAGCGCGCCCGGTTCCGCGTGGTGATGCTCGACGAGTACCAGGACACCTCGGTCGCCCAGGCGCTGATGCTCGCCCGGTTGTTCTCGGGCCCGACGCCCGCGCAGGGCCGCGGCCACCCGGTCACGGCCGTGGGCGACCCCAACCAGGCCATCTACGGCTGGCGTGGCGCGTCGGTCTCCAACATCCTCGGGTTCGGCGAGGTCTTCCCCACGGCCGACGGCAGCGAGGTGCCGGTGCTGCCGCTGACCGTCAACCGGCGCTCCGACGCCCGCATCCTCGAGGTGGCCAACAGCCTGGCCGGCCCGCTGTACGCCGCCATCCCGCAGGTGCAGCCGCTGCGCGCCGCCCGCGACGAGCCGGGCGAGGTCACCACGCAGGTCTTCGAGACCGTCGACGACGAGCTCGCCTGGGTGGTGCGCAGGGTCACCGAGGTGCACGAGACCGACGCCGTGGCGTGGTCCGACATCGGCGTCCTCACCCGTGACAACAGCACCGCCGAGGCGGTGTTCGACGCGCTCAGCACGGCAGGCGTGCCCGTCGAGATCGTCGGGCTCTCCGGGCTGCTGCGCCTCCCCGAGGTCGCCGAGGTGGTGGCCACCCTGACCCTGCTGCACGACGTCACCGCCAACTCCGCCGTGCTGACCCTGCTGACCGGCCCGCGCTGGGCCGTGGGCGCCCGCGACCTGCGACTGCTGGCGCAGCGGGCGGGGCAGCTGGTCGGAACGCGCGACGCCCGCCCGACCGGTGTCGACGCCGAGCTCGTCGCCATCGCCGACGGCATCGACCCGTCCGAGTCCGCGGCCCTCAGCGACGCGCTCGCCGACCCCGGCGACCTCGACTACTCGTCCGAGGCGCGTGAGCGGTTCGGGCTGCTCTCCGCCGAGCTGCGGATGCTGCGCGGCTCGCTCGGCGAGCCCCTGCTCGACGTGGTGCGCCGCATCGTCGACGTCACGGGCGTCGACGTGGAGCTCGCCTCGGCCGTCGGGCCGGCCGCGACCACCCGCCGCGACAACCTCGACCTGTTCCTCAAGGCCGTCGGCGACTTCCAGTCCCTCGACGGCGACGTCACCGTCGCGGCCCTGCTGGCCTACCTCACCGCCGAGGACGACCAGGGCAACGGCCTCGACCTGGCGACCCCCAGCGAGGCCGACTCGGTCAAGCTGCTGACGGTGCACCGCTCCAAGGGCCTGGAGTGGCACGCGGTGTTCCTCGTCGGCACGTGCGAGACCCGGTTCCCGAGCAACCGCTCCCGCAGCCTGTGGACCTCCTCGCCGGCCGTGCTGCCGGCGCCGCTGCGCGGCGACGCCCACGACCTGCCGCAGCTGCGGGGTCACGACAAGGCGGCGCTCGACGCCTACCGGGTCGACTCGCGCGACCACGACGCCGAGGAGGAGCGCCGGCTCGGCTACGTCGCGCTCACCCGGGCCAAGCACCGGTTGTCGGTGACCTCTCACCAGTGGGGCCGGCGTGCGACGCCCTACGGTCCCTCCTCCTACCAGGCCGAGCTCCGCGAGGGCATTCGTGCCTGGGGCGAGGAGCCCGAGTGGCTCGACAGGCCCGCGAAGGGCGAGCCCAACCCCTACGACGACGAGTCGCTGGCACGACCCTGGCCGGTGCCCGGGCTAGGGCGCGAGACCGAGCTGCGGCTCGCCGCGGCCGAGCGGGTCCGTGCCGCCACGTCGCTCGCCGGCAGCGCACCCGACGTGGCACCCGAGGAGTGGCTCGACCTGGCCGAGGCGTCGGTCGTCGCGCAGTGGGACGCCGACATCGACCGGCTGCTCACCGAGGCGCGGGCCGAGCGCGCCGACGTCATCGAGGTCGCCCTGCCGAGCAGTCTCTCCGCGACCGCGCTCGCCCGGCTGCGCGCCGACCCCCAGGGCTTCGCCGCCGAGCTCGCGCGCCCGATGCCGAGGCCCCCGTCGCGGGCCGCACGGTTCGGGACGCGCTTCCACGCGTGGGTCGAGGCCAGGTTCGGGCAGCAGTCGTTGCTCGAGCCCGACGAGGTGCCCGGGCGCGGCGACCTCGGCATCGACGACGCCGACGACCTCGCCGAGCTGCAGCAGC
The DNA here is from genome assembly GCF_054777915.1 of Nocardioides marmoraquaticus. Classification (NCBI taxonomy): domain Bacteria; kingdom Bacillati; phylum Actinomycetota; class Actinomycetes; order Propionibacteriales; family Nocardioidaceae; genus Nocardioides; species Nocardioides marmoraquaticus. Next base: position 5,111 of record NZ_BAAHAA010000033.1, on the reverse strand, counting down.
GCTTCGAGGCCGGGCCCTTCGGCGACCGCGTCCCGCACGCCACCGAGGCGCCGTTCTCCCTCGTGCTGCGGGGCCAGGTGGTGCGCGGCCGCATCGACGCCGTCTACCGCGAGCCCGACGGCTCGTGGCTGGTCGTCGACTGGAAGACCCAGCGCCAGGAGTCGGCCGACCCCGTCCAGCTCGCCGTCTACCGGCTGGCCTGGGCCGAGCTGCACGACGTGCTCCCGGAGCAGGTGCGCGCGGCCTTCCACTACGTGCGCTCGGGCCACACGGTCGAGCAGCACGACCTGCTCGACCGCGCCGCCCTCGAGGCGCTCGTCACCGGTGGCCCGGAGCCGACTGGGCCGTCGTCCTAGGCTCGGCCGCGTGGCCCGCACCCTTCCGCCCGTCGCCCTCTCCGCCCACGCCCACGACCGTCAGGGCGAGCTGCGCAGCGACGACGCCTGGCTCGAGCGCACGTGGAACGACCCGGCCACCCGGGTCCTGGTGCTGAGCGGCTCGCAGCTGCGGATGCGCGACGGGCGGGTGCCGTGGGTCTCGCCCGACGAGGCGCCCGACGGGCTCCGGCTGCTCCTTGGTGAGCGCGACGGCGTCGAGCACGTCGCGGTCGTCGTCGACCCGGCTGACGCGGAGGGCGACCCCGACGAGTGGGTGCCGCTGCGCACCCTGGTGATGACGCTTGCTGAGCAGGGTGAGCCGGCTGGGCTCGGCGAGGCACCGCTGGTGATGCACGCCGTCGGCATGGCCGAGTGGCACCGCGCCACCCGCCACTGCCCACGCTGCGGGGGTCACCTCGTGCCGCAGAAGGCAGGCCACGTGCTGCGCTGCGCCGACTGCGGCCGCGACCAGTTCCCGCGCACCGACCCGGCCGTGATCATGCTCATCACCGACGGCGAGCCCGGCGCCGACGACGAACGGTGCCTGCTCGGGCGCAACCCGCACTGGCCCGAGGGTCGCTACTCCACCCTCGCGGGCTTCGTCGAGCCCGGCGAGACCATGGAGGACGCCGTGCGGCGCGAGGTCGCCGAGGAGACCGGCGTCGCCGTCGGTGAGGTCACCTACTTCGGCAGCCAGCCCTGGCCGCTGCCCGCCAGCCTGATGATCGGCTTCACCGGCCGCGCCGCTCGCACCGACATCACGGTCGACGGCGCCGAGATCGAGGACGCCGCCTGGTTCACCCGTGACGAGCTGCGCCGCAGCACCCAGGCCGGCACCCTCGTCCTCCCCAGCGGCATCTCGATCTCCCGCTCGCTCATCGAGACCTGGTACGGCGCCCCCCTCACCGGCTCCTGGTAGTCCCGCCGAGAGGTCACTCGCTGACGGCCCAGGGGTCACTCGCTGACGGCCGAGAGGTCACTCGCTGACGGCCGAGAGGTCACTCGCTGACGGCCGAGAGGTCACTCGCTGACGGCCCACGGGTCACTCGCTGACGGCCGAGAGGTCACTCGCTGACGGCCCAGGGGTCACTCGCTGACGGCCCACGGGTCACTCGCTGACGGCCGAGAGGTCACTCGCTGACGGCCGAGAGGCCACTCGCTGACGGCCGACAGGTCACTCGCTGACGGTCGAAATCCGCACCAGCACAAGCTCATGCATGCGCCGACGACCGAGGCGGTGTCCGCTGGCGCCCGCTGTACGGCAACGCGTGACTCCTGGGCCGTCAGGCAGTGACTCCTGGGCTGTCAGGGAGTGACTCCTGGGCTGTCAGGGAGTGACTCCTCGGCGGGGGAGGGGGTCAGGAGAGCTCGGCGAGCTTGGCCTTGACGGCGGCGAGGGAGGGGTTGGTCTGGGCGGTGCCGTCGCTGTAGACGAGGGTCGGGACGGTCTGGTTGCCGTTGTTGACCTTCATCACGATGTCGGCGGCCGAGGGGTCCTGCTCGATGTCGACGACGTCGTAGGCGATGCCCTCCCGGTCCATCTGGCTCTTGAGCCGGTGGCAGTAGCCACACCAGGGAGTGCTGTACATCGTGACGCTCATCGGGCTGTCCTCTCTCGCGTCTAGGCTCGTTCCGTCCCACCCAACACCACCCGCCCGGAGCTGCATTCCCCGATGTCCGGTCCCACCGCCGACGAGCTGCTGGCCGCCCTCGACCCCGAGCAGCGCGAGGTCGCCCTGGCCCTGCGTGGGCCCGTCCGCGTGCTCGCCGGGGCCGGCACCGGCAAGACCCGGGCGGTCACCCACCGCATCGCCTACGGCGTCGCGAGCGGGGTCTACGACCCCCGCCACGTGCTGGCGGTCACCTTCACCACGCGGGCGGCCGGCGAGATGCGCGGGCGGCTGCGGGCGATGGGTGCGGGCGCGGTGCAGGCCCGCACCTTCCACTCTGCGGCGCTGCGCCAGGTGCGTTGGTTCTGGCCCAAGGTCTACGGCGGCGAGCCGCCGGCGCTGGTCGAGTCCAAGATCCCGCTGCTGGCGGCCGCGGCTCGCCGCCAGCGCCTCGACGTCGACCAGGCCCGCCTGCGCGACCTCGCCTCCGAGGTCGAGTGGGCCAAGGTCAGCAACGTCCGGCCCGACGACTACCCGCGGCTGGCCGCGCGCAAGGGCCGTGAGGTCAACGGTGTCGACCCGGCCGTGGTCGCGCGGGTGATGACCTCCTACGAGGACCTCAAGCGCGACCAGGGCCGCATCGACATGGAGGACGTGCTGCTGTGCGCGGCCGCCCTGCTGAGCGAGGACGAGCGCGTCGCCGCCGAGGTGCGCGCGCAGTACCGGCACTTCACCGTCGACGAGTTCCAGGACCTCAGCCCGATCCAGAGCGCCCTGCTCGAGCTGTGGCTCGGCGGTCGCGACGAGCTCTGCGTCGTGGGCGACCCCGCCCAGACCATCTACTCCTTCGCCGGCGCCCGGGCCGACTACCTGCTCGACTTCACCGCGCAGCACCCCGGCGCGACGACGGTCGAGCTGGTGCGCAGCTACCGCTCCACCCCGCAGGTGGTCGAGACGGCCAATCGGTTGCTCGCGGGCGGCTCGACCCGCAGCGTGCGGCTGCAGGCGCAGCGCGCGGCCGGTCCCGACGTCAGCTGGCGCGAGGCGCCCGACGAGGTGGCCGAGGCCGAGGCCGTCGCGGCCCACGTCGAGCAGCTGCGCGACGGCGGCGTGCCGCTGCGCGAGATGGCGGTGCTGTTCCGCATCAACGCCCAGTCCGAGGCCTACGAGGAGGCCCTGGCCTCGCGCGGCATCCCGTACGTCGTGCGCGGTGCCGCCCGGTTCTTCGACCGCCAGGAGGTCAAGCAGGCGGTGGCGCTGCTGCGGGGAGAGGCCCGGGCGAGCGGCGGGGCCGACGAGACGACCGGCGGTGCCCTGGTGGCCCGGGTGGTCGGGGTGCTGACCGGCGCCGGGTGGACCCGCGAGGCGCCGGCCGCCCGCGGCCAGGCCCGCGACCGCTGGGAGTCGCTGCACGCCCTGGTCTCGCAGACCGAGGAGCACGCGGCCGCGCACCCCGAGGCAGGCCTCGGTGACCTCATCGCCGAGCTCGACCGCCGCGCCCACGAGCAGCACGCCCCGGTCGCCGAGGGCGTCACCCTGGCCACGTTCCACGCCGCCAAGGGCCTGGAGTGGGACGCCGTGTTCTGCGTGGGCTGCCACGAGGGCACGATGCCGATCACCTACGCCGAGGGGCCGGTCGCGATCGAGGAGGAGCGCCGGCTGCTCTACGTCGGCATGACCCGGGCGCGCGAGCACCTGTGGGTGTCCTGGGCGCTGGCCCGCAACCCCGGTGGTCAGGCCCGGCGCAAGCCCTCCCGATTCCTCGACGGGCTGCGGCCGGCGTCGGTGACCGACACCGCCCCTGGCGAGGGTCGCGGCCAGCGCAAGTCGACGCGCACCCGTCGGGCCGCCGTGTGCAAGCAGTGCCGCACGCCCCTGGCGACCGCGCGCGAGCGCAACCGCGGCTGGTGCGAGCAGTGCCCGGTGCCCTACGACGAGGAGCTCTTCGAGTCGCTGCGCAGCTGGCGCAAGGAGCGCGCCGAGGCCGAGAAGGTGCCGGCGTACGTCGTCTTCAGCGACGCGACGCTCGAGGCGTTGGCCGAGGTCAGACCGCGAGACCGCGCCGGGCTGCACGGCATCAACGGCATCGGCAAGGCCAAGCTCGACAAGTACGCCGACGACCTGCTCGAGCTGCTGGTCTGAGCGGGTCCGCGACCACGCGCCGTTAATTCGTTTGCGGCGCTCTCGCAGGCGGGTCTACGGTGCTCTACACACCCAGGCGAGCCCCTGATCGGCAGGGACGCCACGACGGAGGAGGTGACACGTGAAGAAGCTCGAGATCTCGATGACCGCGACGAACGGCTACGCCGTCGGCTTCCTCGTGCCCGTCCTGCGTGGCACCGAGGGTGGAGTCTGCCCGCAGCCGGGCCGTCACCGTCGCGACGACGTCATGACCGCCTCCATCGGCAGCACCGTGGGCACCGACGCCGTCACCGGCGTCCCCACCGTCGCCCCCCTCCCGGGTCTCCGTTCCCTGGCACCACCGATCACCTGAGCTCGACGCTCGAATCGGCAGCCAGAGGCCGCGGAACCCACCGGGATCCGCGGCCTCCGCGCTTCCCGGGACACACCACCCCGACCGATCTTCGAGCCAGACCAGGAGGACGAGATGACTGCCACTCTCGTCGACGACCGCGACCAGCTGACGGCGCTGCCCTGCCACGACGACCCGGAGCTCTACTTCGCCGAGGCTCCCGCCGACCTCGAGCTGGCGAAGACTCTGTGCCAGACCTGCCCCGTGCGGGCCGAGTGCCTGGCCGGTGCCCTCGCACGCGAGGAGCCGTGGGGCGTGTGGGGCGGCGAGATCTTCCAGCAGGGAGCCGTCATCGCCCGCAAGCGTCCCCGGGGTCGTCCCCGCAAGGACGCCGTCGTCGCCGCCTAGCGCGGCGTACGACGGGTGCGGCGACCGGTTCCGGCCCCCCGCCCCAGACCACCAGCCACCTGACCCATCCGAGAGGGGAGAGCCATGAGCTCCCAGGCACCCGACCTGGCGTACGCGCTGGCCCACGAGCGGCAGCACGAGCTGCTGCGCGAGGCCGAGCGTCGCCACGCGAGCCGCCGGGCCGCCGCCGGCCGTCGCTGGCAGCGCCGCTCGCAGCGGCTCGCGCAGCGCGCCGAGCGTGCC
>NZ_BAAHAA010000032.1:0-35026 GCF_054777915.1 Nocardioides marmoraquaticus | reverse complement strand
TCGCGGTCGCCGCCGCGCAGCTCCTCGCCGCCGGGCTCGCGCTGCTCTCCGCGTGGGCGCTCGCCGTCGGGGTCCCGCTGCTGCCGCGGCCGGCCTCGGTGCGGCTGCTCGTCGAGGCGCTCGAGCGCGGCGCCGTCGTGCTCGGCACCGACCTGTCGCCCGTCGACCGATCCCTCGGGGCGGTGCACCTGCTGCTCCTCGGCTGCTTCCTGCTGCTGCTCTGGGGGGTCGACGTGCTCGCCCACGCGGTCGGTCGGCCCCCGCTGGCCGGGCTGCCCGTGCTCGCGGCGGTCAGCGTGCCGGTCACCGTGCTGACCGACCCGGTGCCGACGCGGCTCTACGTCTGCGCCGCAGCCGCGTACGTGCTGCTGCTCGCCTGCGACCGCGGACGTCGTCACGCCGGGGCCGTCGCGGTGCGGCCGGTGCGCCCCGAGGACGACGCCCTGCCCGACGGCTGGCGTGAGCGGCTCGACACCGGGGTCGGCGCCGGGCAGGTCGCGCTGGTGGCCGTGCTCGCCTCGCTGCTCGTCGCGCCGCTGGTGCCGCTGGCCGACCCCGTGGGTCCCGACAACGGCGGCACGGGTGACGGAGACGGCAGCGGCAGCCTGCGCGTGGCGACGCAGAACCCCTTCATCTCCCTGCGCCGCGACCTGCTCGAGCAGACCGACACCTCGCTGCTGTTCGCCCGCACCGACTCCACCGACACCGACTACCTGCGCACCGTGGTGCTCGACCAGTTCTCCGCCGACGCGTGGGACGCCTCCACCCGCGACCTGCCGTCGGAGAACTCCGCCGACGGCGTCTTCCCCGCACCGCCCGGGCTCGCCGCCGGCACGGGCGGCGTCGAGTCGGAGTGGGAGCTGACCCTCGACCCCGTCTTCCGCACCCGCTGGCTGCCGCTGCCGTCGCCCCTGCGCGAGGTCGCCGTCGAGGGCGACTGGCGCTACGACGAGCGCTTCCTCGACGTCGCCCTGCCCTCCGGCGAGTCGCGGCCCGGGCTGACCTACCGCGCCACCGCCTTCCGGCCGGCGATCACGGCGAGCGACCTCGACCGGGCCCTCACCGCGCCCGAGTCGGTGCGCGAGCCGATGACCGAGCTGCCCGACGACATGCCGCCCGTCATCGAGCGGACCGCTCGCGAGGTGACCCGGGGCGCAACCACACCGTTCCAGCAGGCCGTCGCGCTGCAGGACTGGTTCCGCCAGGACGGCGGCTTCACCTACTCCCTCGAGCAGCGCCCCGGCTCCGGCCTCGACCTGCTCGCCGACTTCGTCACCACCGACAAGGTCGGCTACTGCGAGCAGTTCGCCGCCGCCATGGCCGCGATGGGCCGCACCCTCGGCATCCCCTCGCGCGTCGCGGTCGGCTTCCTCGGCCCGGAGCGGCAGCCCGACGGACGCCTCCGCTACTCCTCCGACGCCCGGCACGCCTGGGCCGAGATGTACTTCACCGGCGTCGGCTGGGTGCGCTTCGAGCCCACCCCGTCGGTGCGCTCCGGCGCCAGCCCCGACTACACCCGCGAGTCGCTCGACGAGTCCGAGCCCACCGAGGCGCCGCAGAGCGCGGCGCCGACCCCGCAGGCCGAGCAGACCGACACCGAGCAGCAGACCGACACCTCTGCCGGCGGCGCCGGGCTCGGCCGCCCGGTCGCGGTCGTGCTCGTCCTGCTCCTGCTGGCCGCCGCGCTGCTCGCACCGGGCGTCGTACGACGTCGGCAGCGGGCGGAGCGGCTCGACCCGGCCCGTTCCGAGGGGCCCGCCGAGGGGGCCTGGGCCGAGCTGCGGGCCGTCGCCCTCGACCACGGCGCCCCGTGGGACGACGACCGCTCGCCGCGCGAGCAGGCCCACGCCCTCGTCCGCGAGACCCCCGGGGCCGAGCACGCCGACGCCGAGGCGCTCGAGGACGTGCTGCGGCAGGTGGAGCGCGGCCGGTTCGCCCGTCCTGGCTCGCCCGGCGGCACCGCCGTGCTGGAGCGCACCGACCTCCCCGCGACCGTCGAGCGCTGGACCACGCTGCTCGAGCGGCGCTCGGCCGACGCCCCCGCCCCCACCCGCCTCCGCCGTCGCCTGCTTCCCCCCTCCCTGCTCCCCCGCACGTGGTGAGCGGCCGGTAGGTCGACCCCGACAGAGTCACTGGTTGACCAGTGACTTTGTCGCTGAGCCAAGCAAACAATCGTGGCTCAGCGACCGACTTCGTGGCTCAGTGGCGTCAGGCGCCCCTGCCGGAGCGGGGCTGGACGTGACGGACGGCCGGGGTGCGGGTGCACCACCGGCCGTCGGTGTCGAGAGGGGTGAGGCTCAGTAGCCCTGGTTGCGGCGGCGCTCCCAGCGCTGCTCCATGCGTTGCATGAACGTGCCCTGCGTGCTGCCCTTGGGACGGCGGGCCCGGGGCTGGCGGGGCTGACGGCGGGGCTTGTCGGCCCGACCGCCCTGCACGACGCCGAAGCGGTGGGGCGGGTCGTCGAGGGTCACGGCGATCGTGGCGCCCGACGGATCGTCGGGGACCTGCGACTGCTGGGCGTGGCGGCCGCGCCACGCGGCGAGACCGAGGGTGGTCGAGGCGACCATGACGACGAAGCCGAGGACCGCGAGCCAGATCTGCTGGGTGACGGCGCCGCCCATCAGCATGGCCACGCCCACGAGCAGCGCGGCCCCGGCGCCCACGGTGCGGATCTTGGCGGTGCGTTCGATCGCGCTGCCGCGCAGCGTGGAGGCGAACTTGGGGTCCTCCTGGGCAAGGGCCTGCTCCATCTGCTCCAGCAGACGAAGCTCCTCCTCGGAGAGTGGCACGGCATCCTCCCGCATGATCTCGTGTGGTCCGAGTCTAGGCAGGGCGGTGGGCGGGGCGGTAGAAGAGACCGGAATTCGGTGGAGAATTCACCCCGGCGCCCCTGCGTGGCGATGGTCGTCGGTCGCCGGGCAGGACTAGGGTCGACCGCCCTGCAGCAGCGTCGCCGGCCGTACGGCGCCCCCGCCGAAGCGCGACGCGGCCCGGTCGACCGCGCGGTCGGCCTCCTCCCAGCCCCGCTCGCGCGCACCCAGCACGAGCTGTCGCTGCGCCTGCGCCCGGGGCCGCAGGCCCTCGACGCGGACGCCGACCAGCCGCACCCGGGCGCGCTGGAGCGCCAGGGCGTCGTACAGCCCCACGGCGACCGCGTGGACCTCGGCCGTGACGTCGGTCGGGTCGGGCAGGGTGCGCGAACGGGTGAGGGTGGTGAAGTCGGAGAAGCGCACCCGCAGCGTGACCGTGCGGCCGACCACCTCGGCGCGGCGCATGCGGCGCGTGACCGTGCCGGCCAGCCGCAGCAGCTCGCGCACCACCACCGCGCGGTCGTCGGTGTCGCGGCCGAAGGTCTCCTCGGAGCCCATCGAGCGGTCGGGGTCCTGGGTGTGTCGCCGCGGCACCAGGGTCCGGCGGTCGGTGCCCCACGCGAGGTGGTGCAGGTGGGCGCCGCTCGCGCGGCCGAACGCGCGCTGCAGCGTGGCCAGCGGCGTGTGCGCGAGCTCGCCGACCGTGCGCAGGCCGTAGCGGTGCAGCGCGTCGCGCGTCGCCTCACCCACGCCGTAGAGCTCGCCGACGTCGAGCGGGTGCAGGAAGGCGGTCACCTCGTCGGGGCGTACGACGACGACGCCGTCGGGCTTCGCGCGGCGGCTCGCCAGCTTGGCGACCGAGACCGACCCCGCGACGCCCACCGAGCAGGTGACCTGCTGCTCGTCGGCGACCCGGGCCCGGACGTGCTCGGCGATGCCCCGCGGCGGGCCCAGCCGACGGGTGGCACCGGAGACGTCGAGGAACGCCTCGTCGAGGGAGATCGCCTCAACGACGGGCGTCACCTGGCGGAAGATCTCCATCACCGAGGCCGACACCGCCTCGAGCTCGGCGAAGTCGGGCGGCAGCACCACCGCGTCGGGGCACAGCCGCCGCGCCCGCGCCATCGGCATGCCGGAACGCACCTCGTAGCGGCGTGCCGGGTAGTTGGCGGCCAGCACCACCCCGCGGTGACCGCCGGGGCCTCCCCCGCCCACCACCACCGGCACGTCGGCCAGGTCGGGCCGGCCGCGGGTCGCCACCGAGGCGTAGAAGGCGTCCATGTCGACGTGCAGCAGGTGCGGGTCGGGGCTCATCGACCCACCACCCCGGGCGGTCGGGCCGACGGGGCCGGGCCCGGCCCGGGCCTAGCGGGTCGCGAGGACGTGCAGCTGGCTGGCCAGCACGAGGTACTCCGGGCGCGTCGAGACCGCGCGCTCCAGCTCGAGCAGCGCCGTGGCCGCACCGGCCTCGAGGTCGAGCAGCGAGGACGGCACGAGGTCGGCGAAGACCCGCACGCCCTGCACCTCGCGCACCTGCAGCCCGCAGCCGGGCAGCAGGTCGTGCACCTCGTCGACGGTGAACCGACGCTCGGCCCGCGGGCTGCGCCCTCCGTCGGAACCCGTCGGTCCGGGGGTGGCGCCGAGCAGGGCGCGTGCCTCGGCGAAGTGCCCGGCCATCGCGCGGGTGAGCACAGCGGCGTGGTGCTGGCCGACCACCAGCGAGAGCGACCCGCCGGGGGCGAGCACCGACGCCACCGAGGCGAGCGCCCGAGGCGCGTCGTCGACCAGCCCGAGCACCCCGTGGCACAGCACCAGGTCGAAGCCGGGCTCCAGCTCGCCGACGGTGTCGAGGTCGCCCTGGACGGCACTGACGCGGTCGGCGACCCCGTCGTCGGCGGCTCGGCGCGCCAGCGCTGCGAGCGCGTCGGGGCTGGGGTCGACCACGGTGACCTCGTGGCCGAGACCGGCGACGTGCACCGCCAGGCCGCCCGTGCCGCCCCCGATGTCGAGCACCCGACGGCCGGGCTCGGGCAGCAGGGCCCGCACGGCCTCCCAGACGACCGCCGTACGGGTGGCGTTGCGGCGCTCCAGCGGGCGGTCCATGGCGCCCACCCTAGGGCGTGCGGCGGCGCCGTCACCCCGGGCTCCCGGGGCTGCGGTGCCACAGCCTGCGAGCGACCGCGCCGGAGACGACGCCCGGCGCGGGGCCGGCCGGCCGCAGGTCGGCGTACGGCGAGGTGCGGGCCCCACTGGGGTGCACCCGCACCCGGTGGGGCGTGGCGCTCGGCCCGCGCCCGGGCCGCGGCGAGCGCTCGAGCAGGTCGAGCACCGCGTCAAGGCCCTCGGCCTCCCACAGCCGGGTGAGGGAGCCGAGGTCCCAGGCCCCGGTCGCGCGGAGCGAGACCCCCCGTCGTCCGGTGCGGCGGAGCACCCCGCGGACCACGAGCAGCCACGAGCCGAACACGGTCGAGGCGTAGTCGCCCTGGGCGTCGTCGAAGAGCGTGGCGTCGACCGGCCCCGTGCTGTCGTCGAGGGTCACGAACACCACTCGCCGGCCGGAGCGGATGGGCGGCGTCTGGGTGGCGACCTTGACGCCGGCCACCAGCAGCTCGCTGCGGTTGCGGGCCTCGAGCAGCCCGGTGGACCGGGTCACGCCGAGCGCCTCGACCAGCTCGTGGTGCAGGTGCATGACGTGGCGGCTGACGTCGAGCCCCAGCACCTCGAGCTCGGCGCCGACGCGGTCGGACGGGCTCATCTCGGGCAGCCCCACCCCGGTGTGCGCCTCGGTGGGCAGCCCGAGCGCCAGCTGCACCGAGGTCGCGGACGTGTCGGTGCCCGCGGTGGGCGGCCGGCCCCCCAGGTCGCGGGCCCGGCGCCAGCGGTCGGTGCGGGCCCCGGCGCGGTGCATCCGGTCGAGGTCGCCCACCTCGAGCAGCAGGTCGCGACGGGTGGTGCGCGCGCGACGGCCCGCGCCGCCCCCGCCGGCGGGTTCGACGTCGTGCACGGCGTCGAACCCGCCGGCGAGCACCAGGTGCTCGACCACCGGACGCGACACCCGGGCCCGCTCGACGAAGTCACCGAGCGAGGCGTACGGCGCGTCGTCACGCGCGGCCAGCACCCGGTCGACCTCGGCGGCGTCGATACCGCGCACCTCGGCCAGCGCGACCCGGATCCCGTGCCCGCCGTCGGCCAGGTGCTCGACGGCGTACGCCGCTCGGCTGCGGTTGACGTCGACGCCGAGCACGGCGATGCCCAGGCGGCGGGCGTCGTCGAGCAGCAGCCGCTTGGGGTACATGCCGGGGTCGTGGGTCAGCACGCCGGCGAGGAAGTGTGCCGGCCAGTGGGTCTTGAGCCAGGCGGACTGGTAGGTCGGCAGCGCGAACGCCGCGGCATGGGCCTTGCAGAAGCCGAAGGACGCGAACGACGCCACGACCTCCCACAGCCGGCGGACCACGGCCTCGTCGTAGCCCCGGAGCCGGCTGCCGGTGACGAACCACGCCTCGACCGCCGCCATGCCGGCGGGCGTGCCCATGGCGCGGCGGCGCTCGTCGGCCTCGGCCAGGGTGCACCCGCCGATCTCGGAGAGGATCGCGATGACCTGCTCGTGGAAGACCACGACGCCACGGGTCTCGCGCAGGATGGGCTCGAGGTCCGGGTGGAGGTAGCCGGGCAGCCGCCAGCCCTGCTTGGCCTCGAGGTAGGGCGTGATCATGTCGCTCTTGACCGGGCCGGGCCGGAACAGCGAGATGTCGGCGACGATGTCGGCGAAGTCGTCGATGCCGGACCTGCCGACGAGCTCGCGCTGGCCGGGTGACTCGATCTGGAAGACCCCGAGGGTCTGCGCGCTGGAGATCATCTCGTAGGTGGCGAGGTCGTCGAGGGGCACCTGGGCCTCGTCGTCGAGGTCGAGGCGGACCCCCTCGACACGCTCGACCTCGGCGACGGCGTGGGCCATCGCCGACTGCATCCGAATGCCGAGCAGGTCGAGCTTGAGCAGCCCGAGGTCCTCCACGTCGTCCTTGTCGAACTGCGACATCGGGTAGCCGCCCGCGCTCTGCTCGACGGGGGTGCGGTCGAGCAGCGCGAGGTCGGACAGCAGCACCCCGCACGGGTGCATCGCGACGTGCCGGGGCAGGCCGTCGAGCCGCTCGACGAGGTCGAGCACGAGGCCGAGGTCGACCCCGCCCCCGGCCCCGGCGTCGAGCAGCCGGCGCAGCGGACGCAGCTCGGGCAGGTCGCGGACGGCGGCGCGGGCGTCGCGGGCGCGGACGTGGGGGAAGGCCGTGGCGAGCGCGTCGACCTCCGGGTGCGGCAGCCCGAGCGCGGCGCCGACGTCGCGCACCGCGTGGCGCACCCGGTAGGTCTCGACCATGGCCACGGTCGCGCACCGCTGCCGCCCGAACCGGGCGAGCACGGCGTCGTAGACCTCGAGGCGGCGTGCCGACTCGACGTCGAGGTCGATGTCGGGCAGGGAGCGGCGCAGGGGCGAGAGGAACCTCTCGAAGAGCAGGCCGTGGCGGATCGGGTCGATGCCGGAGACGCCGAGGAGGTAGTTGACCAGGCTGCCGGCCCCCGACCCGCGGGCGGCCGAGCGGATGCCGAGCCCGCGCACCATCTCGGTGACCTCGCCGACGGTGAGGAAGTAGGAGGCGTAGCCGAGGCGCCGGATGACGTCGAGCTCGTGGTCGAGACGGGTCCACACGCGCATCCGCGGGCCGTCGCCGTAGCGGGCGCCGATGCGGTCCTCGCAGCGGCGCCGGAGCACGGCGTCGGCATCGGCCCCGGGCGGGTCACCCGGGCGCACCGCCGCCTCGAGCTCGGGGAAGTGCACCTCGCCGAGCCCCAGGTCGGCCCCGGGGTCGAGCACGCAGCGCTCCGCCAGGGAGCGGGTGCGGGCGAGCAGCGACCGCGCCGCGAGCACCGGGTCGGCCTCCACGCCGGCGCGCCGGCACACCTCCTCCGCGACCTCCTGCATCTGCTTGCCGGACTTGCAGAAGCCCTCGGCGTTGCGCCGGTCGAGGTGGCGGCGGTCGAGCGGCACCAGCCGGCGGGTGGCGTCGAGCACGTCGGCCACCGGCGCGTCGAGCCGGTCGGCGAACCGCACCGCGTTGGTGAGCACGGTGGCGACGCCGTGCCGGGTCGCCAGCCCGAGCATGCGCGCTGCGTGCACGGCGGTGCCGGGCCCGGCGCCGGGCAGGCGGTGCGAGACCAGCTCGACCGCGAGCTGCCCCGGCCCCACGAGCGCCAGCCAGCGACGCAGCACCGCGGCGGCCAGGTCGTCACGGCGCAGCGCCACCGCACGCCCGAGCTCGGAGCCCGGGCCGAGCACGACCTGGACCGCGTGACCGGCGACGTGCTCGGCCCCGAGGGCGGGCGGGCAGAGCGGCGACCCGCGACGTCCGGCCGCGTGGGCGGCCGAGACCAGGCGGCACAGCGCGGCCCAGCCGGGGCGCACGGCGCCCCGCGCGTCGCCCTGCGCCAGGAAGGTGACCCGTGGGAGCCGCGGGTCACGCTCGGTGCCGCCGCGGGCCGGGGTGCGCGCCCGCGCCGGCGCACCCACGAGCAGGAGCGGCGGCGTGGCGAGGTCGACGCCCAGGACCGGCGCCACCCCGGCCGCCGCGGCGGCCTTGACGAAGCGGACCGCACCGTACAGACCGTCACGATCGGTGAGTGCCATCGCGTCCATCTCGAGCTCGGCGGCCCGTTGGACGAGCAGGTGCGGGTGGGCGGTGCCGTGGCGCAACGAGTAGCCGGAGGCCACGTGGAGGTGGACGAAGGGGTCGGGCACGGAGCGGAGGCGAGCTCAGGCCACCCGGATCGGGGCGTGCTCGGTGAGGCCCAGCAGCCCCTCCGCCACCGCCAGGAACCGGTCGGCGTCGCGGACCAGGTCGTCGGCCTCGCGCGCGGTGACGGCGTGCCGGGCGCCGGCCTCTGCGTCGGCTCGCTTGCCCGCCCCGGCCGCGAAGAAGGCCGCCCACTCGGCCAGCTCGGGGGCGAGGTCGGTCAGCAGCACCCAGGCGTTGCGCTGACGACGGGCGCGGGCCGTGGTCGGGACCGGCCGGGCACGGGCCGCCAGCACGGCCGCGGCCGTGCGCAGCGCCGAGACGTGGGCCAGGGCGTAGCGCTCGGGGGCCACGGTGCTGGTGATCGCCTCGCGCAGGGAGGCCGCGGCCCGCTCGAGGTAGGCGTGCGTCGCGGCGGGCAGGAAGGCCGGACCGCCGGCGACGACGGGCGCCCGGGGCACGGTGCGGGTCATCAGTCGACCGCCCGCGCCAGCCGCCAGCCGCCCTCGGACCAGCTGAAGACCAGGTCGAAGACCCCGTGGTCACCGACCCGGCCGCGGGCCGCCGCCACGCGCCAGACCTCGCGCTCGCGCAGCAGGTCGCCGTCGGTGTCCGCCGCGGACGAGCCGTCCTGCGCCCGCACCCACCACGCGCCGGTCTCCACCCAGTGCGAGACCACCTCGCGCACCTGCCAGAGCCGGCCGCGCCAGAGGAACTGCTCGGGATCGGCGGCTGCGTCCCTGCGGACCTCCACCGGGTCGTCGTAGCGCCTCATCTGCTCCCCTTCCCCGAGGACTGTCGGTGCCCCGGTGGAGGGTGGGGTCGAGGTCACTCCCCACCGGGGCGGTGATCGAACACGTGTTCGAACGACTCGAACGGTACACCGCCCCACCGACAACCCGTCAAGGTCCAAGGAGCACTCAGGCCCGACCGGCTACCGTCCGCGCATGAACGCCCCCGACCGACCCGCCGACCGACCCGCCGACCGCCCCGCACCGGACGTGTCCGTCGGCGAGCACCCCGGGGTCGCCCGGTTCCGCCGCGAGCTCGAGGCGCGCGGCGGCAGCGGTGAGGTCCGGGTGCTCCCGGCCTCGGTGCACACCGCCGCCCTCGCGGCCCAGGCCCTGGGCTGCGAGGTCGGGGCGATCGCCAACAGCCTGATCTTCGCGGTGCCGCCGAGCGGGCCCGACGACGAGCCCACGCCGTTGCTGCTCCTGACCAGCGGCGAGCACCGCGTCGCCACGGAGGCGACCGCCGGGCGCATCGGCGTGGTCGCGCTGCGGCGGGCCGACGCCGCCTTCGTGAAGCACCACACCGGCCAGGTCATCGGCGGGGTGTCGCCCTTCGCCCACCCCGCACCCGTGCCGACGTACGTCGACCCCTGGCTCGCGCTCCACCCCGTGGTCTGGGCCGCGGCCGGTCACCCGGCCGCGGTCTTCAGCACCACCTACGACGAGCTGTGCCGCATGACCGGCGCCACCGAGGTGGACGTGACCTGACGGTCCGCGGGCTCAGCCCGCACCGACCTCGCCGCCCTCGGCCTCGGCGGCGTCGACCGGGTCGGGGTCGGGCCCGTCGCCCCGGTGGCCCGGCAGCTCCTCGTCGGAGGGCCCGCCGGTGGTGTCGCCGGTGGTGCCGCCGGTGGTGTCGTCGGTCGTCTCGGGCTCGTGCGTCGGCTCGCTCATGGGCCGCCCGTACCCCGCCCGCTCGCGAGCCCCTCCCCCACGTGACCGCTACCGTGACCGCCGTGGCGCGGGTGGTGGTCGTGGGCGGCGGGTACGGCGGCTCGGCCTGCGCCGCGCGGCTCGCCAAGCTCGGTCACGACGTGAGCCTGCTCGAGGCCCGCGACCGTCTCGGCGGCGCGCTCGGGCGGGTGACCCGCGGCGACTTCACCTGGGACGCGGGGCCCGCCCACACCGCGCTGCCGGCGGTGGCCCGCGACCTGTTCCGCAAGTCGGGCCGACCGCTGGAGAAGGAGGTCGACCTCGTCCAGCTGCCGCTGCTGCGCCGCCACCGCTTCGCCGACGGCACCGAGGTCGACCTGCCCGACGGCCGCGCCGCCCAGCTCGAGGTCCTGGGCGCCGCCCTCGGCCCCCAGGCCGCCGAGCGCTGGACCGGCTACGTCGACGCGTTCACCGACGACTGGGAGGCGCTGCGCAAGGACTGGTTCGAGCGGCCGTGGTCGCCCGACCTGGCCTCCGAGCACGCCTCCCGGCTGCTGCGCACACGAGTGACCATGGCCAAGGTGCTCAGGCGCACCTTCGGCAAGGACGAGCGGCTCCACCGGCTCGCGGGCTTCCCGGCGGAGGTCGAGGGTCACGACCTGCGCGACGTGCCGGCGTGGGTCGGGCTGTGGAGCTACCTCGAGCGTCAGCTCGGCACCTGGACCGTGCCCGGCGGGCTCGGCGTGCTGGCCGAGGTGCTCGAGCGCCGCCTGGCGACCCGTCGTGTCGCGGTGCACCTCGGCACCACCGCGCTCGACATCGAGCTGCGCGAGGGTCGCGCCGTCGGCGTGCGCACCGACCAGGGCACCCACGACGCCGATCTCGTGGTCGTCGCGATCGACCCCCGTCGACTGCCGGCCACCGCTCCCCACGTCGTGCGCACGATGCCCGCGATGCCGCCGGTGGTCACGCACGTCGGCCTCGAGGGCCCCGTCCCCGACCTGCCCCACGAGGTGGTGGTGCACGGCGAGGCGATGCTCGTGCTGCGCACCACCGGTGGCGCGGCGCCCGAGGGCGCGCACGCCTGGACCCTGCTCGGTCGCGGCCGGCTCAGCGAGGACCCCCTGGTGGCGCTGGCGCGGGGTGGCATCCGGGTGCGTGACCAGGTCGTGGCGCGGGTCGACCGCAGCCCGCGCGACCAGGTCGCCGAGCTCGGCCAGTCGCCGTACGGCGTGCTGTGGCAGGGCCGCGGCACCGTCACCCAGCGGCTGGGCCCACGCACGCCCGTCCCCGGGGTGTACGCCGCCGGCGCCAGCGCCACGCCGGGTGCCGGCCTGCCGTCCGTCGGCCTGTCGGCGGCGCTGGTCGCGCAGGTGGTCGGCCCGGCCTGAGGCGGGTACCCCCGGCTCATGCGCGTGGTGGTCATCGGCGGGAGCGGACACGTCGGCACCCACCTGGTGCCGCGGCTGGTGCGGGCCGGGCACGAGGTGGTCAACGTGAGCCGCGGCGCCCGCCGCGCCTACACCCCCGACCCCACCTGGGACGAGGTCGAGCAGGTGGTCGCCGACCGCGAGGCGCTCGACGCGTCGGGCGACTTCGGCACCACGGTGCGCGACCTGCGCCCCGAGGCGGTCGTCGACCTGATCTGCTTCACCGTCGCGTCCTCCACGGCGCTGCTCGACGCGCTGCGCGGCCGGGCCGAGCACCTCGTCCACGTCGGCACGCTGTGGCGCTACGGCCCGAGCACCTACTCCCCGATCGTCGAGGGCTTCGGCGCGCCACCGGTCGGCGAGTACGGCATCGCGAAGGAGGCGATCGCCCGCCAGCTGCAGCACGAGACGGCGTCCGGCGGCCTCGTCACCACCAGCGTGCACCCCGGCCACATCGTCGGCGAGGGCTGGGACCCGATCAACCCGGTCGGCAACCTCGACCACCGCGTGTGGGCCACGCTCGCCGCGGGCGAGCCGCTGCGGGTGCCGGGATCGGGCGCCGAGCACATGCACCACGTGCACGCCGACGACGTGGCGCAGGTCGTCGAGCTCGCGCTGACGCACCGCGACGTCGCCGCGGGCGAGGACTTCCACGCGGTCGCGCCGACCGCGCTCACCGTCAGCGGGTACGCCGCCACGGCCGCCGGGTGGTGGGGCCGCGACGCGCGGCTGGAGCGGGTGTCGTGGGAGGAGTTCGGTCGCGGTCTCGACCCCGAGCTGGTGGAGGCGAGCCGGGGTCACCTGCTGCGCAACCACTGCCTGAGCATCGAGAAGGGCCGTCGCCTGCTCGGCTACGCGCCGGCGTACGAGCCCGACGCGGCGGTGCTGGAGTCGCTGCAGTGGCTGGTCGACCACGACCGGCTCGACCTGCCGCGACCGCAGGGGTGCGCCAGGGGCTGAGGTCAGCCGACCGGCAGCGAGAGCGCCGACCAGATCTCGCGCGTCGCCTTGGAGCGGTTGAGGGTGTAGAAGTGCAGCCCCGGCGCCCCGCCGGCGAGCAGGGCGTCGCACAGCTCGGACGCGATGGCGATGCCCTCGGAGCGCACGGCGGCCGGGTCGTCGGCGAGCGGCTCGAGGCGCGAGCGCACCTCGTCGGGGATGTCGCGTCCGGACAGCTCGACCATGCGCTCCATCGACGACAGCCGCAGGATCGGCATGATGCCGGGCACCACCGGGATGGTCACCCCGGCCGCCTGGGCGCGGTCGACGAGCCCGGTGTAGTCGGACGCGCGCAGCACCATCTCGGTGACGGCGAACTCGGCGCCGGCGTCCTGCTTGGCCCTGAGCACGGCGACGTCGTCGTCGAGCGTGTCGGAGTCGCGGTGGCCCTCGGGGAAGGCGGCGACACCGACGCACAGGTCGGGCTGGACCCGGCGCACCAGGGCGACCAGCTCGGAGGCGTAGTCGACACCGCCCGGCGTCGGCTCCCAGGGGGTGCCCGGGCCCTCCGGCGGGTCGCCGCGCAGCGCCAGGACGTTGCCCACGCCCTCGGCGCGCAGGTCGCGCAGGATGCGCTCGAGCTCCTCGACGGTGTGACCGACGCAGGTCAGGTGGGCCATCGGCAGCAGCGAGGTCTCGCGCGCGATGCGCCCGGTGATGGCGAGGGTGCGGTCACGGGTGGTGCCGCCGGCGCCGTAGGTCACCGACACGAAGGTCGGGCCGAGCGGCTCGAGCTCGGCGATGGAGCGCCAGAGCACCTCCTCGCCCTCGGCGTCCTTGGGCGGGAAGAACTCGAAGGAGAAGGACCGCTCACCGACCCCCAGCAGGTCGCCGATGCGCGGCGCGGGGTTCTCGGTGAGGCCGGGGGAAGGCGGCCGGGTGCCGGACATGCCACGAGCGTACGGGGCTAGGCTCCCGGCGTGGCCGCGCAGATCGCAGGGTGGGACGACCTCGACGCGACCCTCGCACGCTTCGTCGACAGCCAGCGCGGGGCGCTCGAGGACCTCGGGGAGGACGCCGAGCGGCTGGTCGCCGCCGCCCGCACGGCCGTCACGGGTGGCAAGCGGCTGCGCGCCGGGTTCTGCTGGTGGGGGCACCAGTCGGTCGCCGCCGTGGCCGACGCGGACCGGGAGGCGCTGGCCCGTGCCTGCGGCGCCCTCGAGCTGCTCCACGCCAGCGCCCTGGCCCACGACGACCTGATGGACGGCTCCGACACCCGGCGCGGCCACCCGTCGGCGCACCGCGCCTTCGAGCGGTTCCACCTCGACCAGGGCTGGTCGGGCGGCTCTCCCCGCGCGGCCGAGCAGTACGGCGCCGCAGCGGCGATCCTGCTCGGCGACCTGCTGCTCTCGTGGGCCGACGAGCTGCTGCGCACCTGCGGCCTGCCCGCCGAGCGGGTGCTCGACGCGCTGCGCTGGTTCGACCTGACCCGCACCGAGGTGATCGCAGGACAGTTCCTCGACGTGTCGGTGCAGGCCCGTCGCACGGCCGACGTCGACGCCGCGATGCGGGTGCTGCGCTACAAGTCGGCCAAGTACTCCGTCGAGCGGCCGCTGCACGTCGGCGCGGCGCTCGCCGGCGGCGACGAGGCGCAGGTCCGGGCGCTCTCCCGCTTCGGGCTCCCCCTGGGCGAGGCGTTCCAGCTGCGCGACGACGTGCTCGGCGTCTTCGGCGACCCCGCGGTCACCGGCAAGCCCGCGGGTGACGACCTGGTGGAGGGCAAGCGCACCGTGCTCGTGGCGCTCGCCCTCGACGCCCTGCCCGCACCGCAGGCCGCGCGCCTCGACGCCGCCCTCGGCACCCCGCTCGACGCCGCCGAGGTCGACGAGCTGCGCGACCTCGTCGAGGCCTCGGGTGCGCTGGCGCAGCTCGAGACCGTCATCGACCACCTCAGCCGCACCGCCCTCGACGCCCTCGACGACGCCCCGCTGCGGTCCGAGGCCACCGCGGCGCTGCGCGACCTCGCCGAGCGCGCGGTGCGCCGTACGGTCTGAGCCGGCTCACAGCAGGGGCGGCGGCACGAACGGACCGAGCCGGCCGTCCGGCGTGCGGTCGGTCCAGTAGCGGCGCTCCTCCGCGAGGACGATGTCGACCTCGAGCTCGCGGAGCCCGTCCAGGCGGCTCACCCGCTCGTCGATGAAGCGCGCCAGGGCGGTGCGGTCGGCGGCGAGCCCGGTGCAGAGCAGGCTGGTCCGCCCCGCCACCCGTGTGGTGAACCGGGTCTCGGGCAGCGCGGCGAGCTGGGCCGCGGCCGCGACCACCGACCCCGGCCGCACGGTCACCTGGAGGACGAACGGGCTGGTGAACCCCAGCAGCGACGCGTCGACCTCGACCCGGGGGCGGACCCAGCCCCGGTCGAGCACGCGCCGGACCACCCGGTGTGCCGTCGAGGCCGACAGCCCGGTCGCGCGCCCGACCGCGGCGGACGCGGCGCGACCGTCGGCCCGCAGCAGCTCCACCACCTGACGCTCGGGCCCGTCGAGCGCGCCCCTGGGCAGGTCGCGGGAAGGCAGGGCCAGCGAGGGGTCGGGCCCCCCGCAGCGCTCGACCTCGTCGGGCCCCAGCAGACCGGGGTCCCAGCCGGCCCCGCGGTTGAGCGCCTCGAGCACCGGGAGCGTCCGCACGGATGCCACCCCCGACAGGGCGTGCACCTGCGCCAGCACCGCGGAGGTCGCCGGCTCGTCGGCGGCGTGCACGGTGGCGAAGACGGCGCTGGCGCCCGACACCTGGGCGAGGTACTGCACGGTCGGCAGCTCCCGGAGCGCGGCGACGACCTCGCCCGGAGCGGCACCACGCGTCTCGACGAACAGGTGCACCGGCAGCGTGCGCGAGGACATCGACCAGTCGACCTGGCCGACGACCCGCACGACGTCGTAGTCGACGAGGCGGGCCAGCCGGCGGGCGACGGTGGTCGGGTCGGCGCCGAGGACCGACCCGAGCTCGTCGTAGGACCCCCGCGGACGCAGGTGCAGCGCGCCGACCAGGCGTCGGTCGAGCGGGTCGAGCTCCTCCATGAAACTCCTCGTGTTGCAGGATCGTTTCATGCTAGTGGCCAACTCTGGCTGTTCTTCCAGATCTGTGGCACCGTCGTGCCGGTCCGTCCCAGACGCCCGCATGAGGAGGACCCGATGACCAGCACGGTGGACGAGCCGACCTCGCGGTCGATGAGGTCGGCCTTCCGGCTCTTCAGCGCGATCGAGCGCATCGGCAACAAGCTGCCCCACCCCTTCTGGCTCTTCTGGATCCTCGCCGGGGTGGTCGTCGTGCTCAGCGCGGTGCTGGCGGGGGTCGGTGTCAGCGCGGTCCAGCCGGGCAGCGGCGACACCATCGCGGTACGCAGCCTGCTGAGCCAGGAGGGCTTCGACGTCATGGTCGGCGGAGCGGTCGAGAGCTTCGCGCTCTTCCCCCCGCTCGCGACCATCGTGACGGTCATGCTCGGCATCGCCGTCGCCGAGCGCAGCGAGCTCGTCACCACCCTGCTGCGCCGGATGGTGAGCAGGGTGCCGGGCAAGTACCTGACCTTCGTGCTGTCGATGACCGCCATGGTCGGCCACGTCGCGGGCGACGCGGCGTACGTCACCCTGATCCCGCTCGGTGCCCTGGTCTTCCGGGCCGCCGGCCGCAGCCCCGTGCTCGGCGCCGTGGTGGCGTTCGTGTCGATCTCCGCCGGCTACGACGCCTCCCCCTCGCTGACCACGACCGACGTGCTGCTGTCGGGCATCTCCACCGCGGCTGCGCAGACCATCGACGAGTCCTACGTCGTCACGCCGGTGTCCAACTACTTCTTCAGCCTCGCCTCCTCGGTGCTGATCGCGGTGGTGATCACGGTCGTGACCGAGAAGGTCCTCGCGCGCCGGCCCGACCTCGAGCCGGACGCCGAGCCCACCACCGACGTCGACGAGCACGCCGGGCTGCTCCACGTCGACGACCGGCAGCGGCGCGCCCTCCGCCTCGCCGGCGCCGCCGGAGCGGCGTACGTCGTCGTGCTGGTGCTCGCCGTCCTGCCGAACGGCTCGTGGCTCCGCGGCGCGGACGGCGCCGTCCTCGAGTCGCCGCTCCTCACCGGGCTGGCGCTCGTCCTCGGGCTGTTCTTCGCGATCGTCGGCACCGTCTACGGCTTCGCCGCCGGCACCTTCACCCGCGCCCAGGACGTGGTGACCTCGATGGTCGAGGGCGTGAAGGCGCTCGCGCCGATCCTCGTGCTCTTCTTCGCGATCTCGCAGTTCCTCGCCTACTTCAAGTGGACCTACCTGGGCGAGATCCTGGCCATCACCGGCGCGGAGGCCCTGCGCGAGGTCAGCGCCCCCGGATGGGCGATCCTGCTCGGCATCGCCGTGCTGGTGACCTTCATGAACCTCGTCATCACCAGCGGCTCGGCGCTGTGGTCGCTCGCCGCTCCGGTCTTCGTCCCGATGCTGATGCTGCTCGACATCAACCCGGAGACCACGCAGGCGATCTACCGCGTGGCCGACTCGGTGACCAACTGCGTCACCCCCATGAGCCCCTACTTCGTCATGGCGCTCGGGTTCATCCAGCAGCACCGCCGGTCGGCCGGCATCGGCACGCTCGCCTCCTTCACCATCCCGCTCGCCGCCGTCATCTGGGTCGTGTGGGTGGCCTTCTTCCTGGCCTGGTACCTGCTGGGCATCCCGCTCGGCCCGGGCGCGCCGGTGGGCTCGCTGTGAGCGGCACCCGGACGCCCTCGTGACCGCACCCCCGACGCTCCCGGAGGAGACCCCGTGACGACCCCTGACCCCTCTGCGACCAGCACGCTCGCCACCGCCGCCGAGGCCGCCGCCGAGGCGGTCGTCGACGACGTGCGCGCCCTCGTCGCCGTGGAGTCCGGCAGCTACGACCTGCCGGGCCTCCGCGAGGCCCGTGACCACCTCGTCGACCTGCTGACGGTCCGACTCGACGCCCCCGCGCCCACGGTGCACCCCGGTGGCGACCAGGGCGACACCCTGACGGTGACGCTGCCCGGCTCGGCGGCCGGGCACGTCGCGCTGGTCGGCCACTACGACACCGTGTGGCCGCGCGGGACCCTCGCCGACTGGGACGCCGCGGCCTCGGAGCCCGGGCCCGACGGCCGTGCCAGGCTCAGCGGACCCGGGGTCTTCGACATGAAGGCGGGCCTGGTCCAGGGCGTCTGGGCGCTGCGGCTGCTGCGCGAGTCGGGGTTCGCCCTGCCGACGGTCACCTTCTGCCTCAACGGCGACGAGGAGATCGGCTCGCTGTCGTCGCGCCCGGTGATCGAGCAGGTGGGTGGCACGGCCGACGCCACGCTCGTGCTCGAGCCGTCGGCCGACGGCGCGGTGAAGACCGGGCGCAAGGGGATCGGGATCTTCGAGGTCGTCTGCCACGGCGTCGAGTCGCACGCCGGGCTCGACCCCGAGGCGGGCGCCAGTGCCATCCACGCCCTGGCCGAGGTCGTCACGCATGCGGTCGCCACCGCCGACCCCGCCGCCGGCACCACGGTCAACGCCGGGCTGGTCCGTGGCGGGTCGGGCACCAACGTCGTCGCCGGCCACGCCCGGGCCGACTTCGACGTCCGCGTGGTCACGCAGGCCGAGCGGGACCGCATCGACGCTGCCTTCGACGCCCTCGCCCCCCGTGACGACCGGGTGCGGGTCGACGTCCGCCACGGGTGGAACCGCCCCCCGATGGTGCTGACCGACACCTCGGCCGCGCTGCTCGACGTCGCCCGCTCCGTGTCCGCCGAGCTCGGCCGCGAGCTGCACGACGTCTCCGTCGGCGGGGCCAGCGACGCCAACTTCGTCGCCGGGCTCGGCCGTCCGGTGCTCTGCGGCCTCGGCGCCGTCGGGCACGGCGCCCACGCCCGAGGTGAGTTCGCCTACCTCGACGCGGTCGCCCCGCAGACCGCGCTGGTGGCCGGGATGCTCCACCGGCTGGCCGGCTGAGGCCGGGTCACGGCCCGGGCAGCAGCAGGGCGCCCGCCCTACAGCGCGATCGCCTGGGCGCGGCGCTTGGCCTCGGAGCCGCGGTCCTCGCGCAGGGCGTCGATGGGGCGGCCGGGCAGGGTGTCGTCGGGGGTGAAGACCCAGGTGAGGATCTCGTGGTCGCTCCACCCGCCGTCGCTCAGCACGGTGATCAGGCCGGGCACGCCCTTGACGACCTCGCCGTCGCGCAGCAGCGCGGCCGGCACCTTGGGACCCTCGCCGGGCACGGGGACGACGGCGGCGAGCTGGTGCTCGCGGATCAGCGTGCGCACCTTGCCGACGCTGACGCCGAGCTCGGTGGCCACGCCCTTCCAGTCGAGCCACTCGCCCACGAGGGTGTTCAGGTCGGTGTCGCCAGGCGTCTCGTCCACGACCCCATGGTGGCACCGCTGCACGACCCCGACCTCCCGGCCTCCCCCACTCCCCGCGCGTCGCGAACTACCATCACCGGCAGGCCGGGTCACTTCCCCACCCCGGGCTGGAGGCACCACGTGACGACCGACGCACCCCACGGCGCCCTGCCGACCGGGCGCGTGCTCGACGGGCGCTACCGCCTCGAGGAGCAGATCGCCCGCGGCGGCATGGCCACCGTGCACCGCGCGACCGACCTGCGCCTCGACCGCACGGTGGCGGTCAAGCTGATGCACGACGGCCTCGCCCACGACGACGACTTCGTACGCCGCTTCGGCCGCGAGGCCCGCGCGGCGGCCCGGCTGTCGCACCCCGGCGTGGTGTCGGTCTTCGACACCGGGGACGACGACGGCACCCTCTACCTCGTCATGGAGCTGGTGGAGGGCCGCACCCTGCGCCAGCTGATCCGGGAGTCGGCGCCGCTGCCGCCCGCCCGGGCGCTGCGGCTCGTCGAGGCGGTGCTGGAGGCGCTGGCCAGCGCCCACGCCGCCGGCATCGTGCACCGCGACGTCAAGCCCGAGAACGTCCTGGTCACCCGGGAGGAGCCCGAGCGGGTCAAGGTCGCCGACTTCGGGCTGTCGCGCGCCGTCTCGAGCGAGACCCAGCACACCGCAACGGGCGAGGTGCTCATCGGCACCGTCTCCTACCTCTCCCCCGAGCTGGTGGTGGCGGGTCGCTCCGACGCGCGCGCCGACGTCTACGCGACGGGCGTGGTGCTGTTCGAGCTGCTGACCGCCAGCAAGCCGCACCAGGCCGACTCCCCGATCCAGGTCGCCTACAAGCACGTCCACGAGGACGTCCCGACGCCCTCGTCGCGGGTCGCCGGCATCCCCGACTACCTCGACGCCCTGGTGGCCCGGGCCACCGCCCGTGCGGTCGAGCTCCGGCCCGCCGACGCCCGCGTGATGCTGCAGCAGGTGCGCCAGGTGCGCCTCGCCGTCGAGCAGGGCGTCACCGGCGACGCCGAGCTCACCGCCGACCTGTCGCCGCTGGCCGCAGTCGCCCGCGCCGGCGCGGTGCCGGCGTCGCAGGAGCTGCTCGAGGAGACCGGCACCGACGAGCTGCCCGAGATCCGCACGACCCGCGAGGCCGCCCGCGAGCACGAGCTCGCCACCGTGGGCGGCGAGCGCAGCCTCTGGGGCGCCCCGGTCGACCCGGCGCCCACCGCCGTCGGCGGCCCCGCGCA
Source organism: Nocardioides marmoraquaticus (assembly GCF_054777915.1). Classification (NCBI taxonomy): domain Bacteria; kingdom Bacillati; phylum Actinomycetota; class Actinomycetes; order Propionibacteriales; family Nocardioidaceae; genus Nocardioides; species Nocardioides marmoraquaticus. Next base: position 14,786 of record NZ_BAAHAA010000032.1, on the reverse strand, counting down.
GCCCCACGACGAGGCGACCACCCAGGTCGTGGTGCCGACCCAGCGCCGCGGACCCGACGGCCCCGTCGCGCCCTCGGCCCCCGCCCGTCGCCGCGGTCGGGGCCCGGTCGCGCTCCTGCTCGTGCTGCTGCTGGCCGTCGGCGCCGGGGTGGGCGGCTGGTGGTTCGGCATCGCCCGCTACACCGACACCCCGTCGGTGCTCGGCCTGACCCAGGCCGCGGCCGAGGAGCGGCTTGCGGACTCCGGGCTGGCGCTGGTCGCCGGCGACGCGGCGTACGACGAGAGCGTGCCGAAGGGCGAGGTGCTCACCACCGACCCGGCGCCCGGCGAGCGCGTGCTCGACGACGGCAGCGTCACCGTGGTGATGTCGCTCGGCCCCGAGCGCTACGACGTGCCCGACCTCGGCGGCCGCAGCGTCGACACCGCGCAGCAGGAGCTGCTCGACACCCGGCTGGGCTTCGGCGGCGAGGTGCGTCGCTACCACCCCGAGGTGCCCGAGGGGCTCGTCATCACCACCGACCCGGCACCCGGCACCTCCCTCAAGCGCGACGCGAGCGTCGACCTGGTCGTCAGCCGCGGCCCGCGCCCGATCAAGGTGCCGGACTGGACCGGCCGCGACGCCGACGAGGCCACCGCCGCGCTGGAGAAGAAGGGCTTCGAGGTCTCCCGCACCGAGGAGAACAGCGACACCGTCGCCGAGGGCGAGGTCATCTCTCAGTCTCCCGACTCCGGCACCGGCGTCAAGGGCGACGAGGTCGAGCTCGTGGTCTCCAAGGGCCCCGTCATGGTCGAGGTGCCCCGCGTCGTCGGGCAGGGCGTGGCCGCGGCGACGCAGCGCCTCGAGGCCGCCGGCTTCGACGTGGCCACCCAACGCTCCAACGTCTACATCGGGGTGCAGTACGTCGTCTCGCAGTCGCCGTCGGGCGGCACGGCTCCCCGGGGCAGCACCATCACGATCAGCATCGTCTGACCAGTCGGCACCTTTTCCGGGACCCGGTGGGCAGATCACGATCCGGAATCGATCACGTCCGTGGACGAGATCGCCATCCACCATCCGGACTGGGCGGTCCTAGCCTGACGCCGTGGTCGTGGTGATGGCTCCCGGGGCGACCGAGGAGCAGGTGGCGCGGGTGATCGCCCGGGTCGAGCAGGTCGGCGGGCAGGCCTTCGTCAGCCGCGGCGTGGTCCGCACCATCATCGGTCTGGTCGGCGACGTCGACTCCTTCCACGGGCTCAACCTGCGGGGGCTCCCCGGCGTCGAGGACGTCTTCCGCATCTCCGACCCCTACAAGCTGGTCAGTCGCCAGCACCACCCCGACCGGTCGACCGTGCACGTCGGCACCGGCGACGCCCGGGTCGCCATCGGTCCCGGCACCTTCGGGCTGGTGGCCGGGCCGTCGGCCGTCGAGTCGCCCCAGCAGACGCTGGAGGCCGCCGAGATCGCCAAGGCGGCCGGGGCACGCGTGCTGCGCGGCGGTGCCTTCAAGCCGCGCACCTCGCCGTACGCCTTCCAGGGGCTGGGGCGCCAAGGCCTCGAGATCCTCGCCGACGTCGGCCGCGCCACCGGCATGCCGGTCGTCACCGAGGTCGTCGACTCCCGCGACGTGGCGATGGTCTGCGAGTTCGCCGACATGCTGCAGGTCGGCACCCGCAACATGGACAACTTCGCGCTGCTGCAGGCGCTCGGCGAGTGCGGCAAGCCGGTGCTGCTCAAGCGAGGGATGACCGCGACCGTCGAGGAGTGGCTGATGGCCGCCGAGTACGTCGCCCAGCGCGGCAACCTCGACATCGTGCTGTGCGAGCGCGGCATCCGCACCTTCGAGACCGCGACCAGCAGCACCCTCGACATCTCGGCGGTGCCGGTCGCGCAGACGGCCAGCCACCTGCCCGTCATCGTCGACCCGTCCCACGCCGCCGGCCGCCGTGACCTGGTCAACCCGCTCGTGCGCGCCGCTATCGCCGTGGGTGCCGACGGCGTGGCCGTCGACGTGCACGCCGACCCCGAGTCGGCCCTGTGCGACGGCGCCACCGCCATCGACGGCAACGGCCTGCGCGAGCTCGCAGCGATCATGCGCCGATTGGTGCCGGCCGTCGGGCGGGTCTGACGCACCCTCTCCCCTGCCGCTCGGTGTCAGGATCCGGTCGTCGCGGCGGGTCGAGGACGACCCGATCCTGACGGTGAGGTGCGGATTACCCGGTCAGCCGGGTGATCAGCGACTCGCTGCCAGCACCGGGTCGCCGACCAGGCCCCACGACAGCACGGACCTGGCAGCGAGGCCTCAGGCGACGACCGAGGCGAGCACCGTCGCGGCGCGCTCGACGTCGGCGCGGGAGACGTCGAGGTGGGTGAGCATCCGGACCCGCTGCGGGCCGACGGCGCCGATGCGCACACCGTGCTCGGCAGCGGCGGCGACGACCGCCGCGGCGTCGGGCACGTCGACGACGACGATGTTGGTCTCGGTCAGGTCGGGGTCGGCGCCGCACGCCTCCGCCAGCAGCCGCGCGTGCTCGTGGTCCTCGGCGAGCCGCTCCACGTGGTGGTCGAGGGCGTACGCCGCTGCGGCCGCCAGGACGCCGACCTGCCGCATGCCGCCGCCCATCCGCTTGCGGAGCACGCGGCCGCGCTCGACGAGCTCACGGCCGCCCAGCAGCATCGAGCCGACGGGCGCGCCGAGGCCCTTGGAGAAGCAGACGGCGATCGCGTCGGCGCAGCCGCCGTACGTGTCGAGCGCGGTGCCGGTGGCGACGTGGGCGTTCCAGATGCGGGCGCCGTCGACGTGGACGGCGACGTCGGCCTCCGTGGCCCAGCCCCGCAGCCGCTGCAGGTCGGCGGCGGGCACGACGGTGCCGCCGGCGAAGTTGTGGGTGTTCTCGACCGAGACGGCCGCGGTGCGCACGAAGAACGGGCCCATGTCGGGGGCGTGCAGCGAGCGCACGGCGTCGAGGTCGAGCCGGCCCCGTTCGTCGACCCAGGTGCGGCTGGTGATGCCGCCCAGGGCGCCGTGGGCCCCGAGCTCGGCGCGCAGGATGTGGGCGCGCGACTCGGCGAGCACCTCCTGCCCGGGCTGCACGAGCAGCGCGACCGCGAGCACGTTGGCCATCGAGCCGGTGGGGGTGAACAGCCCGGCCTCGTGTCCGAACAGGTCGGCGACCCGCTCCTGCAGCGCCCGGACCGTGGGGTCCTCGTCGTAGACGTCGTCGCCGACCTCGGCCTGCGCCATCGCCCGGCGCATCGCCGAGGTCGGGGCGGTGACGGTGTCGCTGCGCAGGTCGATCATGGTTCGACCCTAGGCAGCCCTCGGCTCAGCGGAGCAGGTCGGGGGTCTCCCACTCCTCGCCCAGCACGTGGTGGGCGAGGAAGGCGAGCACGGTGGAGTACCAGACCTTGGCGTGGTTGGGCGTGAGCACCCAGTGGTTCTCGTCGGGGAAGTAGAGGAACTTGTGCGGCACGGTGCCGTCCTCGGCCTCCGACCGCTCGGCCAACTCGGTCCACAGCCGCAGCGCCTCGCCGATCGGCACCCGGTAGTCCTTGTCACCGTGGATCACCAGCACGGGCGAGGTGATCCGGTCGACGAAGCGGTGCGGGGAGTTCTCCAGCGCCATCGCGTCGGTCATCTCGCGCCGCCAGTACCACGGCGCGTCGGTGGTCGGCCCGAACTGGTCGAGCGCCCAGAGGCTGGCGTGAGTCACGATCGCGTCGAAGCGGTCGGTGTGGCCGGCCACCCAGTTCGCCATGTAGCCGCCGAAGGAGCCGCCCATCGCCGCGGTGCGGGTCTCGTCGACGTCGTCGCGGGCGACGGCCGCGTCGGTGGCCGCCATCAGGTCGGTGTACGGCGCGGCGCCCCACGCGCCCCAGCCGCGCGCGACGAAGTCGAGGCCGTAGCCGGTGGACAGCGCGGGGTCAGGCAGCAGCACGGCGTAGCCCCGGGCGACGGCCAGCCAGGGGTTCCAGCGCCACGACCAGGCGTTCCAGGAGCCCAGCGGGCCGCCGTGGATCCACAGCAGCAGCGGGGCCGGCGACTCCGCCGAGGCACCCTCGGGCAGGCACAGCCACGAGCGCACCCGCTGGCCGTCGTCGGCGGTGGCCTCGACGTCGACGAGCGTGCCCGGCAGCGCGGGAGGCTCGGACGGGCCCCGCAGCGGCACCGAGTGCTGGTCGGGGGTGGTGGCGTCGAGGCGCACCGGGCGGGCCGGCTCGGCGTACGACGTGCGCATCGCGTAGACGGCCGTGCCGTCGGGGCTCACCTGCACGTCGGAGTAGGCGAAGTCGTCGGCGGTCAGGCGGGTCCACTCCCCCGTGGACACGTCGCAGCGGAAGACCGGGCTGCGGCCGTCCTCGTCGGCCGTGACGACGAGGGCCGCGCCGTCGGGGGTCCACTCGAAGCCGGTGGGCCAGTGGTCCCACGCGCCGCTGAGGTCGGTGAGCCCGTCGGTGTCGAGGTCGAGCACGGCGAGGCGCTCGTCGGGCGGCGAGGTGGGCGTCGAGCGGTGCTCGACCAGCACGGCGACGCGGCGGCCGTCGGGGCTGAAGACCGGTGCGGCGAACTCGCGCTCCGGGTCGTCGAGGACGGTACGGCGCTCGCCCGTCGCGACGTCGACGAGCGCCAGGGTGGAGCGTGGCCCGCCGCGCTCGGGCGCTGCCCACGACGTCGCGACGGTGGACCCGTCGGGGCTGATGGCCGACGACCCCTCGACCAGCGCCTTGCCCGCGTCGGGGGTCAGGTCGTGCAGCTCGATGTGGGCGTCGCCCGGGGCGTCGGCCGGGAGCGCGCCGGTGAAGAGCCGGGGGTGGTCGGGTCCGAGGTCGGCGTCCCAGAAGCGCACCGGCGACGACTCGTGCAGGATCGCCGAGACCTTGCCGTCCTTGCGGCGCTTGCGGGTCTCGGCCTCCGACTCCTCGTCGGTCGACGACGGGAAGGTGCTCGAGGCGACGAGCACCGTGCCGGTGCGGGAGGCGACGTCGACGCCGCCGATCCCGCCGGGCCGGGTCGCGACGACCCGGGCCTCGCCGCCGCCGGCGGGCAGCAGCCACAGCAGCGGCTTCTCGTCGTCGTCGCCGTCGGCCTCGGGGTCGGGGCGGGCCGAGACGAACAGCAGGTCGCCGTTCGGCAGGTACGCCGCCCCACCCTCACCCTTGGCGCTGCGGGTCAGCCGCCGCGCCGGCCGCTCGCCGGCCGGGTCGACCTCCCACAGCGCGGTGACCCAGCGCTGCTTCTTGGGGTCGAGGGTCGCCTGCGCCGTCACCAGCCGGGAGCCGTCGGGCGAGAGCCGCAGCCCGCTGCCCCGCGGGAGGTCGACGTACGCGTCGAGGTCGTGGAAGGGGGTGGGCGGGGCCGCGGGGGTCTCGGTCACGCCCACCTGCCTATCACGCGGCCACGACGGTCTCGTCGGCCGCTGACGGCGTCTCGAGCGCCGCGGCGAGGATCTCGGCGACGTCGGCCACCGGCCGCACGTCGAGGGCCTCGAGCACCTCGGCCGGCACGTCGTCGAGGTCGGGCTCGTTGCGCTTGGGGATGAACACCGTGGTGGTGCCCGCCCGCTGCGCGGCGAGCAGCTTCTGCTTGACCCCGCCGATGGGCAGCACGCGACCGTTGAGGGTGACCTCGCCCGTCATCGCGACGTCGGAGCGCACCGGACGCCCCGTGGCGAGCGACGCCAGGGCGGTCACCATCGTGACCCCGGCCGAGGGGCCGTCCTTCGGGACGGCGCCCGCCGGCACGTGCAGGTGGAGGGCGCGGTCGAGCGGGCCCGCGTCGACACCGTGCTCGGCGCCGTGCGCCCGGAGGTACGACAGCGCGATCTGGGCCGACTCCTTCATCACCTCGCCGAGCTGGCCGGTGAGGTGCAGCGAGCGCTCGCCCTCGGAGGCGGAGGCCTCGATGAAGAGCACGTCTCCCCCGGTGCCCGTGACGGCGAGACCGGTGGCCACGCCCGGCACGGCCGTGCGCTCGGCCGACTCGGGGGTGAAGCGGGGCCGCCCGAGCAGGTCGCGCAGGCTCTCCGCGGTGACGTCCACGGGCCCGGTGCCGGTCGCGAGCCGCGTCGCGACCTTGCGGAGCACCTTGGCCAGGGCCCGCTCGAGCTGGCGCACACCCGCCTCGCGGGTGTGCTGGGTGGCGACGAGGCGCAGCGCCTCGTCGTCGACGGTGACCTCGTCCGGGGTCAGCGCGGCCCGCTGGAGCTGGCGCGGCAGCAGGTGGGTGCGGGCGATGGCGACCTTGTCGTCCTCGGTGTAGCCGTCGAGGCGCACGACCTCCATGCGGTCGAGCAGGGCCTCGGGGATCTGTTCGGCCACGTTGGCCGTGGCCAGGAAGACCACGTCGGACAGGTCGAGGTCGACCTCGAGGTAGTGGTCGCGGAAGGTGTGGTTCTGCGCGGGGTCGAGCACCTCGAGCAGCGCCGCCGCGGGGTCACCCCGGTAGTCGGAGCCGACCTTGTCGACCTCGTCCAGCAGCACGACGGGGTTCATCGACCCGGCCTCGGAGATCGCCCGCACGATGCGCCCGGGCAGCGCACCGACGTAGGTGCGTCGGTGACCGCGGACCTCGGCCTCGTCGCGCACGCCGCCGAGGGCGACGCGGACGAAGCGGCGCCCCAGGGCACGGGCCACCGACTCGCCCAGCGAGGTCTTGCCGACACCGGGCGGGCCGACAAGGGCGAGCACCGCGCCCGACCCACGTCCGCCCACGACCTCGAGGCCCCGCTCGGCCCGCCGGGCGCGCACGGCGAGGTGCTCGACGATGCGGTCCTTGACGTCGTCGAGCCCGTGGTGGTCGGCGTCGAGCACCTCGCGTGCGGCCGCCACGTCGGTGCGGTCGTCGGTGCGCACCGACCACGGCAGCTCGAGCACGGTGTCGAGCCAGGTGCGGATCCACCCCGACTCGGGGCCCTGGTCGCTCGCCCGCTCGAGCTTGCCGACCTCGCGCAGCGCCGCCTCGCGCACGTGCTGGGGCAGCTCGGCCGTCTCGACCCGGGCGCGGTAGTCGTCGGTGCCCTCCGGCTCGCCCTCGCCCAGCTCCTTGCGGATCGCCGCCAGCTGCTCGCGCAGCAGGAACTCGCGCTGCCGCTTGTCCATGCCGTCGCGGACGTCCTGGCTGATCTTCTCGCTGACCTCGAGCTCGGCGAGGTGCTCGCGCGACCAGGCCACGACCAGCGCGAGCCTCGCGTCGACGTCGGGGGTCTCGAGCAGCTGCCGCTTCTGCTGGTCGTCGAGGTACGACGCGTAGCCCGCCAGGTCGGCGAGGGCCCCGGGGTCGCTGACCTGCTGCACCTGGTCGACGACCTGCCAGGCGTTGCGCCGCTGCAGGATGGCCACGGTCGTGCGCTTGAAGTCCTCGGCCTGCGCCCGGGTGTGGTCGGTGACCGGCCCGGTGCCGACGGGTTCGGCCTCGACCCACAGCGCCGCACCGGGGCCGGGCACGCCGTGGCCGATGCGGGCCCGGTCGCCGGCGCGCAGCACCACCGCGCGGGCCCCACCGGGCAGCCGCCCGACCTGGTCGATGGTGGCCACGACGCCGTGAGTGGCCCAGCGGTCGGCGAGCCGCGGGGCGAGCAGCAACCGGTCACCGGCGGACGCTTGCGCGGCCTCCACGACGGGGCGCACGTCGCCGTCGAGCTCGAGCGGCACGACCATGCCGGGCAGCACGACGGTGTCGGGCACGGAGAGCAGGGGCAGGTGGACGGGCTGGTCGTCCAGGGACTGAGGCAGGGGCTCGGACACGGGCTCGGACACGGGGTCTCCTCGGGGTCGAGTCTGACGGGCTCAACCTGGGCGGGCGCCGGGCGCTTCCCCCCGACCGTCCGCCCACGGCGAACGGACCGGCCCGTTGGCGGACTCCCGCCAGTGGCCTGGACCACCCCGTGGCGGCGCACCGCCATTCCCTGCGCCGCAGCAGGAACCGGGAGAAGATGCGCTGCCCGCACCGCTCGGTGCGGCACCAGCGAGGGGAATCACCACACACCATGCGTACTCGTCAGCTCGGGGGACGGCGCGTTGCAGCCTCCCTGGCCGCCCTGTCGGCCGCCACGGTCGGCCTGGCCGGCCTCACCACGTCCACGACCGTCTCCGCCTCGGCGGACGAGCCCGAGGCGCTCGCCTGCGCCGAGCCCGTCGCTCCGGCGGACCTCGAGGTCGACCAGGCCGTCAACGGCCTGACGACGTCGCGCGGCACCGCGCCCGGGGCGTTCCAGGGCACCATCATCGGCGTGCTCAAGAACGGCATCGCGCCGGGCACCGACATGATCCTCGCCGACCTCAGCTCGACCTCCGGCGTCATCGAGAAGAACGGCGTCTGGAGCGGCATGTCGGGCTCCCCCGTCTACGCCGACGCCGAGCGCACCCAGCTGGTCGGTGCCGTGTCGTACACCCTGAACGAGGGCAAGACCACGGTCGCGGGCCTGACCCCCGCCACCGCGATGGACGAGCTGCTCGACGACGGGGACGCGATGCAGGCCCAGGGTGCTGAGCGCGTCGCGCTCGGCAGCACGATGACCAGCCGCGTCGCCGCCTCCGGCGCCGCCACCCGCTCCCAGGCCGCCTCGGGCCTGCGCGCGCTGCCCACCCCGATCGCCGTCTCCGGGCTGACCCAGCGGCGCTTCGACCAGCTCGAGGGCTGGCTCGACGACCACGGCTCGGTCGCCAACGGCGGCGCCGCCTCCCTCGCCGACGGCACCGGCCCCGGGGCCGAGGCGATCGTCCCCGGCGGCAACGTCGTCGCCTCCCTCGGCCACGGCTACGTCTCGGCCGGCGCCACCGGCACCGTCACCGAGGTCTGCGGCGACGAGGTCACCGCCTTCGGCCACCCCTTCAACTACGCCGGCGACTCCACCTACGGCCTGCACGCGGCCGACGCCGTCGGGATCGTGCCGGGCGGCACCTTCGCCGGCTTCAAGCTCGCCAACGCGGGCGCGCCGGTCGGCACCGTCGACCAGGACCGGGTCGCGGGCATCGCCGGTGTGCTCGGCTCGCTGCCGACGTACTTCGACGTGACGGCCGCCGCGACCTACCGCGGCCGCCAGGCCGGGGGCACCACCCGGGTGAGCGTCAGCGACCTCGTCGCCGACGCGGGCCTCGCCAACTCCTTCGCCGCCAGTGACCGCGCGCTCGACCGCACCGGCAAGGGCACGGCGACGGCGTCGTGGACGATCGAGGGCGCACGCCGCGACGGCACTCCCTTCACCGTCGAGTTCTCCGACGTCTACACGAGCACCTACGACGTCGCCTCGGCGCCGCTGACCCGTCTCGCGCAGCAGCTGTCCGCGCTGTTGTCCAACGAGACCGAGGCCGTCACCATCACCGGCCTGTCGACGCAGACCGCCCTGAGCGACGCCGCCGACACGTGGCGCGTGGGCCGCACCTACCGCAAGGTCGGGAGCGCGTGGAAGCAGATCACCCGCACCTCGCCCGTCGTCCTCAAGGCCGGCAGCACGCAGAACGTCAGGGTCGAGCTCTACTCCCGCACCGCCGACACGCAGTACGTCGAGGTCCCGGTGACCGCGTCGAAGAAGTCGGTCGGCCGCACCGGCCGCCTCGTGGTGCGCGGCGGCTACGTCGGCGAGGACGAGTTCTACTTCTTCGACGAGTCCGAGATCTTCTTCGAGGAGTACGAGGAGGAGATCCTCGGCGGCGAGATCGCCGAGACCGTGCCCGAGACGATCAAGCGGCTCGAGGGCGAGGCCAAGAACGCCTCCCTCGCGACCAGCTTCACGGTGCGCGGCACGACGACGGCCAAGAAGACGCTGTCGCGCGACCACGTGGTGAGCGGCTACGCCGCCGTCCCCGTCAAGGTGGTCCGCTGACCGCCTGACGCACCACCGCCACACCCCGCGGCCCCGGCGAGCGCCCGCTCGCCGGGGCCGCGGTGCGTCAGCGACCGGGCGTGTGGCCCCCCGGACGCCCGGGTACGCCCGTGGTCTGTCCCCACCCGCACGACGAGAGGCGAGACCCATGAGCGAGAGCACTCCCGGAGCCGACGACGGCCTGGCCGGACGCGTCGACGACGCCGAGGAGGAGCAGGCCGCCTCGTCGAGCACCGACGGCCCCGCCGCGGAGGGCGAGTACGACGCCGCGCAGGGCTCGCCCGACGGCGGCGCGCACCCCGTGGCCGAGGAGTTCCCCCAGGAGGACCCCCGCCACGACGCGTGAGCCCGGCACGAGACCCGCGTCAGACGGGGAGCCGGTCGGCCCGGGTGTCGACGAGGTCGTCGGGCGCGCTCAGGCGCCAGGCCTCGAAGACCAGCTCGGCCAGCTCGTCGCGCTCGATCCGCTCGAGGTGGCACACCACCCAACCGAACCGGCCGGCGGTGAACTGCACCTCGAAGACCTCCGGTCGCTCGGCCACCAGGGCACGCTGCTCCACGAGCAGCTGCTTGAGGCCGACCGTCACGGTGGCCGGCCAGACGTAGCCGAACGTGCGCCCGGCGACGCGGAGGTCCGACCACCGGTCGCCCTCGGCCACGACCACCTGCTCGAGCTGGTGGGCCAGGTCGAGCACGTCGACTACCGCGCAGGACACGACCGACGCCTCAGACGTTGCCGACGACGCGCGTGATGCTGACCCGCAGCGCGACCCGCTCCGGGTTCTCGCGTGGCTGGCGGTAGCGCTCGGCGTAGCGGCGCTCCGCCTCGGCCACCGACGCGGGGTCGTCGAGCACCTCGGCGGTGCCGTAGACGGTCGACCACCGCCTGCCGTCGACCTGGCAGATCGCGACCCGGGGGTCGCGCCGGGCGTTGACCGTCTTCTGCACGCCCGCCGAGGTGATCACCCAGGCCCGGGGCTCCCCGTCGTCGGAGCCGTCGAGATCGATGACCGCGCCGACGGGCACGACGTGCGGGTCGCCGTCGGCGCCCAGGGTGGTCAGCGTGCACAGGTGCCGCTCGCGCCAGAAGTCCAGGTGCTCGCCCTCGAGGGTGCGGGTGCGGGGCATCAGGCGCCGCCCTCGTAGGGGACCTCGTCGTGCCAGTCGTCGCCGGGCTGGTCGACCGCCGCGCGCACGGCGCGGGCGACCGCGGCGTGCGAGAAGGGTCCCTCGTCGGCCAGCGCGCCGCGCACCGTCACCGACACCGCTCGGCGGCCCTCGGTGGCCAGCCGGGCGTCGAGGCTGCGCACCAGGTTGCGGACGCCGGCCTTCTGCACGCCGAGCGAGGCCGCGTCGTACGACGGCTCGTCGGCGGCCATGCTGCCGGTCACCGAGACCCGTGCGCCGTCGGCGAGGTGGGGGTGGGCGGCCTGCACCACGCTCAGCAGCGCGCCGACCCCGAGCGCGACGTCGAGGAGCAGGTCGGCCGGCGCCAGCTCGAGCGGGTCAGCACCGCGCCAGGCGCTGGGGTTGACGTGCACCAGCGCGAGCGGGCCGACCTCGGACGCCGTCTGCTCGACGGCCGTGCGCGTGGCGGCGTCGTCGGTCAGGTCGACCTCGGCGGTGACGACCCGGACGCCCGTGGCGCCCAGCTCGTCGGCGAGGGTGGCGAGCACGTCGGCGTCGGCGCCGAGCAGCGCGAGGTCGCGACCCTCGGCGGCCAGCAGCCGGGCGAGGTGCCCGCTGACGCCGGGACCGGTCCCGGCGACGAGCGCAGCGCCCGGGACGAGGCTCATGCCTTGCGCAGCATCTCGGCGACGAGGAAGGCCAGCTCGAGGCTCTGCACCCGGTTGAGGCGCGGGTCGCAGACCGACTCGTAGCGGTCGGCCAGGCCGGCCTCGTCGAGCTCCTCGCCACCGCCGACGCACTCGGTGACGTCGTCACCGGTGAGCTCGACGTGCACGCCGCCGGGCCACGTGCCGGCCGCGCGGTGCACGTCGAAGAAGCCCTGGACCTCCTCGATGACGTCGTCGAAACGCCGGGTCTTGTAGCCCGAGCTGGCCTCGAAGGTGTTGCCGTGCATCGGGTCGCACACCCACGCCGCCTCGACGCCGGCCGCGGTGACCTTCTCGAGCAGCGTGGGCAGCGCGTCGCGGATCCGACCCGCACCCATGCGGGTGATGAAGGTGAGTCGGCCGGGCTCGTTGAGCGGGTTGAGCTTGGCGGCGAGCGCGATCGCGTCGTCAGGCGTCGTGGTCGGTCCGAGCTTGACCCCGATGGGGTTCTGGATCCGGCTCATCAGCTCGACGTGGGCACCGTCGAGCTGGCGGGTGCGCTCGCCGATCCACAGGAAGTGGCTCGAGACGTCGTACGGCAGCTGGGTGCGGCTGTCGGTACGGGTCATCGCGTGCTCGTACTCCAGCACCAGCGCCTCGTGGCTGGAGTGGAAGTCGACCCGGCGCAGCTCCTCGGGGTCGACGCCGATGGCCGACATGAACGACATCGCCTTGTCGATCTCGCCGGCGAGCTGCTCGTAGCGACGGCCCACGTCGGAGCCCAGCACGAAGTCGGTGTTCCAGGTGTGCACCTGGCGCAGGTCGGCGTAGCCGCCGGTGACGAAGGCGCGCACGAGGTTCAGCGTGGCGGCCGAGGCGTGGTAGACGTCGACGAGCCGCTGCGGGTCGGGCACGCGCGAGGACTCGGTGAAGTCGAAGCCGTTGACCGCGTCGCCGCGGTAGGCCGGCAGCGTGACGCCGTCGCGGGTCTCGAAGTCCGACGAGCGCGGCTTGGCGTACTGCCCCGCCAGGCGGCCGAGCTTGACCACCGGGACCGAGCCGGCGTACGTCAGCACGACCGCCATCTGCAGCAGCACCCGCAGCTTGTTGCGGACGTTGTCGGCGGTGACGCCCGCCAGGGTCTCGGCGCAGTCGCCGCCCTGCAGCAGGAACGCCTCGCCGCGCGCGACCTCGGCCAGCTTGCCCTTCAGCTCGTCGCACTCGCCGGCGAAGACCAGCGGCGGCATCGAGCGGAGGCGGGCGACGGCGCCGTCGACGGCCCCGCGGTCGGGGTACGACGGCTGCTGCGCGGCCCCGATGGCGTGCAGGGAAGCGAGGTCAGGAACTGCGACGGACACCGCTCCATGCTACGGGCGCGCCGCCGCGCCCTCCGAATCGCGGGCGTCCCGTGGACGGGGCTCAGTCGGCCAGGTGCTCGACGTCCTCGAACTGCGTCGGGTCGGTGCCGGTGATCTTGTTGGCGACGACCGTCACCACCCACAGCACCACGCCGAGGAGCAGCAGCCCGCCGGCGATCTTGTACTGGATCATGTCGGCCTCCAGCCGGGCCCACGGGCCGAGCAGGTAGAGGCAGGCCGTCGCGCCCACGACGGGCACCCAGGTCGGCGCCCGGAAGGCGCCCTCGGGGCCGGGGTCGCGGCGCAGCACCAGCACGGTGATGTTGACGATCGCGAAGACCGCGAGCAGGAGCAGCGCGGTGGTGCCGGAGAGGGCGGCGACCACGGTGTTCTCACTCTGCAGCCGCACCACGGTGATGAGCACCAGCGCGATGACGGTGGTGAAGCCGATCGCGGCCCACGGGGCCCGACTGCGGGGGCTCACGACCGCCAACGGCTTGGGCAGCACCTGCTGCTTGGCCATGCCGTAGACGAGGCGGCTCGCCATGAGCATGTTGATGAGGGCGGTGTTGGCCACGGCGAAGACGGTGAGGAAGGGGAAGATCGAGTCGATCGGCACGTCCGGGGCGCCGATGCGCACGACGTCGAGCAGGATGCCTGCCTCGGGGTTCTGCGGCTCGGCGATCTGCCCGGCCGGGATCACGGCGATGACCGAGACCGCGACGAGCATGTAGACGATCACCGCGATGCCCAGGCCGGTGAACATCATCCTCGGGAAGATCCGGGCGGGGTCCTTGGTCTCCTCCACCATGTTGACGGAGTCCTCGAAGCCGACCATCGAGAAGAACGCGATGGCCGTGGCGATGGTGACCGCGGCGAAGAGACCCTTGTCGTCGGGGTTCTCGAAGACGGTGATGCGGCTGACGTCGGAGTCACCACCAGCGATGACGATGAACCCGATCCCGATCACGATGGCCAGGGCGGTGATCTCGATCAGGGTCAGCACGACGTTGAACTTCACGCTCTCGCCGACGCCCCGCAGGTTGATCAGCGCGAGCACGACCATGAAGACGAGCGCCGTGACCAGGGTGGCGGTGTCACCGGTGGGCGTGCCGGGCACGAGCTCCTCGACGCCGATGAGCAGGTTGCTCGCCAGCAGGCCCGACGACGTCGACGCACTGGTGATGCCCGACGACATCACGGTGAAGGCCACCAGGAACGTGACGAAGTGGATGCCGAAGGCCTTGTGCGTGTACAGCGCGGCGCCGGCGGCGCGGGGGTACTTGCAGACCAGCTCGAGGTAGGAGTAGGCCGTCAGCGTGGCGACCGAGAAGGCCACGAGGAACGGCAGCCACGCGATGCCGCCGACCTGACCGGCCAGGCGACCGGTGACGGCGTAGACACCGGCTCCCAGGATGTCGCCGACGATGAAGAGCAGCAGCAGACCCGGGCCCATCACCCGCTTGAGCTCGGTGCCGTGCTGCTGGCCCGGCGGGCGGGCGGCGTCGTCGGTGGCGGTGCGGTCGGTGTCGCTGGACATGTCGTCCTCCCTGAGAGGAGCCTGAGCGGTCCTCGTCAGGCACATCGTGGACCCTCCGGGCCCCCGGGGCCAGCACCGCGCCGTACGCCGCCCCGACCGTCGGCACGGGTCCGGGGAAAACCAGGTGAGGCACGTCGGTGCCCGGCCGTAAGTTGGCTCACCGTGTCGACCGTCGTGCAGCAGACCCGCGAGCCGGCTCCCGCCGCCTCGGCCGGGAGGCCGCCGCCGCACGAGCCCGACCGCCGGCTCGACCTCGCCCGGCTGCGTCGTCCGGTGGCGGCGCTCGCCGTCGCGGCGGCCGACCTCGAGGCCGTC